>JAAXKA010000137.1 GCA_012269555.1 Alphaproteobacteria bacterium
CCGAAATACTTTTTCCTAAAGTAGGCTCTAAAGATCCTTTAAGGATGGCAGGCTTTCGAGATACTATAGAGCCAGCAATAGTTTTACTTTCAGGCATCCAGCCCGCATATTCAATCTCAACATCCAAAAATTTTGTTGCGATCTTCTTGAAGCTGTCAAAACTTTTCTTCGCTGCTTTTTCATTTCTTTCCAAGTTTACCACAACGGAAACATTGTTAAATTTTTTTTCAATATTCAGTGCTTTAATAAAAGCATAAGCATCCATAAAGCTAGTAGGTTCAGGGACTAGAACAACGATAACTGCATCGCAAGCAGCAGAAAACTCGATACTCGCATCAGATGCACCAGCAGGCGTATCAACAACTAAGATGTCGACTTCATCTTTTATGGGATCCAAAGAACGAATAATTTCATAACGTTTTTTATGATCTAAATTCAACAACTCCAAAACGCCAGAACCACCAGGAATTAATTTCAATCCCGCAGCAGACTCATGTATGATATCCTCAATATTTAAACTATTTTCTAGAAGATCATTAACAGTTTTTTCAACTTTTTTATCGAGTAAAATGTGGGAATTTGCCATACCAAAATCCGCGTCAAGCAAAGCTACGCTTTTGCCGGTTGATGATAATTGCACAGAACAATTTACCGCTAAAGAAGTCTTTCCGACTCCTCCCTTCCCACTTGCTATAGCAATTGACTTAACCATTATTTAGTCCGCCCCTACTTCGATATTTTGTAAAATATGAGAAATGGTTTTTTCCATTTGAGCAAAAAACAAGCCATCTTTTATGGAAGTCGTGCCAGAAAAAAACATGCATTTGTGATCGAGTTCTATAAAAGCGTTGATTTCTTGCATCGAAAGGTCACAAATATCAAGCTGAGTAAGCGCGAGATACTCATTTTCAAGCTTCCTAGGGGAAAAGTTACGCATAAGAAATTCATTGCTGTTGCCCACTGGCATAATGTTAATGATGCTTACCCTCAATTCTGGGTAGTGCTTTTTTACTTCAAGAACAATATTTTCAAAATTTTCAGAGTTGGCTAGCTCTACAATGCCTAACTGGTTACGTTTTTCATCGGTAATCCTAGCTGCATCAATCCACCTCTTCAGTCCAGCAAAAGAGGGGGACAGATCTCTCTGATAAATTTTGCAACCTTCTATTTCATCTTTTTGCTCCAAAAGGCTTTTTAACTTTTTTGAAAACAGTGTTTTGCCCGACAAAGAAGGACCATTTACAATAAATAGTTTTGTTCTCTCAAAGTGGTCACATTTTCCATTAACGAAATCACTAGATATAGATTTTGCAACTAATCTGGTATCAGTCTCTGCAGTCAAACCAATTTTTTTGAAAATGGATGTTTTAAAACCAGCACTTCTAAATTCACAAAAAGGTCTTTCAATAGTTGACGATAGATTTTGACTAGCTGCAGATATTTTAAGCAAGTAGTTTAATTCAGCTTTTATTTTTTCCGCGCTTTCATTAACTTTTGTACTTATCTCTTCAACTTCACTATTTGATACCTTTTTTTGAGGATTAGGCATTTTATTTTTAAGAATATTTGGAAAGCCTTCTACTTGAAAGCTAGAGTCCAAGACTAGCGTTTTTTTTCTTTCTTTATAATCAGAAGGCTCATCATTAGTGGCAACTATTTCTATGTGACCATCTACTTTATTGGTAGACACGATTAATGCGTCGGAACCTAAACGTTTTTCAACTTCTTCCATAGCGGAAGCGCTATCGAGAGCTTTAACTGTTATTTCCACCATCTAACGATCTCCGTTCTTATTTGGACTATTCAGTTGGCTCATTCTCACCACCAATGGTATAGGCTATCTCAACACTACGGTTCTCTGGTAGTTCAGTAAAGCTTAGAACATTAACCGCAGGTAGTTGTGAACGAATAAAATTAGCAACATGTCGCCTTATTTGAGGCGCAACTATCAAAAATACAGCTTTATTATCACGGCTTAATGCTTCTGATGCCTCATTGATATTTGATAATATATTTTTTGCTAGTGCCCCATCTAGAAGCAACATTTTCTCATCTGGATTTTGCCTCACAGAAGTGAGTATCAATTGTTCCAACTCTGGTGCCAGTGTAAGCAATGGCAGTGTTTCTTTAAACTTCGTTAATCTTTGAATTAGTAAAGGGACCAATTTAGGCCTAATCGCCTCTGAAATATCATCATTCGACATCTTTTGTATATTTAAGCCAGCTAGTTCGCTTATAACTACATGAAGATCTGAAATGGGGACAGCTTCTTTTAACAGGCTTTGTAATATATTTGTCAGTTGATGTAACGGAACAATTTTTGGAATAACTGTTTGAACAAGGTTAGGCTGTGATTGCTCTAAGTCATCCAAAAGTTCCTGTACCTCATCTTGCCCTAAAAGCTCTGCTGCGTTGTTCATTAGAATTTGACCAACGTGTGTAATAAGAACAGACGTTGGGTCGATTGTAACATAACCTTTTGATTGAGCATCTTTGTCTAATTCAGGTTCAATCCAAACCGCATCTACCCCAAAAGCTGGCTCTTGAACTTTTATGCCATTTAAATCGAGCTTCACACCATCACCTGGAATCGCCAGAATTTTATCGTAGTAGACAATGTCATCAGCAACAATTTTTTCACCTATTTTGATTTGATATTGTGAAGGCTCAAGATCAATATCATCTCTAATGCGCACTCCTGGTATAACAAAACCTAATCGCTTAGATGTTTCTTTTCTTAGTTTAGTGATACTTGGCACTAGACTATTTTCGTCCGATTGAGAAACAAGGCTCACTAAACCAAAGCCAATATTAAGAGAAATCTTTGCATCATCTTTTACGGATTGTACATCAAAGTCATTTTCGGTCTCATCGTCTTCTAATTCTTGTGCTTCTTGTTCTTCAATCGGTCCAAGTTTTTCCTTTCTTCTTGAAAGATAAGCAAGACCAGCAGCAATAGCAGCAAAGAAGATAAAAAGCTTATTAGGCATACCAGGAACTAAGCCTAAGGCAAGAATAACCAAGGAAGTTGGAAACCATGCTGCTGACAGATTAACTTGCCTCGTTATATGCTCCGACATATTATGAGCAGAAGACACGCGGGTCACTATTATAGCAGTTGCTATTGACAATAGAAGTGATGGTATTTGCGCAACCAATCCGTCACCAATAGCAAGTAAGATATAAGCTTCTGCCGCCTGACCTATTGGCAAATTGTGTTGTAGTAAACCAATTATCAAGCCACCAACAACATTAACAACCAAAATAAGGATGCCTGCGATTGCATCTCCTTTAACAAACTTCGACGCACCATCCATAGAGCCGTAAAAGTCTGCTTCTTTAGCCACTTCAGCTCTTCGATCTTTAGCTTCTTCAGGCGTTAAGATGCCGGCATTTAAATCGGCATCAATGGCCATTTGTTTGCCCGGTAGAGCATCCAATGTAAATCGAGCAGAAACTTCAGAAACGCGGCCAGCACCTTTTGTAATAACGACCAAATTAATAATAACTAAAATAGAGAAAACAAAGATACCTACAGCATAATTCCCCGAGACTATAAATTCCCCAAAAGCTTCAATGACTTGTCCGGCAGCATCAGGACCAGTATGACCATCCTTTAAAACAATCCTAGTTGATGCAACGTTTAAACCTAATCTTAAGACTGTAGCTATCAGCAGAAGGTTCGGAAATGATGAAAAATCTAATGGTCTTTGGGTGTGTAATGCCACCATTAAAATCAATAACGATAATGTTATGTTCAAAACGAAGAAAGTATCCAATAATGCAACTGGCAAAGGTAGGACAAGCATAGCCACCAGCGCAATTATACCGAACGGTAAAAAAGAATTCACAAAGTTGGGGAATATCCGCTTTAGGCCTATTTTTTCAGCTTTCTCCATCTTACCTTCCAATTCCAAAATGTCAAAATTTTGAAAGTTAACCTTCTGTTATAATTGACTTTTATTTTTGTTCACATTTTATATTTTTATTCCTGCTGTGATGAAGCATAATCTATGCCAGCCATAAATTTATGCATTATTATGAGGTATTTAGGAGGGCTCAGAAAAAAAAATAACTAAACTGATCTGTGTTAATCCAATTGTGGCACATTTTTTGCTGATCCGAAGTGTCACTATATAGGAACATGACATGTCAGCTTTAAGAAAAACAAGTTTTTATGCATTACTACTATCGGGAGCAGTCAGCATCAGCGCATGCGCACCCAATGGACAGTTTGTTAATCCGCTAGCAGTGCAAGACGCAACACCAGTACCACACCTAGACAGTAGACAGTCTTTGGATAGTTCAAGCTCACTTTTAAATGAGCGCCGCGCTGCTGAAACTTCTAAATACTACGTGCCAAGCATAACTGCAGTAGGTTTTTCATCGATTGCTATACAACCTTCAAAGACACTAAA
>JAAXKA010000155.1:0-3167 GCA_012269555.1 Alphaproteobacteria bacterium
TACCCAGTCAACAATATTAAAGTTTATCCAGTCCATTCCCCAAAGACGTCCAAAGCCTGCGTATTCAAGGGTTTGCTTTCTACCTGCTTTCTTACCAAACTTTGCTGTGTCATCAGGTATATCGAATGTTACTCCCTCGGGTCTGGATATCTCCACCAGTGCACCGTTTGCATCAAAGGCTTGATAATTGACCCATGTATCCCAATTAACCTCGTAATATTCGGTCATTTGCCAAAGTTTATCGCCGCAGTATCTAAAGTTCTCTGAAGATTCTACAGTTGAATCATTGTGACGTTCATAGGAATCTAGTGTTCCATCTCCATTAGAATCTCGAGTTTTTTCACACTCTACTTCAGAAGCATTATCCATATCAAAAAGCGTCATATGACTTTGCATATAACAATCGCGATCAACTCCGTCTGGATTGAAGTAACATATGTCTCTGAATTTATCCCAAGGATCGTTCACTTCATACATTGCTGCTGGTAACG
Organism: Alphaproteobacteria bacterium; assembly: GCA_012269555.1. Classification (GTDB taxonomy): domain Bacteria; phylum Pseudomonadota; class Alphaproteobacteria; order Puniceispirillales; family Puniceispirillaceae; genus UBA5951. Next base: position 492 of record JAAXKA010000155.1, read on the forward strand.
CAATCGGAACATTAGTGATTGTATCTGCCAAGGTGTCTCCTGAGGCTTGATATTGTAAAAGTTCATCAGAGAGGACTCCTTGCTGAGTCCAATATCCTTTGTCGGTGCCGCTTCGTACGTATGGTCCTGTTGGAACTGCGCTAGAATCTCCTTCGAGTATTTTCCGACCGGTGTAAGGGCTAGGAACAGTTCCTGATGCTGGATTATCAGCGGTACCTTCAGAAATTAGTGTTAATGCTGCATTATAGTAGGCTGCAAAGCTATCACCTGAAAAACACCTTTGTATACAACCTAGTGTTTTGCCAGCAATTTCGGCTGCAGAAATATCTTTTTCTGTTCTTCTTCTTACCTCATTGGCTGATGGATCTTTCAGGGCAGCTTGCCTGATCTCATAACCTTGACCACGTCCGTGTGCCCAAATGTTTCTCCAGACCTCGTATCCGTCATTGGCATCTAAATTTTCATCCCAAGCAATCAAATACTCCTCTGGGGTAAATGTGAATGGAGTAATTTCATCTTCGCTAATCCATCTTCCAGAGGCATTTGTTGTTACTGCACGATCAAATACGAAAGCTCCAACCGGAGTAGTTCCAGCAGACGAATAAGATGCATCCCAGTAACCTAAAAAGATGTGTTTGCCTGAATCAACAGGGACGCCGAGAGATTTCCATCTCTCTTTTCGACATCTATCGTCTTCACCGTTTGAATCGTTATCTTTGGTATCCAAAATTGGGGTTGTTCCTGAGTAACCTATAACTCTGGGGTTTTCATTCCACCAGCAGTCTGAGCCGACTTCTGTAAGGTCCCATTCGATATGCAAGTCTACTTCGGTTCCAGACAGACTATTAAGAGAAACATTATCAATTGACATTTTTCTCAAGGTCATTTTCCTTTGCTTTAAGAAATACTGACCAGTGTCATCAGAATTAACTTTTTCGAAAGCCAATGTGTCAGTTAGATTTTCTCTCCATTCTTCCCCAACATGAGTACCCCAATTATCTGCCACAGAATAAATAGATTCCGTTCTATTTTCATCCCAAGGGCTTTGAAATTCTGTTAAAGATTTAAGCTCAAATCCAGGATTTTTTAAATCATATCTTTTTCCGTCTGAATTGGTGTATAAACCGTACTCCCAAACAGATAATTTTGCATCATCAGCATTGGTAGATTCGCAAGTTTCATTAATTCCTGCTGCTGGTCCATTTTCCTTTCGCCAGGGATAGTTTTCCAGATCGAAATCAATTGCCTTCCATTCCTCTGTGACATCAGTGATGGTATCCCCATCTCCAGGGGTTCTTCTGTTTACTTTGACAATTTTTTTACATGAAGCTTTTGTATTTTCATCAAATGAAAAACCAAGGATCACATCAACCGACCAATAATTAGAATTCTCAAATTCATTTGGACCACAACCTGCTGCTTCAGCATCTTGCCAATCAATGAACTTATTATCCATAATGCAATCAAACCAACCTTGTTTCCATATCCCATCTCTTCCATTGGGGTTATCCGTTAATAGTATGTTTCTACCATTTGGACCTAGAAAAAGAACTTTGCTATCTACAGTATCCAGCTTTCCAGATCCCATTTGATAACCTATAGGAGGACACTTCCAAAATTGGTCCATGAAGCGCCAAAATTCATTTTGTCCTTCAGTAAGACCAGTGGCTTCAGCTGCTGCTTTAGCAGCTTCATAGGAGTCATACGGAGCTTTTTGACAATTAGATTCAACTACAAAATCTAATTCTATGTCTCCATTTGGGTCTTCAGCCGTTGCCCCCGACCACACCTTAGTTAATGCATAAATAAGTTGGTCAGGTTGAGCATCCCACAAACCCTCATAATCTTCTTGGGCTTCTGAATAGTCACCTTCTAAGTAATACCATGATTTAACTTCTATGTAGTCTTGGTTTTTTACTTCACTGAAGGCAGAAACAACGTCAACTATCATTGTGCTTGCAACCTCAATCTCAGGAGCGCCGCCTTGCTGCTGGTTACCTCCTGAAGCTGCAGCTTGAGCATCTGCTCTTGCACCTGCTACATCACATCTATCTTCATAGACATTTGCTTTATAGGGTCCTTTATCAATGAACTCCTCTATCTTTAACTTTGAAATAACGCAAAGAATGTTATTTGCACTATTAAGGGTCTCTTCAACCTCATTGTTCGCCATGTAAATCTCTGCGGTGTCTTCATCGTAAGTTTGAGTGAAAACAAACGGTACAAAAATAATTGTAAGTAATAATAATTTTTTCATAATTCTCTCCTCAGGCTTTTTTATTCAACTTTGATAGCTTCTACTTTATTCGGTAAAACAAAGTTAGATGGATCAATATTACTGGAAGTTCCAGTAGAGCCGCCTGAACCAGTTCCTGATCCTGAGCCTGATCCTGAACCAGTTGATGAGCCTGAGCCTGTTGAGCCTACGGAAGATGAAGATCCACCGCCTCCTCCGCCTCCACAAGAGGCAAGAATTAAAAAAGTAACTAATATAAATGATGACCCAAATCTTTTCATAAATTTCTCCTTATAACATATCGATAATACTACTTAATCTAGACTTTACTAGCTTTTTTAATTAGATTTTTTATTTTGAGTAATTCTTTTTTAATTTCTAAGTTATGTGACTTTTTAATTTTTTTATTTGATAAATAAAGGCTTATTTTCGAAGGTTTT
>JAAXKA010000155.1:3177-4395 GCA_012269555.1 Alphaproteobacteria bacterium
ACATGGTTTTATACCCTGATCTTTGATAAGTTTTTTTATTTCTATTAGAAGTTTTAATTTTTTTAAGTCGTAGGCTCTGGTTGTACCTTTGGAACTTAATTTTGGTTCAAATTTTTCCCAATATCTAATTTCAGTCTGCTTAATTCCAAGCAGAGACGAGACTTCTGAAATTGAATAATACTTTTTATTGGGTAATGAAGAAAAATCAATATCAGACAATTTTATCCCTTAATTTTCGACCGGGCTTAAAGGAAATAGAAGTTCTTGCGGAGATTGTATACTCTTTACCAGTTTTAGGGTTTCTCCCAGGACGCGCTTTCTTTTTTAACAAAGAAAAATTACCAAAACCACTTAATTTCACTTCCTCACCTTTTTCTAAACTATTTGAAATTTCAGCAAAAAAAGAATTAACAAAATCTAAGCAGTCTTTTTTTGGTAAACCCATTTTTTTATGCAAGTGATCAGCTAATTCTAGTTTCGTTATCGCCATTGTTACGATCTTAATTTAGCATTTAAAATTTTAGCCACATGATTAATTTGATTCTCAACAAATTGATCTACTTCTCTGTCTTCCAATGTAGCTCCAGTCGCTTGCCAAAAAAGTCGAAACGTCATACTTTTTAAAGTTTCGTCTATTCCTTTGCCTTGATAAACATCTATCACTGAAATAGACCTTAAATTTGTACCTCCAGCTTTTTTAAGCTCTTTTATAAAATCGTTAGCAGGTATTTCTTTAGAAGCAAGAAAAGACAAATCTCTTTCGCTACCAGGAAACTTTGGCGGTTGAGTTATCGCATTAATTTTCGGCAATTTTATAGTGTCTAAATTTATCTCAAACAAAACTATTTCCGGCAACTTAAGTTTTTTTTGAATCGCCGGATGCAAGACACCAATATTTCCGATGGATTTAGTTTTCATTTTTATTTCTGCTGATATTCCTGGATGCAAATGAGTTGTGGAAGCTTTGTTATAAACGGGTTCAATATTTAATCTCGAAAAAAACATATCCAGATTTTTTCTGAGATCGTAAAAGCTACTTTGAAAAGAACCGGACCAATCAGATGAAGATTTATCAAAATAGAGCAGTCCAGCAAGACTCTTCCAACTCTTTTCTATAGTAAAGACGTTCCCAACCTCAAACATTCTAAATTTTTGAGTACCTCTATTGAAATTATATTCAAAGTTATTTAATAAGCCTGGAACAAGAGAGGGTCGCAT
>JAAXKA010000058.1 GCA_012269555.1 Alphaproteobacteria bacterium
ATAAAAAATCATCGATATTTTCTGAGTTTGATATTTCGATAATACCTACCTGCTTGTTTTGAAAAATTTCAGGTTTATTTTTCAGAAACCAAGAATTAATCTCGTTTAGAGATTGCTTGGCATTGAATTCTCCAAAGATGGTGCTCGATTTAGCATCAGCTTGAGTTTCAAATAAAGTCTTTAACTTTTTGGAAAATAATGTTTTGCCGGCACCCTCATCGCCCGTTACTAAATAGATAGAAGAGCTTTCAAAGTGATCACATTTTCCATTAATAAAGGATTTAGCCAGCATTTTGGACGTTTCTTTAATTGAAGCATCACTATCCAAATATTCAGCACTATCTAATAAAGACTTTTTAATACCGGCCATTTGGAATAGATCGAAAACATCTGTTTTATTTTCTTTAACCGGGGCTGACCGAATTGAAAGTTCAACTAGTTTATCGATCTCTGATTTTATATTTTCGGCATTTTCTAAAATTTCATTTTGTTTATCAGGAAAGTCATTTTTCAAAGGTTTATCATCGGCTGATAATTTTGAATTGAGTACGTCTGAAAAACCCTTAATTCTATAATTTTCATCTAGAACTAAAGGTTCCTTAGTTTTCTGATATTTGGAAGGATCATCATTCGTTGCGACGATTTCAATTTGTCCGTCTACTCTGTTTGTAGAAATGATCATTGCGTCAGCGCCTAAACGCTTTTCAATTTCTTCCATAGCGGCTGCACTATCGGCAGCTTTAACTGTAATCTCTACCATTTATGAGCCTCCATTTTAATCAGTTTCATCTGCTTCAGTCTCTCCGCCAATTGTAAAGGCTATTTCAACACTACGGTTCTCTGGTAATTCAGTAAAGCTAAGAACGTTTATAGTTGGAAGTTGCGACCGAACAAAATTTGCCACATGTCTCCTAATTTGCGGAGCAACAATCAAAAATACAGCTTTATTGTCCCTGCTAAGTGCCTCGGAAGCTTCGTTAATGTTTGATAATATATTTTTTGCGAGCGTACCATCGAGCAAAAGCATTTTCTCATCTGGATTTTGTCTCACTGACGTTAAAATTAACTGCTCCAATTCCGGGGCCAGAGTAAGTAATGGCAATGTTTCTTTAAATTTTGTTAATCGTTGAATAAGAAGTGGCACTAATTTTGGCCTAATGGCTTCAGAAATATCGTCGTTAGACATTTTTTGAACATTGATTGCCGATAATTCGCTGATTACTACATGCAAATCAGAAATAGGCACGGCTTCCTTTAACAGATTTTGGAGGATCTTTGTTAATTGATGCAGTGGTATTATTTTTGGAACTACTGTTTGCACTAAGTTAGGTTGCGAGGTTTCTAATTCATCTAACAAGGCTTGAACTTCATCTTGGCCAAGCAGCTCACCTGCACTGTTCATTAAAATTTGACCTACGTGAGTTATCAATACTGATGTCGGATCTATAGTCACATAACCCTTCGATTGGGCGTCTTTGTCCAACTCTGGTTCAATCCATATTGCATCGACACCAAAGGCAGGTTCTTTTACCTTAATACCATTTAAATCAAGTTGAACATCATCTCCAGGGATAGCTAAAATTTTATCATAATAGACGGTATCATCGGCTACAATTTTTTCTCCAATTTTGATTTGATATTGTGATGGCTCTAAATCTATATCATCCCTTATTCTTATTCCAGGAATTACAAAACCTAACCTCTTAGAAGTTTCCTTTCTTAATTTAGTTATACTTGGAACCAAACTATTTTCATCCGATTGAGAAACTAAGCTGACTAAGCCAAAGCCAATATTTAATGAAATTTTGGCATCATCCTTGACGGCTTTAACGTCAAAATCATTTTCGTTGTCTTCATCTTCTTCCTCAATGACTTCTTCAGATTTTGACGGATTTAATTCTTTTCTTTTCGATAAAAAAGCTAAACCTGCCGCTAATGCGGCAAAGAATATAAAAAGTTTATTTGGCATTCCCGGCACCAAACCAAGTGCTAGAATGACCAGTGAAGTTGGTATCCATGCTGCTGATAAATTAACTTGTTTCGAAATGTGCTCGGACATGTTATGCGCCGACGATACTCGAGTTACAATGATCGCGGTAGCAATGGAGAGTAATAGAGATGGAATTTGGGCAACAAGGCCATCGCCAATTGCCAATAGCAGATAAGCCTCAGCCGCCTGACCTATAGGAAGTTCATGTTGAATCAAGCCAATAATCAGACCCCCAACAACATTAACCACAAGGATGAGTATGCCTGCTATCGCGTCGCCTTTTACAAATTTAGAGGCACCATCCATGGAGCCATAAAAATCTGCTTCCTTTGATACCTCTGCCCTGCGCTCCTTAGCTTCATCCGGTGTTAATATTCCAGCATTGAGATCCGCATCGATCGCCATTTGCTTTCCTGGCAAGGCATCCAAAGTAAACCGAGCAGAAACCTCAGAAACTCGACCTGCACCTTTGGTGATAACAACTAAGTTGATTATAACTAATATTGTAAAAACAAATATACCAACTGCATAATTTCCAGACACTATAAATTCGCCAAAAGCTTCGATGACCTGGCCTGCGGCGTCTGGTCCTGTGTGGCCATCTTTCAAAACAATCCGAGTTGAAGCAACATTCAGTCCAAGCCTTAGAACAGTGGCGATGAGCAATAAGTTTGGAAAAGATGAAAAATCCAATGGGCGCTGGGTATGCAAGGCAACCATCAAAATTAGTAATGAAAGCGTTATATTCAATACAAAAAACGTATCTAGTAAGGCAACGGGAAGCGGTAAAACAAGCATCGCCACAAGCGCTATAATTCCAAAAGGTAGAAATGAATTTACCAGATTGGGAGTAAAGCCTTTAAAATTTATTGTACTCGTTTTTTCCATTTCACCTTCCAGATTTTATATGTCAAATTTTTGAAACGTAACATATTGATTATATTCAACTTATTTTCCACAACATACTTTATTATATTAGCTGAATACATATCAGCAGGATTTGTGCCAGGCTTAAAATCTTACAGTTTTAGAAGACCTTAATGTTTTCTATTTCTCAAGGTTATTAACCCCGAAGATTATTTAGAATTAAATATGGCACAATATTTGCTGGTAGACCCTGATACTAAACAGGATTTTGACATGTCAGTTAGAAAAAAAATTAACTTTTACAGCGTATTAGTGATAGGAGCACTTGGGCTTGGAGCCTGCGCTCCTTATGGCCAATTTGTAAACCCTTTGACAGTGGCAGACGGCACCCCAGCCCCTCATTTAGACAGCAAACAATCTTTGAATAGTTCCAGTGCGTTATTAAATGAGCGCAGAGTAGCAGAAACTTCAAAGTACTACGTACCTAGCGTTACGGCAGTTGGTTTTTCATCTATAGCTATTCAACCCTCTAAAAGCTTAAATCAAAGACGTCTTATGGCAATAAGGGCTGCTAAACTTGATGCTTATCGCAATCTTACCGAGCAGCTTCATGGAATTTACATTCAAGGTGAGACAACAATTGGTGAAGCAGTACTAACATCTGATAAACTTGGGGCAGCCTTGCGCGGAACAGTCATAGGAGCTAGGACAGTCAAAATTGAACCGACCGGGACCGACACCTATCAGGTTGAGCTAGCCGTTAGTCAAGCACATGTAGATAGATTGATTAGAGCTTACCGCAACGGACTACTTTAGTTTCTAAGGTCATGAAGAAACTTCTAGAGAGATATGTGACACTGTGTTCATTAGTAATCAGCCTTCTGTTGCTAAATCCTATTACGCTTGCAGCAGAAACTATTACGTCAACCGGTCATTCTTTTATTACTTCTTCAGTTAATAAAGATATTTTTCGAACACGTGCCGTAGAAAACGCACTACAAAAGATAGTTTTGGCGTCCGGCCAAGATTTGAATAGCTTTTCAATCGTAGAAAATGGAAAAGTTCTTTTAGATCAAATTCAAACTCGTTCTGCTGTAAAAGTGCTACAATATGAAGTGATTGAAGAGTCCGTAAAAAATAACAACTATCATGTCACGGTAGAAGCAGTACTTGGCCAGGATAGCAACGAGGGTAACAATCGAAACTGTAAAAAAGCCAGTGTTAAAAGTATTGATTTTTTACTTAATATAAAAAGAAATAATAACGATTTTCCTGCTTGGGCTTCTATATCAAAAAATTGGATTTTAAATGAGCTAGAAAATCACTCATTTCACCAAGAACTAAAGATTGCATCAGCATCATTATCAAAAACAGTCGATACAAACTCCTACACCCTGTTTGATCAAAAAAAATTGCCTGTTGGGACTAACAATATTTATAAAATGGATACCCAGATATTCTTCGAAAGAGAAAATAAAAATAATTTATGTTTCAAAGGGTCCAAATCGAAAAGAAAAATA
>JAAXKA010000195.1 GCA_012269555.1 Alphaproteobacteria bacterium
GAGTCTAGGAAGAAAATTTCCAAGTCCTGTCGCGCGGCATGAAATACCTTAACTACATTCTTATTTATGAATAATTCGTATATTGGGGAGAGATCCAAGTCATTAGCCAAATTATCAACAAGTACAGCGCTATCCTTTTCATCTCCTGGGATAGCTAATTGAATTAAACATAATTTTGAAAAATATGTACGTTCACGCAAAAATTCAGTATCTATAGTAATGTATTTTGAGTTAGCAGCCTGAATGCAAAACTCTTTCAACTCCGAATTTTTCGTTATTATTTTCATAAATTAAACGTCAATTGTTATAATGGAAATTTATTACGATTTTAAAATATTCAAAGATTTTTTAATTCTGTAGCAAATTTAAGTAAGACTTTGGGATACAATACATGTTCTTCTTTAAGTACCTTTGTGGATAAAGACTCAACATTATCTGTTTTATCAATAGAAATCTTACTTTGAGCTAATACAGGACCACCGTCTAACTCAGAAGTTACTAAATGTACGGAACATCCCGCAAATTGTTCATTTGAAGCAAGAGCTCTCGCATGAGTATTTAGTCCTTTATATTTTGGTAGTAAAGATGGATGAATATTTAATATACGGCCCTTAAAAATCTCTACGAAATCTTTTGAAAGTATCCTCATAAAACCCGCCAAGCATATTATTTTAATTTCATATCTATTTAAAATTTTTCTGAGTTTTCTCTCAAAAACCAAACCATTTGATTTGTGAGAATTTTCACAGATTATCTCTGTGGGAATACCGAGATCTTGAGCTTTTTTTATTCCAGCGGCATCTGGTTTGTTTGAAATCACAACACCAGGATATGCAGGATGATTATTATCCATTGATTTAATTAATTGGACCATATTTGACCCACTACCTGAAATAAGGATTGCTACGGATAATTTCATATTAAGTTGCCAAAATAATGAACTTTGCTTGTGTCCGTTACCTCACCAATAATAGTTGGGTTTTCACCATTTTTTTCTAATTCAGAAAAAACCATATCTTTGGATGCTTTTGAACAAATTACAGTCATTCCTATGCCACAATTGAAGGTCTTGAGCATTTCATCTTGGCTTACGCCACCAGCTGAAGAGAGCCATTTAAAAACAGGTGGTAAATTCCAGGTAGATAAATCTATTTTTATCCCTTGTCCCTCACCTAAAGCTCTCAAAATATTTTCAGTTAAACCTCCACCGGTTATGTGAGCAAAGGCCTTAACGCCTTCGATGTTTTTTAGTCCAAGACATTGCTTAACATATAGTTTCGTTGGCATTAGGAGTGCATCGCCTAGATTTTTGTTTTCAAAAGGCGCTTCATCGGACCATTGCAAGCCACATTTTTCTACTATCTTTCGAACCAATGAATAGCCGTTAGAATGTATTCCATTAGAACTTAATCCAATAATAATATCGCCAATGTCTGTTGGTCGTGGTAATTCTTGACCTCTTTCCATAGCGCCCACAGAAAACCCTGCTAAATCAAAGTCTTCTCCATGATACATCTTGGGCATTTCAGCTGTCTCTCCACCGATTAAAGCGCAACCAGCTATTTTACAGCCTTTGGCAATTCCACCGATTATTTTTTCAGCATTTTCAACGTTGAGTTTTCCAGTTGCAAAATAATCTAAAAAAATCAATGGCTCGGCGCCTTGGCAAATCAAATCATTTACGCACATTGCAACCAGGTCTATACCTATTGTTGATAGTTGTTTTGTCTCGATAGCAATTTTTAATTTTGTGCCTACACCGTCTGTTGCTGCCACCAAAATTGGGTCGTGAAATCCTGCTGCTTTCAAATCAAATAAACCACCAAATCCACCTATAGCCGAGACAACGCCAGTCCTATTTGTTTTTTTTAAGCTTGGTTTGATACGTTCTACTAATTTATTTCCAGCATCTATATCCACACCAGCGTCTGAGTAAGATAGACCTTTATTTTGCTCGATCATAGGAATTCCTTAATAGATACTATCGGGGATTATATTAAGCTCTTAAGATATTCAATCACAAACACTTGACCTCTGCCGTCTTTATGCTAGCAAGCAGGTGCAGTGGGCCTGTAGCTCAACTGGTTAGAGCAGTGCGCTCATAACGCATTGGTTGGGGGTTCAAGTCCCTCCGGGCCTACCACTGTTTATAAATTTACTGGAATTATTAAAGAAGCACATAAACCAGATAAAATATCACTTTTTGATAAAGTTAGCGTTCCACCCTGCCCTTCAGCGATTTCCTTCGCAATTGGCAAACCAAGACCAACTCCTGATCCTTTATTCTGATTTCTCGAAGAATCTAATCGAGTAAATGGTTGCAACACTTCGTCGTACTGGGTTTCGTCTATACCAGGCCCATCATCGTGCACGGATAAAACTAGAAAATTATTTTCAATTTTCTTTTCAATTAAAATCATTTCTCCATATCGATTGGCATTGTTGATCAAATTTTCAAGAGCTCTTTTTATAGCGAAGGGTTTAAGCTTAAAAAGATTATTTCCAATTTCTCCAACTGATTTTATTTCAATATTTGCACGCCGAAAATTTTGAATTAGTTCGTTTACCAAAATAGATGGATTAGTGTCTTCGGTAGGTACATCAGTTTGGTTCTCAAGTTTTGTGAAGTCTAAAAACTCGTTCAAAAGAAGGTTCATATCCTCAACATCTTTTTCTAGGGGCTCTCGTTGTTCTTTGGGCAGAAATGACAGTCCTAACTTTAATCTTGTTATAGGTGTTCTCAAATCATGGCTGACACCGGATAAAATCATTGTTCTTTGCTTGAGATGCCGCTGAATCCTTTCCCTCATATCTAAAAATGCTTGTCCTGCTGCCCTCACTTCTAGAGCACCACTTGGATCGTACGGAACATTTTCTCCTAGTCCAAATGCTTCTGCTGCATCGGCTAATCTAGTGATTGGGCGAAGTTGATTGCGCAAATAAAAGAATGCAATAATTGTGAAAAAAGCTCCAAAAACTAATAAGTACACGATAAGCTGGTGTGGATTTGATGCAGAGACCCTTCTCCTTGAAAATTGTAGATCAAAATATTCCTGCCCTGACTTAATTCTAGTATTTACTTTTCTATTATCGGGTAAGTCTACGGCCAAAATTTCTGGCAACGAGAGTAGCTCACGTCTAACGACTAGGCCGGTTAAATCATAAATTCTGCGCCTTTCTAGAAACTCTGATTGCTGAGAAACTATTGACATAGACATTCCTAGAGATCTCGAAATTTTCTGCGCAGCCACAGCACCATCATTCTCAATAACTTCTGTAATCAAATCCAATTCTGCGGCCACTGTTTTGGTCATTTGAACGGTAACACCTTCAAAATGCCTTTGGATAAAAACAATCGATACTATCAACTGAAGTAAAACAACTGGAAGGACAAGAATTAACGCTGCGCGATAATATAATCGCTTTGGCATATATGATTTGATCCACTTAAACATAGTCTTTAAACCTAAGCATAAGTTTGTGGAAAGGGAAATAAATTGTCATCTAAAGTCATTGCTGAAGAAATAATAACAAGACCAGCAAAAAATATTACATGCATTTTAGCTCCAAACCCCAGTCCAATGACGTTTAAAGGAACAAATACCTATGTTGTCGGTGACGTTGAATTGGCTATTATTGATCCCGGTCCAATTAATGATGAACACTTGGTAAGAATATTTAATGTGATAGAAAATAGACCTGTTAAATATATTTTTTTAACGCATAGCCACATTGATCACTCCCCTTTAGCTAATCAACTTTCGAAACAATTAAGCTCACCTACTTACGCTTATGGAGCTTCTGACTCTGGGTTAAGCTCAATTATGCTGAATTTAATCGCTGAGGGATATGAGAGCGGTTCTGAAGGTATTGATTCCGATTTTATCCCGAAACACCTTGTAAAAGACGGAGACACTTTTGAACTGGGTGATAAACAAATTTCAATTATCTACACACCAGGTCATATGGGCAATCATATTTGTTTACAATATGATAAGATACTTTTTACTGGAGATCACATAATGGATTGGGCCACCTCAATGGTTTCTCCTCCTTACGGTGATATAACGCAGTTTTTAGCTTCATGTCGAAGGCTCTTGAGTGAAAATTTTGACGTTTTTTTACCAGGGCATGGCGGCCCAGTAAATAATCCCACCGAAAGATTAAATTTCTTGATTAACCATCGTCAAGAACGTGAAAGACAAATTTTATCGGCCATTGAAGATATATCGCTTTCCGCAACAGAAATTACAGAAATTGTTTACACAGATATTGATAATCGACTTATTTCAGCTGCCACAAGAAATGTTTTTGCTCACCTAATTAATTTAAATGAGCGAGGTA
>JAAXKA010000167.1 GCA_012269555.1 Alphaproteobacteria bacterium
GAGCAAGAGAGTTAAATTCAGATAATTTGTCAGGTACTGCCCTACCCTTCCTGATTAAATCTGCCAATGTTTGATCGTTTTCAATTCTGGTTTTTTTTGAGAAGTCGAACCAATATTCGATTTGTTCGAACTTGTGATTAATTTTAGCCAGTCGAGATGACGAAACTAAGGATAGATCTCTTAGTTTTTCAAGGTATCTAATTTCACTACTGCCATGATTGAAAAGTAAACGGTATTCCGCCCGGCTCGTAAGCATCCTGTATGGCTCAGTCGTACCTTTAGTTACTAAGTCATCAATAAGAACACCGATATATCCTTCATGCCTGTTAAAAGTAACGGGTTTTTTGTTTTGTGATTTTAGGCACGCATTGATTCCAGCAACTAATCCTTGAGCAGCTGCTTCCTCATAACCTGATGTACCATTAATTTGACCAGCGAAAAAAAGATTTTCAACCTCGAGAGATTCAAGGGAATTTTGTAATTGAGTGGGATGTGCATAATCGTATTCAACAGCATATGCAGGCCGGATGATTTTGGCATTTTCTAAGCCTGGTATTAATTTTAGAATTTCCTTTTGAATCTCGAAAGGAAGACTTGTTGAAAGTCCATTAATATACCATTCATCAGTATCTAAGCCTTCTGGTTCCAAATATATTTTGTGCGAATCTTTATGTCTAAATTTGACAACTTTATCTTCTATGCTTGGGCAATACCGTGGACCCGTACCTTCAATGTCCCCACGATACAGGGGAGATTTATCCAGATTTTCTAATATCAAATCATGAGCTTCTGGGCAAGTTTCTGAAGTGTAGCAATGGATTTGCCTGGGCATGTATGGTTTACGTTCCACATGGAACCATCTAGCATTACGTTCCACATGGAACATTTCATCTTCAATTCTTGTGTCGTAAAAAGCAAACTTTGTTGGATCATTATCACCATGTTGTTCGGTTAATTTACTGGTATCTATACTCGATCCAAGCAAGCGAGGTGGTGTGCCAGTTTTAAAACGTGATAGTTCAATGCCATATTTCAAAAAGTCAGATGAAAGTCCAGTTGCTACATGATCTCCCATTCTCCCTCCAGAACTTTTTTTTGATCCGATATGCATTAAGGCTTGGAGAAAAGTGCCTGTTGTGACTATAACGGTTCGACCGTAGAATGATAAGTCAATAGAAGTTGTAACACCGATACATTTGTCGTCTTTTACAATTAAACCATTCACCAAACCTTGAAATATGTTCAAGTTTTTCGTTAATTCCAGTATATGTTTCATTCGAAACTGATATACTTTCTTGTCACATTGTGCGCGGGGTGCTTGAACTGCTGGACCTTTGGATGTATTAAGTAGTTTATATTGAATTGCTGAAGCATCAGCATTAAGGGCCATTTCTCCACCTAAAGCATCTATTTCTCTCACAATCTGACCCTTCGATTGACCGCCAATTGCTGGATTGCAACTCATTTGTGCGATCGTGTCGAGATTTCCCGTTAAAACGAGTACATTTGCACCTAATCTACAGGATGAAAGTGCTGCTTCGCATCCAGCATGCCCAGCACCGCATACAATAACATCATACGGATTATCTGGGGATTCACCGATAGACTTCATTATTTTCCTATGCAAAAATTTTTAAATAGCGAATCTAGCATATCCTCATTGTCGGTTGGTCGTGTAAGTTCACCAAGTGAATCCAAGCATTGTTTGATTTGCTGAATAATGATAATGTCATCTTCTTTAGATGCAATCATGTCTATGACTCCTATCAATTGAGTATTTAACTTTGATATAATCTGTTGATGACGGATATTTATAGAAAAGTCTAGGTCTGATATGTTACAATCATGTGTAATAACTTCTTCTATTCGTTTCGTTAGATTATTGATCCCAGATTTGTTTTTAGCACTTATAGCAATGATACCGTCATTTTTCGTGTAGTCTTTTTTGTTAACCACCTTAGGCAAATCTGACTTATTTTCGGCAATAATGATCTTGGCGTCAGATGATAGGCCTTTTAGATTAGTCTTTAGAAAAGTAGGGTAGGGGAGTGAAGCATCAATCACTAAAACGATAAGTTCAGCTTGAGATAACAATTCATTGGTGTTTTTGACTCCGATCGATTCAGTTGAATCATTCGTGCTTCTAAGGCCGGCAGTATCAATTAATTCAATATTTGTTTTTTCTAATACTAAGGTTTTAGAGATATAATCTCGAGTCGTGCCTGCTACATCACTTACAATGGTACGATCATATCCCAGTAGTGAATTGAACAATGTACTTTTCCCGGCATTTGGCGCACCAACTAAGAGAACTTTTAAATGTGAATCAAGAGTCTCTCTTTTTTTGTATGCCTCTAAAAGAGAAAAAATGTATGACTGAAATTCCTTTACAAGCGAGAGCGTTTCACTGTGATTTTCTTTACCAATATCATCTTCCGGAAAATCAATAAATGCTTCAAATTTTGCTTGTATAGTAATCAGGTTCGACTGTAAGTTTTTAATAATTGAGGACAAGTTGCCTTCTAAGTTTTTCTGAGCCAAATTGACCAAGATTTTATTTTTAGCTGAAATAAGTTCAGATATTGACTCAGCTTGAACTAAATCAATTTTTTCATTTAAGTAAGCTCTTTTTGTAAATTCCCCTGGTTCAGCTAACCGAGTACCTCTTTCAATTATATCAGACAAAATATGATGTACAATTATTGGGTTTCCGTGGCATGAAATTTCAATCATTTCCTCGCCGGTGAATGACTTATCGATTTCGTAATAGATACAAACTACTTGATCTAAAATCTCATTTTCAACTGAATTATAGTGCCGAACATATGCATGTCTTGGAGTAGGGCAGGGGATAGAGAGTGCACTATTCATAATTGAAAGTGCTAATGTGCCACTAATTCTAATTAGTGATAATGCGGATTCTCCCGCTGGTGTTGCAACGGCGACAATTGTATCCGACATCAGTTATCCCAAAAGATTATTATTCGTCGTTTTCTTCTTTCGACTGAGCTAATACTGAACCAACCGATACCTGTACTTTTTCGAGGATTGATTTTTTAATTGTTTCCATCAGGTTTTGGTCTTCAGCTAAGGCTTGTTTTGCCGCTTCACGACCTTGTCCCACGAGATTTCCGTCAAATGAAATCCAAGCACCCTTTTTAGTTAATATATTATGCTCTAAACCAAGGTCTATAATGGATCCTGTCTTTGAAATTCCTTCGTTATACATTATGTCAAATTCGCAGGCTGTAAATGGAGGTGCGATTTTGTTTTTAACTACCTTTAATCGAGTTCTGGACCCGGTAACTGTTCCATTCGCCTCCTTGATCTGACCTATTCTTCTTATATCCATTCTTATGGAGCAGAAAAATTTGAGTGCTCTGCCGCCAGGGGTCGTTTCGGGACTTCCAAACATAACCCCTATTTTTTCTCTTATTTGATTGGTGAATATGCAAACGCAATTTGTTTTTGAAATAGCTGCTGTTAGTCTCCTCATTGCTTGGCTCATCATTCGCGCTTGCAAACCAACAGTCGTATCACCCATTTGCCCGTCTAATTCTTGTCGTGAAACAAGTGCAGCAACAGAGTCCAATACAATGACATCAATCGCACCAGAGCGAATCAAAGTCTCGGTAATATTAAGGGCGTCCTCTCCGCTTTCGGGTTGAGAAACCATTAAATTATCAAGGTCAACGCCAACTATTTTGGCATATCTTGGATCTAATGCGTGTTCTACATCAACAAAGACCGCATTTCCCCCTTTTCTTTGGGCTTCAGCGATTACACTTAGGCAAAAGGTTGTTTTTCCAGATGATTCTGGACCGTAGATTTCAACAATTCTGCCTCTTGGCAGTCCGCCAGCACCCAAGGACAGATCAATTGCCAATGAACCGGTCGAAATAACGGATACATTCATTTTTTTGGCATCACCAAGCCTCATTAAGGCTCCATCACCAAATTTTTTATTAATTCCTTGGAAAGCTAATTCCAAATCAGGGTTTTGAGTCTTATTTTGGGTTTTTGAATTAGTCTGTTTTGGCATAGGGATTGTCGTTTGGGATTTTACATTGTATTCATTCGACCGCGAAGCAAGTTGTTTCGAATCTAAATTATAGAATTTTATGCTATTTCAAATAAAGAATTTACGAGTCAGTGTTACAAACACATCACTTTTATCATAATAATTTAATTCTTCATCAGAGATTTGCACAAATCAATTATAAATGAAATATGACCACATTATTTGGGATTGGAATGGAACTCTCGTAAACGACGCATTCCTATGTGTTCAAATCGTCAATCAGATCTTATCCGAACGGGATTTGAGTACGGTTGACAT
>JAAXKA010000080.1 GCA_012269555.1 Alphaproteobacteria bacterium
GATTCCTATTTGCTAGCGTAATTACTTCTATAAACAGGAGACGAGCAATGAACGCACGCAAGGATTTTATAGAGTACGAAGCTGTACTTAGGTATTGTTGTAAAAAAACAAAGAACAATCACGAGCAAGCTGTACACTACGGGCAGTTGAGCGGTTATTTCACTACTGATAACAAACTCACGCCAATGGGCCGCCGGATAGCTCAGTATATAGAAGACGGATTAGCTGCTTAGTAATCTGACGTTTGATTATTTGTTTGAAGGTAGCATGAACTGCTTATGTTTACTTTGACCAATAATCTTTCCAAGGTTTCGCTGAAACATGTTCGTTAAAATTAGATACCAACGCCATTATATACCCATCTTTAGTGAGACGATTCTTTTTATCCAATAGGCCTTCATCTCTAGCGATCTGAACCGCCCTTTTCAAATGGTCAGTCTTACCAACACGCTTACAGTGATTAATCACAATAATCTTCTGGGCTTTATTACCAACAAACACAGTTTGAGCTCCTTCATGGAACAACGGTTTATCTGCTGGCTACAGAACAAGGCTACAATATTCACAGCAAAAAGAAACAAAAAAATTTGCTTATTGGTAGATGTTAAAAGATTGCCCAAAAATTAGGACTTAAGGAAAGTTTTGCCTCATAAAAAGGATATTAATTGTTGATAACTACAGGTTTGCCAGCCACGGTTTTACTTTTGAGCCTTTAGACGTACTGATCAAGTATGGAAGCTGGCACGGTGTTTGATGAAATGTGGGCTGACGGATCTTCGATTCGGCGCCCATATAGAAATATCAAGACTTGGCTCGATGGTGAGGAACGAAATTCTCTTAAAGCAAAACGTCGGGACGCTAACGATTTATTTAGACTCACGGGCATCACATTCAATGTATACGGCTCAGAAGAGGGCGAGGAAAGGCTTATACCGTTTGACATTGTTCCCAGAGTGATAACTTCTAACGAATGGACTAAAATTTGCAAAGGCCTGGAACAGAGAGTCCGAGCGATTAATGCATTTTTATACGATATCTATCATGATCAAGAAATCGTAAAAGCAGGTGTATTACCGCTTGAGATGCTTAAGAACAACCCAGCATTTTTATTACAGATGATGGGGGTAAATCCACCCGGTCAAATTTATACACACATATCAGGTGTTGATATAATTCGAACAGCAGAAAACGAATTTTATGTGCTTGAGGATAACGTGAGAACGCCTTCAGGCGTGAGTTACATGTTGGAAAATAGAGAAACTATGCTGCAAATGTTTCCTGAGTTATTTACTAAAAACAGAGTCCAGCCAATACAAAATTATCCGCAAGAATTGCTCTATTCTTTGAAACACACTCTGCCGGAGACTGCGGAAAATAAACCGACTGTCTGTTTGCTTACACCAGGACTATACAACTCTGCATATTTCGAACATGCATTTTTAGCAGACCAAATGGGAATAGAATTAGTACAAGGAAACGATTTGAAGGTGGTAGATGGTTTTTTGGCTATGCGCACTACACAAGGTCATCGTAAAGTAGATGTAGTATATAAACGCCTTGATGACGAATTCCTCGACCCATTAAATTTTAATGAAAAAAGTAGTTTAGGCGTGCCAGGTCTATTTGACGTCTATAGAAAAGGTCGGGTTACGATTGCAAACGCACCAGGGACAGGCATTGCCGATGATAAGGCCATGTATTCATTCATGCCAGAAATCGTGCAGTTTTATAGCGGGGAATTTCCTCTACTGCAAAATGTGCCAACATGGCGATGCGCCATTAAGGATCAATTAAATTATGTATTAGATAACCTACATGAGTTAGTGATTAAACGGGTTCACGGTTCTGGCGGATATGGCATGCTGATAGGGCCAACGGCTACTAAGAAAGATATAGCAAATTTTAGAAGAAAGTTGCTATCAACACCTCAAGATTACATAGCCCAACCGACATTGAGTTTGTCCACCGTGCCAATTTTAACAAGCAAGGGCTTTGCTCCACGACATGTCGATTTAAGACCATTCGTTCAAATGTCACCAGAAAAAATAAACATTGTTCCTGGCGGGCTAACACGCGTCGCTATGTCGAAGGGATCGTTGGTAGTTAATTCTTCACAGGGCGGAGGAACCAAGGATACTTGGGTTCTAGAAAACTGATGTTGGGCAATACGGCTAATGGACTTTTTTGGACCTATCGACTGTTGGAAAGAGCTGAAAATATGTCTCGTTTGATAGAAACTGGACAAAGGATAGCATTGACAAGACTAAATAGCTCTGATGAACAGTGGTTATACGTTATGCAAACCGCAGCAGTAGCTTCAGAATATAAAAGATATTATAGTAAAATAGAAAAAGAGGCTGCTTTGGATTGGATGTTAAAGCATCCTGAAAATAAATCATCTATTTTATCCAGTATTACTTCTGCACGGCAAAATGCAAAGATGGTTCGACACGCTCTAACTACCGATGTTTGGGAAGCAATTAATGGATCTTTCCTTGATATTCAAAATCTTCTCAAAACTAAGATTAGAGAGAGAGATCTTCCAATAGTTCTTCGCACAATTAAACAGAGCGCGGCTCTTGTCCGTGGTGCAACATATGGAACAATGTTGAGAAATGAAGAGTATGATTTTTGTCGTCTAGGTACATTTATTGAACGCGCAGATAATACAGCACGAATTCTTGATGTAAAATACTATGTCTTACTACCCTCTGCAAAAGCTGTAGGCACTTCAATTGACAATGTTCAATGGGAAACAATTTTGAGATCAGTATCTGCTTACGGCGGATTTAGACTGGAATATGGACATGAAGCTGGACCTGGTGACATTGCCAAGTTCCTCATTTTAGATAAACGCATGCCTAGAAGTTTAATTTATTGTTGCGAGATTCTAAAACTTCATCTTTCAAGTTTATGTTCCACTTATCGCACTAAACCGGCATCTTTTTCACAAATAATGCAGTTACAAAAGAGGTTTTTAACTCATGATATTGAAGCAATTTTTAAATTTGGGTTGCATGACTTTTTGCAAAAGATGATTTCTCTTTTTGCAGATTTAAGTGATCAAATTGAAATTGATTATAGATTTTACGAATGAAGAAGTTGAACGTTAGTCATAAAACAAAATACTCATTTGAGGCAGGACCGTTAAGCGGCCTGCAACAAATTAAAAAAACTCCCTTTTCAGATTCCTGCCAAAAAGTTTTAAATTGGTCTCTATCACTTACAGGGGCAAAAGAAGAACTAACATTTTTAGATTCATTCAACAATAATGTTAATTTGATACGAATTGAACCAGGAATAAAAGACCTTGTAATAGAATGCGAAGGACATGTGGAGGTTACAGATAGGTCTGGAATACTTGGTTATGAAACAAGCAATATACCTTTGTGGGTTTGGACTGAGCAAACCAATTTGAGCAAGCCTGGACCAGGAATTAGAAAATTTGCAAAGGGCTTGCCATTAAAAGATGATATCAGTGATTTTCATACGCTTATGGAGCTTATTAACAGTTCCCTAGAATTTCAGAAAAACACTACCGACGTAGAAACTACTGCTGAGGAAGCATTCAAAAAAGGCTCTGGTGTTTGCCAGGATTTTACAAACATATTTATAGCTTGTTGTAGGCTACACGGGCTACCAGCTCGTTATGTGTCTGGTTTTCTACTTTTAAAGAACAAACAAATTCAAGAAGCCATGCATGCGTGGGCTGAGGTTTTTGTCGACGGTTTGGGTTGGGTAGGTTTTGATACAGCAAATAAAATTTCACCAGATGACAGATATATCCGAGTGGCAATTGGTCGAGACTACTCTGATGCGGCCCCGATTAAAGGTGTGACACTTGGCGTTCAACATGAGTGCTTATCTGTATCCATTTTGATTTCGGAGCAATAAAGGCATGAGCTACTGCGTTGGAATATCGACAAAATATGGACTAGCTTTTATGTCCGATACAAGAACAAACGCCGGCTTAGACGATCTCTCACAATTCAAAAAACTCTTTACTTGGAGCCGATCAGATGACCGACTGCTCACAATCCTAAGCGCCGGCAATCTTGCTACAACGCAAGCAGTCGTATCGGCAATAGATCAAGATTTTAAAAATAAAAAAAGCCAGTTACTTAAGTGCAAGTCTATGTTTGAAATAGCAGAATTTGTAGGAAAGCAATTAAGTCAAAAAGTGAAACAGCACTCAGAGAACGGGATTAATGGTGAAAGTACCTTTCAGGCTAATTTAATATTAGGTGGCCAAATTAAAGGATCAAAACCTTCTCTTTTTCTCATATACCCAGAGGGAAATTTTATAGAAGCGACAGAAGAT
>JAAXKA010000001.1 GCA_012269555.1 Alphaproteobacteria bacterium
ACATGAAGAAATTTATACTTACATTGTTTAATACTATATATACTCCATTTTATTCTGGAACATACAACATATAGATTTTAATAAATTACTATTTATAACCAATTGACTTTTAATGATTTTTTTCGTTTTTATAAGGTTCAAATTTTAAGCGAAAATGAGTCTTTTCTAATCATGAAATTGGATATCATAATTAATAATGACTGTATTGTTGCTCTACGTGAAATACCATCTAGCAGCGTTGATTTAGTTTTTGCTGACCCACCTTATAATTTACAGCTTTCAGGCGAACTAACTAGACCAGACCAGACTTTAGTTGCTGGTGTTAATGAATGTTGGGACCAATTCGATTCATTTAAAGCCTATGATCGTTTCAGTAAAGCGTGGCTAAAAGAATGTCATCGAATTTTAAAGCCAAACGCTGCAATTTGGGTAATTGGTAGTTATCATAATATTTTTCGATTGGGAAAAACACTTCAAGATCTTGGTTTTTGGATATTAAATGATGTTGTATGGCGTAAAACAAATCCTATGCCAAATTTCCGTGGAAGACGTTTTACAAATGCACATGAAACATTAATTTGGGCAGCAAAATCATCAAATTCCAAATATCAGTTTAATTATGACTCTATGAAAATGTTAAACGAGGATTTACAAATGCGTTCAGATTGGTCATTGCCTATTTGTAGTGGCCAAGAAAGGTTGAAAGATAATTTTGGTAAAAAGATACATCCTACACAAAAGCCAGAAAGTTTAATTTCACGAATTATTCTGGCAACCACAAAGCCTGGAGATGTTATTCTAGATCCTTTCTTTGGAACAGGTACGACTGGTGCAGTCGCAAAAAAACTTAGAAGGCATTATATTGGAGTAGAACAAGATCCGGTTTATGTTGATTATGCTAAAAAAAGGTTATGTAGTATTCAACAGTTTGATGGGCAATTAGTTGATTTGACCGAGAAACGTGATTTACCAAGAGTACCATTTGGAGCGTTAATTGAACGAGGCTGGATAAAGGCAGGAGATGAACTATTCGATCAAAAAAATCGATATTCAGCAAGGGTCCGAGCAGACGGTTCTCTTGTTACTGTTGATAAGAAATCCGGTTCTATTCATTCTGTTGGGGCACAGCTACAGGGCGCATCAAGCTGTAACGGCTGGTCTTTTTGGTATGTTAAAAGAGAAAGTGGACTAGTTTCAATCGACAGGTTGAGAAATGATCTACGCAAAGAGATGCACTAACCTAAAACTCTTACAATCTATATATTACAACCTAAAACCTATAAGTTTGCAACGAAACAATAGGACACATTAATTTTTCCCTGCCTTTTAATTCTGTAAGTTCAATAATACATAATGCACCACATATAATGCCGCTCGCTTTTTTAATAAGGGCCTGAGCCGCATTTAAAGAGCCACCTGTGGCTATTAAATCGTCAATAACTAAAATACGTTTTCCGGATAATTGCCGTTCTGTTTGAATGGATAATTCAGAAGACCCATATTCTAGTTCATAACTTTGCACGAGAACTTTTCCTGGAAGCTTATTTGATTTTCTTATCATTATAACGCCACAATTCAAGTTATACGCAAGCGGTGTGGCAAATAAAAATCCCCGGGCATCTATTCCGCAAATTAAATCAGGTTTAAAAACGGTAGCTTCTTCACATAGAGCGTCTATTGTTTGTTTTAATAATCTTGGAGATTCTAAAATTGGACTTATATCATAAAATGTTATTCCTTTTTTGGGGAAATTAGGAATTTTTGCGATATGTTTGTCTAGTAAAAGCTTCGAATTTTTAGTCGTCAAATTGGTCTCATTTATTTTGCTATTCAAAGCTTATAAAGCAGATTTTTTTTCAAGTCTTCGTTTGTGAAGTATTGGTTCAGTATAACCAGATGGCTGATTTAAACCTTTAAATACGAGATCACAGGCCGCTTTAAAAGCAATTGAGGTTTCAAAATTCTCACTCATTGGTTTATAATGCTCGTCTGTACTATTTTGTTCATCCACAATAAAAGCCATTTTCTTCATTACTTTCATTACTTGCTCTTCCGTACAAATTCCATGATGAATCCAGTTTGCCATATGTTGCGAAGAAATTCGCAAGGTGGCTCTATCTTCCATTAAACCAATATTGTGGATATCTGGTACTTTTGAGCACCCAACACCTTGATCTATCCATCTGACGACATAACCTAAAATTCCTTGAGCATTATTCTCTAATTCCTGTTGTATATCATTATCTGACCAATTTGGCCTCTGTGCAGTTGGTATTGTCAATATATCGGATAATTCTGCACGCTTACGTTTTTCTATCTCTGCGTGTTTTTCAAATACGTTAACTTGATGATAGTGTAGTGCATGTAAAGTCGCAGCTGTAGGCGAAGGTACCCAAGCACAGTTTGCGCCAGCGTTAGGATGACCAATTTTCTGTTTCATCATTTCATTCATTAAGTCAGGCATTGCCCACATACCTTTGCCAATTTGTGCTTTTCCTGAAAATCCGCACGCAAGCCCGATATCTACATTCCAGTTCTCATAAGCACTGATCCATGCTGCCTGTTTCATATCTGCTTTTCTTATCATTGCTCCAGCATTCATAGATGTATGAATTTCATCTCCCGTTCTATCAAGAAACCCCGTGTTAATGAAAGCCACCCTACTTTTAGCTGCTCTTATGCATTCCTTTAAATTGACAGTTGTTCTCCTCTCCTCATCCATAATACCAATTTTAGCAGTGTTAGCAGGCAAGTTTAAAACGGTCTCAACCTTATCAAAAATTTCGCATGCAAAAGCCACCTCTTCAGGCCCATGCATTTTTGGTTTAACAATATATATTGAGTTGGTTCTAGAATTCCCTTTTACTTTAAAGTCATACATTGCCCCTAATACAGTCATAAAAGCGTCTAATATACCTTCTGGAATTTCACTTTTATCTCTAAGTAAAATAGCTGGATTCGTCATCAAGTGACCAACATTTCGAATTAACATTAATGATCGTCCGTGCAGAATTAAAGTATCACCATTCGGTGAAGTAAAAAACTTATCTGGGTTAAGTTTTCGCGTGAAGGTTTTACCCTCCTTCTTCATTTCAACAGATAAGTCACCTCTCATAAGGCCAAGCCAGTTTTGATAAGCAAGAACCTTGTCTTCGGCGTCAACTGCGGCAACAGAGTCTTCGCAATCCATTATGGTAGAGATGGCAGCTTCTATTATTATATCATTAATGCCAGCGTTATCTGATTTTCCAATCATGCCTTCAGGGTCAATTAAAATTTCTATATGAAGATTGTTTTTTTTAAGCAATATAGCATCCGGCCTATCAGTTGAGCCACGATAGCCAGAAAATTGTAGGTTATCTTCGAGAGTTGTAGATGTTTTACCAATAAAAACCAATAGTGACCCTTCTGAAATTGAAAATCCAGTGACATCTTTCCATAAAGCATCTTTTAATGGGCTATGAACATCAAGAACCCCTCTAGCATAGCTGATTACTTTCTCACCTCTTATGGGATTATAGGTAGTAGATTTTTTAGCATCATCATTTTCTGAAATTACGTCCGTTCCATATAAAGCATCATAAAGAGAACCCCATCTAGCATTTGCAGCGTTTAATGCATATCGCGCATTCATAACTGGAACGACTAGCTGTGGACCAGCAATAGTCGATATTTCATCATCTATATTTGATGTTTCAATTTGAAAATCATTTCCTTCAGGGAGTAAGTAACCAATTTCCTTTAAGAAGGTAGTGTATTGTTCAGAATCAATGCTTGATGTCTTATGTTTATCCAGCCAACCGTTTATTTCTTTTTGCAATTTTTCGCGCTTTTGCAAAAGTTGTCGGTTTTTAGGGGTAAGTGTTTCGGTAGCCTCTTCAAAATCAACCCAGAATTTATCTGGGTCTATGTTCAGTCCAGACAGCAATTCTTTATTTACAAAACCAAACAAGTTTTCATCGATGGATAGATTTCCAAAAGAAATATAAGTCATTTTCACACCCTAATATTATCTCTATCAAGTTTGCTTTAAAATGCATCTTGAACAGATATGTATTTAAAATAACAATCTATATTATCCTGTAACAAACACCTACACAAAATATTTATTCTATAATATGGAATAGCTTTCCACTTTTTTAAATACTGCAAAATATAAAGTGGGAGCATGATTTAAAATTGGTTCTTGATCCAATTTTGAAGAGGGCCCTTCAAATCTTTTCTTTGAAGAGCAAATGCTATATTTGCCTGAAGAAACCCTAATTTTGAGCCACAGTCAAACCGTTTTCCAGAAAAATGATAACCAAAAAAAGGC
>JAAXKA010000139.1:0-13354 GCA_012269555.1 Alphaproteobacteria bacterium
TTTATGAGCAATATAAAATATATTGTGGGAGGGGAAAAAATATGAAGAAATATTTTATTATTTTGCAATCCATTTTTTTAGGGTTATTTTTAACGGTTGGAGCAAATGCTCAAACTATCAAAAATCCTGGAGTTTTGGTGCATGCTGCAGACGATGAAGCAACTACGTTAGACCCAGCTCAAGTTGAAGCAGGTGAGGGTGGAGAAACAGTCATCCTACAGGTTTATGACAGGCTGTTAGAATTTGGGCCATCTGGACCTGAACTTATTCCTGGGTTAGCAACAACAGTTCCTTCAGTACAAAATGGTATGATTAGCAATGATGGCTTGACATACACATTTAAAATCAGAAAAGGTGCCGTATTTCATGATGGTACAGATGTAACCGCTGAAGACGTTAAGTTCTCATGGGATAGAATTGTTGAAATGGATCTACCTGAGGGACAAGCCGGGGTTATTTCAGACATTGTTTCTGATACAAAAGTAGTGGATGATTATACCTTTCAGGTAACTCTTTTGGAACCTAGCGCAAGTTTCTTGAATAGCACGGTCGTCTCTATGGCTGCATCGATTGTAAGTAAGGATGCGGTTATGGCAAATGGTGGTGTTGTAGAAGGAGAGCCAAATGAATATATGGCACAAAACGCCGTTGGCTCTGGACCCTATAAATTGAAAGCCTGGAATCGTGGGGAGAATATTCTTCTTGATATCAACGAAAATTACTGGGGTAACAAAGCAAAATTAGCTGCACGTATAGAAATTGGCGCTGAACCTGATGTACGAGTATTGGGTTTGCGGGCAGGTAATTATGACACAATAGAGACAGACCCATCTTTTGTTGCGGATATAGAAGGTGCAGATGGTGTTACACTCCATACAGGAGGTTTATTACTTGAGCCGATTCACGTTGGTTTTAATCTAAATATTCCTGAGGGCGCACTCCCAAAGGAAGACACAATTCCTACAGATTTCTTCCATGACCCGAGGATACGCCAAGCTTTTAATTACGCTTTTGATTATGAAGCTTTTCTTATGGGTCCCTTAGCAGGTTTTGGTGATTTTAATCCACACTATCTGCCAATGGGTATCTTTGGACATGATGCTGATGCGCCAAGATACGGTGCTCAGGATAAGGCTAAAGCAGAAGCATTGTTTCGTGAAGCCGGTTACTGGGATAATGGCTTTTCAGTTTCTGTAATTACTGAGGAAGCAAATCTCTTTGCCGATGCTGCACTTGTACTTAAAGACTCTATAGAAGGTTTGAACCCAAATTTTAGGATCAATGTGTTAGCAGTTGCTGAGGCTGTTTTTGATGAAGCACACGCACAAAACCCTGTAGAGTATGCAATGTGGGTTAAAAATGCTGACCCTTTTGCAGACCCTCACCCATACATGAGTGCTTATCAGCATCCAGATGGAGAGTGGGGTGAAGTACATGGGTTTGCTAATGGCTATCGAAACCCAGAAAAAATTGCTGAGCTAATAGATGGTGCATCAACAGAACTTGATGTCGAAAAAAGAGCGGCAATGTATTCTGAACTTCAAAGGCTACTATTTGATGACCCTATGTGGCTAATTACAGCTCAAGAGGGTGTAACAATGGCTTATAGAAGCTGGGTTAAAGGCTTTGTTCATAATCCATTGTGGCCTCGTCCAAGCCTTCGGTTTGCTTACTTGGATAAGTAGAATTAATCTATTTACAGTCAACCGTTTGTTACCAATGTGTTAATATACGGTTGATTGTTCTTTTCTTTTCAAATTGCTGGAAAATTACAAAACTTTTTTAATTTCTTAACTAGCGGAATTAACTATGCAAATAAGAGACTACATTATTCGTAGGTTGATGATTTTACCGATTTTAATTATTGGAACCTCAATTATTGTTTTTGCACTTACACGCATTGGGGGCTCACCAATTGGTATATACCTATCTCACGAAATGAGCCCAGCAGAAGTGCAAGAAATGAAAGAGCGTTTTCATTTGGATAAGCCTGTGCCAATTCAATATTTTTATTGGATAAAGGGAGTTTCGCAGGGTGATCTCGGCTGGTCTGGAGTTGCCTCTGCTCCAGTTGTAGATGTATTTCCAAAAAAATTTGCGGCAACTATGGAGTTAGCGATTGCAGCTGGGATTGTTGCCGTATCACTTGGAATAGCTATGGGGACGTTTGCTGGCGCAAGACGTAACAAGATCTCTGACCACATAATTAGGGTAGTATCGGTGAGTGGGGCCAGCATGCCTCTTTTTTGGTTTGCCATCTTATTACTGATTATATTCTGGGTGTGGCTGGGCTGGTTTCCTATTGGAAGAAGTGATCCAAATTTATTTGAGGCAATACCTCATCCAACGGGGTTTTATACTATCGATGCTTTATTAGCGGGCAATTTTTCGGCGTTTAGAGATGCGATTTGGCATCTGGTTATGCCCGCAGTCGCTCTGGGTTACGGCGCGACTGCAATTATAGCAAGAATGATGAGGTCATCCTTAATTGAAGAATTGCAAGAGGATTATGTTGATGCCGCAAAAGCCAAGGGTCTAGCAGAAAGAGTGGTTTTAAAAAAACATGCACGTCGGAATGCACTTGTACCAACTGTAACTGTTATAGGATTGACCTTCGGTTTTCTTCTGCAGGGTACGGTAGTTGCAGAAATCATATTTAGGTGGCCTGGTCTTGGGCGTTGGATGGCCTCTGCTGTTCTAAGAGGTGATCAGGCTACAATCATGACTTATGTTATGTTTACCAGCATTTTATTTCTTTTCGTGAATTTAGTTGTAGATATAATATATGCTTATCTCGACCGACGGGTGGTTCTTGGAGATTAAGATGGCAAAAAACACTCAAAACTTGGAGATTGATGAAGTTGGTTTTAATGACTCTGCTTTCAAAGTGCGATTAAAACGCAATTTGGAAATACTGAGTAATGTTCTTGCTAACCCAACAACCGTATTAGGTTTAATTATCGTTATTTTAATGTTAGCGATGGCTATTTTCGCGCCGATAATTACAGAGCCAAATACTCCTGATCCTTACCAAATGCCGAGAGATTGGAAGGCAGCACGTTCTGCTCCGCTTACACCAGGACATATACTTGGGACAACAAATAGAGGTGGAGATGTTTTTTATGGGGTCGTATGGGGCGCAAGAACCTCATTAAAATTATCAATACTTGTTGTGACACTTACCGTAGTTCTAGGAGTTATAATTGGAAGTGTTGCTGGCATAGTTGGGGGAAAAGTAGATGAAATTTTAATGCGAATTGTTGACGTTTTTTTATCTATACCAGAACTAATCTTTGCCTTAGCTATTGCTGCAATTCTAGGTCCGTCTTTTACCAACATTATATTGGCATTAGTGGTAGTTTTTTGGGTGAAATATGCTCGAATTATGCGTGCTCAAGTAATCAGAATTAAACAAAGAGAATATGTGGATGCAGCAAAAATAATGGGTGCTTCCAAATTGCAGATCTATTTAAAGGATATTTTGCCGAACTCATTTAGTCCAGTCATGGTTCAAGCCACCTTAGATATGGGAAATATCGTTCTCGTGGGTGCTACATTATCTTTTATTGGTTTGTCAGAAGCGGGTATCGCTGAATGGGGAGTGCTAGTTTCTGAGGGACAGGCTGGAATTTCAGCTGGGAGATGGTGGGCATCTACATTTCCTGGTTTGATGGTTTTTTTATGGGCGCTAGCATTTAATCTAGTTGGAGATGGTCTGCGTGATGTTTTAGACCCGAGGACTG
Organism: Alphaproteobacteria bacterium; assembly: GCA_012269555.1. Lineage (GTDB taxonomy): Bacteria > Pseudomonadota > Alphaproteobacteria > Puniceispirillales > Puniceispirillaceae > UBA5951. Next base: position 3,744 of record JAAXKA010000139.1, read on the forward strand.
AAACAAAGAGGTAATTATGTCACCGGATAATTTAGATATACAAAATTCTTTGGATAAAGATTTAATTGCATCAGTAACTGATTTGAAAGTCTATTTTGAATCAAAGCAAGGAATGGTCCACTCTGTAGACGGTGTAAGCTTTGACATCGTTGATGGCGAAATGATGGGACTAGTAGGCGAAACAGGTTGTGGAAAGAGTGTAACTGCTCGTACATTTATGCAATTGGTGCAATCACCACCGGGTGTGCTAGCAGGTGGTAATATTAAATTTAGAAGCAAAAATAGCAAGAGTGGTTCTCAAGTTATAGATTTATTAAATTTATCAGAAAATCAAATAAGAGAATTACGCGGTGAGCGTATCGCTATGATTTTCCAAGATCCAGGTAAAGCACTCAATCCTGGTCTAACTATTCGCACACAGATAGCTGAGGTTTTTCAGGAACATCGGGAAAATGATGTTTTAGAAAAGGCTGGACTTAAAAATAAATTAACAGGTGTAACTGAATATTTTGTAAAAAAATATATTAAACAGGAAGCAGGTTTCCTAGTAACAACATTATTAAAAATACCTCCATTAAGCACCTACAAAAAGAAGATTGATAACGGCATAAATCGACTGGTTGCAGAAGCATTAGAGGAAACTCAAATCCCTAACCCTACCAAGGTTATGGAACGGTTTCCTCATGAACTATCTGGTGGGATGAAGCAGCGTGTCATGATTGCTCAAGCAATCGCTTGCAATCCAGACTTGCTTATTGCAGACGAGCCTACCACTGCACTAGATGTGACAGTTCAGGCGAGGGTGCTCGACCTAATAAAAGAATTACAAAAAAGACACAAAACCTCAGTTCTCTACATAAGTCACGACTTATCATTGGTGAGAAGAATTTGTGATAGAATTGCAGTTATGTATGCAGGGCAAATAGTAGAAACTGGGGATGCAGAGACTATTTTTAATCAACCAAAACATCCTTATACACAAGGTCTTATTAATGCTTTACCCTCAATGAGCCATGAGCGAGGAAAACTGGAAGCAATAGAAGGAATAGTTCCCGAGCTAATAGAGCCAGAACCGGGCTGTCGATTTGTAAGCAGATGTAAGCGAAGAAAGGCAAACTGTAAAAAAATTGACCCAAAATTACAGCCAATATCAGAAGTGGATAAATCACACAAAGTCGCTTGTCTACTCTACGAATCCTAACAATTTTTCACAAACATATGAAAAGAACAAGATAGATAATACTTTAAGGAAATTTAACGGTGACCAACTCTAAAAATACTATTTTAAGTCTTAGAAATGTTAAAAAGCATTTCCCGATTAAAGAGGGCGTGTTTCAAAATGTTGTTGGTCAGGTGCATGCTGTTGACGGTGTTAGCTTTGATATAGGTGCTGGAGAAACGGTTGGTTTAGTTGGTGAAAGTGGATGCGGAAAAACAACAATTGGTAGATGTGTATCAGGCCTTGAGCCGTTGACTGATGGTGATATATTTTTTGATTTAACGCCGGAAAAGTTAGTTGCATTAGAGGATTTTGAAAAACATCAATCGGAAATAAAAAATAAACACCTTATTGACGAAATACAATCTACTTCAAACATAAGTAAGATTGAAGGGGATGACTTTTACAATTATAGAAGAAATTGCCAGATGGTCTTTCAGGACTCTTTTTCCTCTCTATCTCCTCGTCAATTAGTAAGTGATATAGTGTCTCGCCCTTTAAAAATACATAAAGTTTGTGCAGATAACGAATTGATACCACGTACGATAGAATTGTTAGAGCAAGTTGGTTTGGGAAAACAGCACTTATACCGCTTTCCTCACCAATTCTCTGGTGGCCAAAGACAGCGTATTTCTATAGCAAGAGCGCTAGCTCTTGACCCTAAGTTAATAGTCCTAGACGAACCCACCAGTGCTTTAGATGTTTCCGTTCAAGCTCAAATCTTAAATCTTTTACATGATCTTCAGAAACAACGCGGGCTTTCATATCTTTTCATTACCCATAATTTGTCTGTTATAAGGCATATGGCAGATAAAATAGTAGTAATGTATCTTGGAAAGGTTGTAGAGGCCGGAAACACTGAAGATATTTTCTCTAATCCTCAACATCCCTACACTAAGGCGCTTCTTGCAGCTAGTCCAGATTTATCAGAAGATGTTGTGTCAGATATGGCTGCTTTGGATGGTCCGATACCGGATCCGGCGCGTCCACCACAAGGATGCAGTTTTCGAACACGATGTCCCGTTTCTCGAACCGAGTGTGGTTGGGAGGTTGATGATATAATAAGACGTTTGGAACACCATGAAACCCTTATAGACTCAATTAAATCTGTTGAACAGCCTGATGCATTTAATGCTAAATTCACATTTGAAACATCTTTATCAGCAACTGAGCTAAAAGATGCGATTGGTACAAACGATATTCCTAAACAGATGAGAAAAGCGATAAAGAAAATTGAGGTTGATGGAAATGATGTAAACATTTCCTTTGAACCTGTCCAGACTGTGCCATTAGTGCAAACTGATAATGGGTCCCTTTCAAGGTGTGTATTGGTAAATAAATAAAAACTAGAGGGTGAAAAACAATTTTTTGCTACAATTGTTCAAGTGTAAAATAGTTCTATTTCCTGCCCGTTTCTGCTGATGGTATCTTTTTTTACTTTTTTTTGTTTGGAAAGATGATTTAAATGAGCTCTAGACTCTCCAGCGGCAAAAAATAATTCGTGGCTTTCAAAACGCTTATTGAATAATAAGTCTATCCCATCACTTACTGTTAGCGGTTTTTTTTGTGCATTGGACAATAAGGTTTCTAATCGTTGATTATGATGCCTAATTAAATCAAGTGCTCTCTGATTTCCATTTTTAAATGGCCAATCATGGCCAGGATAAATTCTTATTTCAGAGTCAAGATTTGTCATATCTCTTAGATATTCTAAGTAATCGCCAAGAACATCTTTGTCTATATCTCTAATATCCGCTGATATATTGGGTGAGATTCTTGGTAGCAGAAAATCTGTAGGTAAAAAGAGTTTATCACGTTTATTTATGAAGGAGATCTGACCCGAACTGTGCCCACTGTCAATTCTGCATCGCCAATTACTCGAGGTACCTTGTATAGTATCCTCTGTAGAAAAATTATGGAAATCTGGTAATTCGGGAACATAACGTTTATATCTAGAGGAATCATTTCGGCCAAGTTCAATTTCTTCTAATGGTAGACCATATTTTGAGTAAATTGACACTAGGAGGTCTGAAAATTCAGAGGATGACATATTAAAGATAAACTGAGCATGATTCATTTCTGCCCTAGAAATATAGCATTTTGCCCCAGTCATTTTTGCTAGTTCAGCTGCGAACCCTATATGATCAACATGATGGTGAGTTATGATAATTTTATCTATAGGTTTTGTTGAGAGCAAACCACTCAAGATGGACTTCCAATATTTTTTAGTTTCCTCACCATAAATGCCGGCGTCTATAATCACCCATCCGTCATTTGTATCTATTACGAATAGATTAATATGATTCAGTCGAAATGGAAGTGGAAGCCTGCCCCAATATAAATCTGGGCTAAGTTTTACAAGTTTATTTGGTTCAGGTAATTCTATAGGTAGCTGCTTCATAATTGAACCTAACTTGCAGAAAACATAAAAAGTATAAATTTTATATTTTGAAATGCTAGGGATTAAACATGACTGCGTCAATTGTCGCTTTTGTGATATAAGAATTAAAGAAAGAGGCAAAAAGGTAAATTTGAAATGTATACCCCACCAATTCAAGATCAAAAATTCGTTTTAGAATATTTAATTGGCTTTGATTCAATCGTCCAACAGCTGAGCCTGAACGGCCAGAAACGGGAAGAAATAGATAAAGACCTTATTTGGTCAATTTTGGATGAAGCCGGGAAATTTGCTAGCACTATTTTAGCGCCAATTAACCATACAGGTGATCAACAAAATTCTACAATTACCGAAGAGGGTTCCGTAAGAACTCCAGATGGTTTTAAAGAAGCTTATAAGGCCATGTGTGAAGCAGGTTGGACAACATTAGAGGCAAAAAGTGAGTGGGGGGGGCAGCAAATGCCTATGAGTGTTAGTGCAGCGGTATGTGAAATGTGGCATTCTGCAAATATGAGCTTTGCGCTTTGTCATCTATTAAGTCAAGGACAAATATATGCTCTTCAGAAATCTGCATCACAAGAACAGAAGGAAACGTATTTGCCCAATCTTGTTTCTGGAAAATGGACAGGTACAATGAATTTAACAGAACCACAAGCTGGGACAGACTTATCAAAAATTAGAACGAAAGCAGTTCGAGAAGGAGACCATTATAAAATTTCTGGTCAGAAAATTTATATTACTTATGGTGAGCACGATATGGCAGAAAACATAATCCATCTAGTGCTTGCAAGAACACCAAATGCACCAGAGGGCATTCAAGGAATTTCGCTATTTATTGTACCTAAAATTTTATTGAAGAGTGATGGTAGCCTTGATAAGCCAAATGACATTAGGTGCATTTCCATTGAGAAAAAACTTGGAATAAAAGGCTCACCAACTGCCGTTCTGCAATATGGTGATAATGGTGGCGCTATTGGTTATCTGGTCGGAGAAGAGAACAAAGGTCTGGAGATAATGTTTGGCATGATGAATCATGCCCGTTTTAGTGTTGGTCTGCAGGGATTAGCGATTTCAGAGAGGGCGTATCAGAAAGCAGTCCTTTATGCAGAAACTCGAGTACAAGGTATTCCTATCGCAGCAGAAAAAGGTACACCAATTAATCAGCATCCGGATGTTTTGAGGTTATTATCCATAATGCGATCTGAAATAGATGCAATGAGGGCATTAATTTTTACAGGTGCGAATGCAATGGATATAGCAGATAATTGTGCAAAGGAAGTTTTTGAAAATGAGCAGAAAAGAGCTTCTGTTTTGATACCAATTATCAAGGGCTGGATAACTGAGCTTTCTGTATTGCATTGCTCAAGTGGTCTGCAAGTTCACGGAGGCATGGGGTTTATTGAAGAAACAGGCGCTGCACAATATTTCCGTGACTCAAGAATTCTACCTATCTATGAGGGTACAACTGCTATTCAGGCAAATGATTTGATGTTTCGCAAAACCATAAGAGATGAGGGTCAGACAATTCGTTTTCTCATAGAAGAAATAGAAAAAGAAATGGAAGAAGTAGATGATAATTATTCAAAGCCCATGTCCAATGCAATTGCAGACGTTATTGCTACTTTAGAAACATTATTATCAAAAGCCAATGATTCACGATATTTAGCAGCTAACGGGGTAAATTGGTTAATGCAGCTTGGATATTTTTGTGGTGGATGGATGGCTGTTAAATCAGCGGATAGAGCAATAAAAAATGCTACGAGACTGCCAGATGATTTTGTTAAGTCAAAAATAATATGTGCGAAAATTTATCTCCAGCATAGTTTGCCTCATGTCAAAACCTATTCTAACGTAATAAATCATGAAGATAATTCGATACTAAATATGGATGTTAACTGGCTGCATCGACGAACTGCATAAAACTTCATGTTAGAAATAAATATTTAAATTAAGGGGCAATCTATTGAGTAAAAAATATAACTTCGACACACTTAGTCTGCATGCAGGTCAAACACCTGATGATGAGTTTGGTTCAAGAGCAGTTCCAATTCACCAAACTACTTCTTATGTTTTTCGTGATACGCGCCATGCTGCTGCCCTGTATAATATGGAGATTGGTGGACATTTATATTCTCGAATATCAAATCCTACTGTCGCTGTCCTGGAACAGCGTGTTGCCGCGTTAGATGATGCAGTTGCAGCAACGGCTACAAGTTCTGGCATGGCCGCATTATTTTCATCAATATTAACAGTTTGTTCAGCCGGTGATCATATTGTTGCTTCTTCTCAACTTTATGGTGCGAATGTAAATTTATTGAAATATACACTTCCACGTTTCGGCATACATACAAGTTTTGTTGACCCAACAAATCATTCTGAGATAAAATCAGCGATAAAAGAAAATACTAAATTATTTTTTTCTGAAATTATAGGAAATCCAGGTCTTGTGGTTCTGGATGTTGATGCAATTGCAACTATTTGCAAGGAGCATTCAATCATATTTATGATTGATGGCACCTTTAATACTCCCTATTTAATGGCGCCTGTTAAAAACGGTGTAAACATAATTATTCATTCTCTTACAAAATGGATGGGTGGACACGGCGTAGCAATTGGTGGAGTTGTTGTTGATGGTGGAAATTTTGACTGGGGTAGCACAGATAAATATCCAACCATCTCAGAACCACATTATGCTATGGATGGTATTAACTTTTATGAGGAGTTTGGTCCGGCCGCTTTTACAGCAAAGTTTCGAGCAGAGGCAATGTATAATTTTGGGCCCTCACTCGCACCAATGAATGCATTTCATATTCTGCAGGGTTTAGAAACCTTGCCTCTTAGGATGCAAAGACATATTGAAAATACTGAAAAATTGCTTGAATTTTTGACAGCTCACGAACAGATTTCTTGGGTTCGTCATCCTTCTCTACCTGAGCATCCACAATATAAGTTAGCAAAAAAAATGCTTCCAAAGGGCGCGGGATCTATTATTACATTTGGTATAAGGGGTGGGCGTGATGCTGGTAGAAAATTTATTGAAGCCGTTTCACTATCGTCTCATCTTGCTAATGTAGGTGATGCAAAGACGCTTGTAATTCATCCTGCCAGCACAACTCATTCTCATATTGATGCGGATGCTATGAAATCTGCTGGACTTACAGATGATATGATACGTTTATCTGTAGGTTTAGAAGATATATCTGATATTGTCTCAGACTTTGAACAAGGACTGAAGGCAGCAAGTAAGCTGTAGTAAATGGATTTATTAGGATAGCTTTATGAAATTAAAATTTAATGATCATTTAACATATCTCTCGACGGGAGGTAAAAATCCGTCATCTAAAGGTCAAGCACTTATTTTCTTGCCAGGGAGTGGTCAGACTCACCTTACCTTTGTTTTACAAACGCGTTTTTTGGCATTTGAGGGATATTCAATTTATGCCCCTGATTTTCCTGGGCATGGATATTCTCATGGAGAACCACTGGAAACCATTGAAGAAATGGCAGATTGGGTTGCACAACTTATGAATCATCTTAAAATTCAGTCAGCTGTATTGGTTGGTCATTCACAAGGTTGTCTTGTTACAATCGCTATTGCTCATAAATATCCAGAATTAGCGCAGAAACTCATTCTAATTGCTGGTGCATTACAAATCAGAGTTAATGATTATTTATTAGAAAAATCAGAAAGTGCATTATCTGATGCTATATCAATGATGACTGAATGGGGCCATGGTAAAAATGGTCATTTTTTTTCCCCGTCGCAGCCAGGTCATTCTTTATTGGGTATTGGCAGGGAATTAATGATGTCAAATACACCAAAAGCACTAAATGCTGATTTGCGCGCTTGTAATTTGTTTGATGCAACTAATTTTGCTTCAGAACTTGATTTGCCAGTTCTATGTATTCTTGCAAAAAGTGATAAAATGACACCAATAAATCTAGGCATAAAAATGGCTCACACTATAAAAGATGCTAAATTTGTTGAAATAGCTAAATCAGGGCATATGATTCCGCTTGAAAAACCTGATGAAGTAAATTTAGAGATATTAAATTTTATTAAATAAAAAGAGAAATTATTAAAGGCATATTAATGGTAGACTCTAAAAAGCATTTTCAAAAAATTGCAGTATTGGGTGCCGGTACAATGGGTAGCGGTATCGCTGCCCAGATTGCAAATGCAGGATTAAATGTGATGCTAATTGATTTAGCAGCTGAGGATGATAATACACCCTCTCCTGCCGAATTAGCAGTACAGAGGCTGATTAAATCAGACCCACCGCAGCTTGTTTCAAAGCAGGTATCAAAACAAATTAAAACTGGAACGTTCGAATATGATCTTAATAAATTAAGCGACTATGACTGGGTAGTTGAGGCGGTTGTTGAACGACTTGAAATTAAAAAATCAATTTATGCGCGTTTAAATAAAATAATAAAGCGCGATTGCATCGTAACATCGAATACATCCTCTATTCCAATTTCATTATTAATGGAGGATATGGATATAGCCTTCCAAGAACGTTTTGCTATCACCCATTATTTTAATCCTGTTCGATATATGCGCTTGTTGGAATTAGTTGTTGGAGAGCATACCAGAAGTGATGTTATCGATAAACTTGCTGAATTCAATGATATTATACTTGGTAAAGGAGTAATCAGGTGTAATGATACACCAGGGTTTCTTGGTAATCGTCTTGGTGTTTATGCTATGCAAGTTGGCCTTAATGAGGCGTTAAAACGAAACATTCCCTTTGATGATGCAGACGCTATTCTTGGTAGACCTATGGGTGTGCCAAAGACTGGTGTATTTGGATTATATGATTTGATTGGTATAGATTTGATGTCAGATGTTGTTGCTTCGATGCGGCAAATTCTCCCTGAACAAGATGATTTTCAAAAAGTTGGCACTGATCCCGAACTAATTACTTCGCTTATAAGTTCTGGTTATACGGGACAAAAAGGACTTGGTGGCTTTTATTTAGAAAGTAATACCGGAAGAAAGGTCAGAGATTTATCAAAGGAAGATAGCAAACTTATTCAATGGCGGGATATTAATCCATTACCAGAGATAGCAGAAAAAGCAGCAAAAGCACAAAATGAACAGGAAGAAGCACTATTAGTACTAATAGAGGATGATAGTGAATATGGCCAGTTTGCCTGCTCTGTATTGGCGCATATCTTTTGTTACGCAGGTCAGTTATTAGGAACAATTACTTCCAACCCTCAGGATATTGACGATGCAATGAAATTAGGGTTTAACTGGCAACGTGGTCCTTTTGAGATGATTGATGCCATTGGGGAAAAGCTTCTTCACAGATTAATCAGTAACGCGGGTCTTGCATTTCCTCAAAATTTAAAAACTGATAAACCTTTTTATCGATTGCAAAATAATACTATATCCGTACTTGATGCTTTTGAAGGTTATACTCCAGTCAGTCTACCCGAGGGCTCATTTAGACTCCAAATTTTGAGACGCACACTTCCAATACTCGCACAAAATAATGATGCCACTTGTTATGAGATCGAAAAGAATATGCGCCTAATTGAATTTCACTCAAAAGCTAATGCGTTGCGTCCTGGAACAGTTGAAATATTAAATTATGCTGCCCACAATGCAGGAACTGGCATAATCATACATAATGATTCTCAACACTTCTCGGCAGGTGTAGATTTGAATCACTTTAGGTTTTTAATAGAAAACAAAAATTGGGAGGAAATAGATCTATTTCTTAGAGAGTTTCAGGGAGTTGTAACCCAACTCAAATATTTACCAGTGCCGGTTATTGGTGTGCCATCAGGCCTTGCCATAGGCGGAGGATTTGAGGTTTTGGCGCATTGCGATGCGCTTGTAGCACACGTTAATTCGACATTTGGTTTGGTGGAATCTGGGGTCGGTTTGTTACCTGCAGGTGGAGGTGTTAAACAAAGCTATTTACGTTGGTTTGAGAAAACAAATGATTGGGATGAAGCTGCATGGCAGTGTTGGATGCAAAT
>JAAXKA010000139.1:13454-16690 GCA_012269555.1 Alphaproteobacteria bacterium
ATATTTGATAGAGAGCGCTTTAATTTTATAAATCTTGCAAAAACGCCTCAGACTTTAAATCGAATTTGTACATTGCTCGATTCAGGAGCAGCTGAGCAGAATTAGCGTTATTTTTTCAAAATACGCTATAATTGGTTTAGAGTTTTATTCTTAAGATTGCAATGATTGGCGAAGAATGTATTTCTGGATTTTACCTGTGGACGTTTTAGGGATTTCCTGAAAAATAACTGATTTTGGTGTTTTAAATCCTGCTAAATGTTGACGACAGAACGAGATAATTTCTTCTTCTGTAGCTGAGGTGTTTGGTTTCATCTCAACAAAAGCACAAGGCGTTTCCCCCCATTTTTCGTCTTTTTTGGCAACTACTGCAGCAAAAGCAACATTCTCATGTCGATAAAGAACATTCTCAAGTTCAACAGAAGAGATGTTCTCACCTCCGGATATAATAATATCTTTTAATCTATCTTTAATTTCTACATAGCCAGATTGATGACGAACAGCTAAATCACCTGACCTTAAAAAACCATCAGCTAAGCTGTCTTCAGTGGCTTTTCGGTTTTTATGGTAGCCTTTCATAATTGTATTTGAGCGAACAACAATTTCTCCTATTGTTAATCCATCAGCCGGAACGGGTTTATTAGTTTCGCTGTCAAGAACATCTACTAATTCAGTATGGGTGAATTGCACACCTTGTTGCGCTTTTATGGTTGCTTGCTCAGCAAATTCGAGGATATTCCATTTGTCTTGCCATACGCATTGCACAACATGGCCATAGGTTTCTGTTAAGCCGTAAACCTGCATCACGTTAAATCCTAATGCCTCAATTTTTTGCAAAATAGCAGCTGGAGGTGGAGCGCCTGCGGTCATCACTTGAACTGGCCAGTTCGGTTTGAACTGAATTTCCTTTCGCGCGTTGACAAGCATACCTAAAATAATAGGAGCACCTCCAAAATGGGTTACGTTATGTTTTTGGATAAGAGAAAAAATTGTCTCAGCAGTAAGCTGGCGTGTACAGATAACCTTTCCTGCAAGTAAACCCATCATCCAAGCGTGTCCCCACCCATTACAGTGAAACATTGGAACAGTATATAAGTACGTTGGATGCATTTGCATCTGCCATGCAGGTATTGTACCCATTGCCATTAGATAAGCACCACGATGATGATAAACAACACCTTTAGGCAGTCCTCCTGTTCCAGATGTATAATTTAGACATATCGCATCCCATTCATCATCAGGAAGCTGCCAATTAAATTTGCCATCCCCTAATTCAATTAATTGCTCATAAGTATATTCGCCAATTGGAATTGCTGAAGCACTGGAGCTATCTTGTTCGTCAATTATATCAATTATTTTAAAATCAGTATATTTTGATTGTTTTAATGCCTTTGAGATAACATCTGAGAAACCGGTATCTGAAATAAGGATTCTAGGTTCTGCATGTTCAAAAATGTAGGCAATAGTATCGGCATCAAGCCTAATGTTAACTGTATTTAAGACGCCTCCAGCCATTGCAACTGCAAATTGACATTCAAACATTTCAGGCGTATTTGCTGCAATTACTGTTACAACTTCTCCTTTCTTTAATCCAATTTGCTGTAAACCAGATGCAAGTCTTATGCATCTATCGTAGGTCTCACGCCATAGATATTCTCTATTTCCGTAAATCAGAGAAACCATATTGGGGTAAAGATTAAAAGTGCGTTCCAAAAAAGATACAGGGCTTAGCGGAACATAATTAGCCTTTCGTTTGGACATAAATGCTGCGTTAATTTCATCAATATTTTTTGCCATATATTTTCCTAGAAAATTAAAATTACTATTTTTAAGATGATGGTTTAAATTCTTATTTACTTCAATATAAAATTGAGAATAGGGTTTTCTTATAATTTATTAATGTGCTATTTTTGGTTTCTTGTTAGAATACATCAAGTGATTTTAGTTTAATAAGAGTAGTAAAACTCAAATAGGTTGATAAAGATAGATTTAGCTTTGTCACAGGGAAACGAAGAGATGGCAAAAGCTGGTTTCAAACAGCCAGAAATTGAACTTTCAAAATCAATTTCAGACGAAATAAAAACAACAACATGCTATATGTGCGCGTGTCGATGCGGTATAAAAGTATATTTAAAAGATAATAAAGTAAAATATATTGAAGGTAATCGGGACCATCCAGTGAATAAAGGAGTATTATGTGGTAAAGGTGCCGCAGGTATTATGCAACATTATTCACCTGCCCGACTAAAAGCACCGCTTAAAAGAGTTGGTCCTCGTGGCTCAGGAGAGTTTGAAGAAATAAGTTGGGATGAAGCCCTAACTTTAGCCACTTCATGGCTTTCTGAAATCAGAAATAATGACCCAAGAAAAATGGCTCTTTTTACTGGAAGAGACCAAAGCCAAGCCTTAACAGGATGGTGGGCATCACAATTTGGCACACCAAATTTTGCAGCTCATGGAGGTTTTTGTTCGGTGAATATGGCTGCAGCAGGATTACACACTTTTGGCGGTTCATTCTGGGAATTTGGCGAGCCTGATTGGGATTTAACGGAATATTTTATGCTTTGGGGCGTTGCAGAAGACCATGCCTCTAACCCAATTAAAAAAGCTATTGGTAAGCTAAAAAAAAGAGGCGTCAAAATCACAGTAATTAATCCAATTAGAACTGGTTATGGTGCGGTTGCTGATGAATGGATTGGCATTAAACCTGGAACAGATGGTTTGTTTGCAGGTGCATTAATACATCAGTTACTGGTAAATCAGGCCGTTGATATTGATTATCTGCAACGTTATACCAATGCCACATGGCTAGTTATAAATTCACAGGGGGCAGAGGATTTTGGTTTAATTGCAAGAGATGATGAAGGAAATCCATTAGCTTTTGATATTGTCGAAAGTTCTCTAGTTAACGCTAATCAAAAATCGTCAAATCATGCGCTACATGGCGAATATGATTTATCAGACGGAAGGAAAGCCACTCCTTCATTCTCTTTGATTGCAAATCGTTTTTTATCAGATGAATATTCCCCCAAATCAGTAAGTGTTAAAACAGGTGTGGCAGTAGAAACCATAATTCGGATTGCAGATGAGTTAGCAAAAACAGCATTTAAAAAAGAACTTCGCATTGAGCAGGAATGGACTGACTGGACTGGTGTACAGCACAGCGAGATCATAGGAAGACCTGTCTCCATGCATGCAATGCGTGGTATATCGGCTCACTCGAATGGTTTTAACAGCTG
>JAAXKA010000113.1 GCA_012269555.1 Alphaproteobacteria bacterium
AACTTATTTACTCAGGTGTTGAAATTATTAAATTTTATTTTTCTCTTTCACAAGATCAACAAAAAAGAAGAATGAAAGCCAGAAAAGAATCTGAACTTAAATATTGGAAGCTCTCCCCCAATGATGAAAGAATTGTTACAAAGTGGGATGCTTTCACTCTATACAAAGAACAAATGTTTGATAAGACTGCGGTTAATTTTTCTCCCTGGGTAGTAATCAATGCAAATAATAAGATGATAGCAAGACTCAGCGCATTAAGATTTTTACTTAATCAAGCAAATTATGAAAATAAAAAACTATTAAAGCCTCTTGCGTGGAGCAAAAATATTAGCAATTACAAAGTTTCATTAGAGGGAGTTGAATTCGATAATCTTAATTATGATCAATATATGATTCTAACCAAATATACTGATGATATTTAAACAATGAAAATAGCTGCTATAGACATTGGAACTAATGCTGTTAAGTCAAAAATATTTGATACCTCATCAAATTTAATCTCATTTAATGAATCTATTAGAACGCCAACAAGATTAGGTACGGATGTTTTTGTAGATGGCCTACTTACAAGTGCGAGTATTGAAAAGCTAGTAACCTCACTAAAAAAGTATCAAGACTACTTTAATAGGAATCAAATAGAGTTTTATGAAATTGTGGCAACTTCAGCATTTAGGGATACAAAAAATTCAGAAGATGCTAGAAGATTGGTCGAAAATGAAATTGAACATCCGATTAGGGTAATTTCTGGGCTTGAGGAAGCATCGTTAATGGCGCTAAATCCTAAAATTAAAAAAAATGATCCCAAACTTTATGCTGACTTAGGTGGCGGTAGTCTTGAGTTTTTTTATTATCTCGATGGCAAAAAGAAAATTAAATCTTTTCAACTTGGTGCCGTAAGAAATATGCTTAGAAAGGATAGACCAGATGAGTGGAAAAAATTAAATGTCTGGTTAAATAAATTACCATCCTTTAATACAGTAGTTGGAATTGGGGGTAATATAAGATCATTTTTAAAAATACATAACCAAGATAAAATTACAAAAGAAGAATTTATTAAACTTAAAGACGAGTTAAATAAACTTACTTTTAGCGAGAAGATCTCAAAGTATGAACTTTCTGAAGATAGAGCCGATGTAATTGATTACGCAATGAGTATTTATGAATTTGTTCTCAACAGAATAAATGTAAAAAATATAAGATCTACAAAATGGGGCGTATCAGACTCAATTGCTGTAAAACTCTATCACGAGCTTTACAGCAATAAATTTCAAATCAAAAACTAATTAATCTCCGGTTAGTTCACCGTGAATAATTGAGGCTTTAGCTGGTTTAGTCGGTTGTGCACCTATGTAATTTGCACCTCCACCAGGGCCAACTACTGTAGGTTCAGCAGTAGGCAATGAAGCTGCTGAGCCAAGCGTCAGAGTGCCAACAGCAGCGGGTGTAACAGCTAAAAATACTGCACCAGACGCTGGGGCAACAAGGTACTTAGTACCAGTTGAGCCTCTTTCTGTATAGACAACACCTGTTGTTTCACTTTTTGGAATTTGAAAAAGATCAATCCATGGCCAGTATCCACCGCCATCTTTTCTGCAGTCCTCAACAAAAACACCTGTTAAAGTATTAACACATCTTCCAGGTATGCCCCATAAGGACTCTCCACCACCAAAATCAAGTTTAATTTCTTTTCCTGCAAATTCTGCATAAGTAGCTGCTTCGTCAGGAACATTAAAGTAAAGATCTATTGGCTTATCAAACGGGACTCTATTACCTGAAGCATCCTTAAGAAACCTAAGAGTATTCCAACGCTCATGCCCGGTTTGCCATTGATAGTATTCGGTAACAGTACCGTTGTAAGCATTTTCCATACAATAATCATAATTATTGTCATTGTCGCATGATAAACTCGCCAAGCTTGTAACCAGTGCTCCACTATAAGCACCCCAATTGTATTGCGTTTCATTGATTTTTTCTCTTAGTGCATCAGATACTGTTCCGTAATCTGCATTACCGCCATCTCCAGCAGAATATGAATAATTAGTAGTATCTAATGTATAAGTAACAACATTATTTGTCGCAACGCCATACACATTTTCATTTGCTAAAGGACCTGCATTTACACCGCCAGGATCTGCATTAGCTGCAGTCTTTAAAGCTTCGATCTCTGTATATCGAGGACAATTTTCTACACAATATAGTGTTGCAGGATAATCCGACAAAGCGACATCAGACTCTTTTTCAAGTGGGACTGCTGCCACTGCTGGAGTAGCTATAATCTCCTTAGGAATGTTCACTGATCCAAAACCAGGTGCCCAACCCCAAAAACCGTAGAAATCATTAGCTCCTGTAAGTTGAGCTGCTGTAAGATTAACTGGATTCTCTAATGGTGTATCAGCACAGCCTTGTTGACCGCACTGAAAGCTGTGAGTAAGGGTAAATCTAGTATTTGCGCTATCGTAGTAAATTTTATACTCATTACCATTAATACCTAGTGAGTTAATATCAACATAGGCATTAAAACGTAAACCGTTCATACTATTAAGAGTTACTTTTTCAACAGTTCTCTTAATTAACTTTCCGTTATAAATTGCAGCTGTAACAGAAGATGAATCATCTTTAGTGAAAACTTTTCCATTAGTAATTGAGTTGGCAATTGATTCCTCAAAATGAATTCCCCAATAATCAGCCCAACCAAAAACAACTTCATCAGAGTCGTTGGTAAATTTGATACCAAACCCAGTGTTAGTTAAATCAAATTGTTCACCAGAAGTTGAGTCATAGAGCTTATATCCAAAAACTTCTTTTTTACCTTCTGACTCATCTGTTGAATAGCACACCTCTGCTGCACCGGATGCAACTCCGTTTACAGATTGGTTCTGCCGACAAAAAGATTCTTCTGTATACGCATAGGAGTCTATATTTACTGAATTATTTTGATAATCAAGATATTGAATAGCACCATTACCTGTAGCACCAGTACCAAAGTTTAGAATTGCTCTATTTTCCATTTCCTGGCCTTGAATGCTCATTACATCTCTCCACTGTAAAGATGCTTCAGACGATCTTAAGTAACCATTACCAATAACAGCACCAAGCTCAGTGATTGAGTAGTTCAAGTCAAAATCACCGAATGGCTCTTCATCAGAAGGTGCGCCATCTACAGTGGTAATGGTATAGATCACTTGATCATTTTCACCTTCCTCTTGGGCTTTAAACAAAATCCATGCTTTAACAATCATGGGTGCAGTTACTGAAGCTTTTGAAACCGAAACAATGGCTTCTGTATAACTTATTGATGCAGATTTAGCATTTGATGCTGCTCCTGCTGCTGCAGATTGATTTTGTGGTCCTTGTGCAACAGACTCAGAATCACATTGTGCTTCATCAACCAATGCAAGATAGGTAACCTCAGAAGTTGGCGTGGCACCCTTACCAACCATTAAATCAGGCCTTAAGGCACCCATAAAACACATGATCATATCAGGAGTACTTAATGCATTATTAACTTCATCTTCTAAGAAAAATTCAGCTTTATCGGTGTTGTATGCACTCGTTGCAGGTACTTGAGCCATAACTGCAATAGGTGCTAATAATAATAGGATAAATAACTTTTTCATTATGTTCCCTCCTGTGTTTCAACTAATTGAATATTTTCTGGCAATTGAATTCCTACAATATCATCCGAAGTATCATTAACAATTGTTATTACAAAGCTTACTGAAGAAGAGAGTGCTCCATCGGAAACACCGACAGTAACGTTGTAAACATTATTTGCTCCTGAGTCAGCTGGAGCTTCAAAATCAGGTGCAGTACTAAAACTTAATACACCGCCAGATGAAATACTAAATCTAGCAGAATCATCACCACTAAGAGAATAAGTAAGTGATGTACCTGAGTCTCCATCTGAAGCGCTAATCGCTATGGTAGCAGCTGAGTTCTCTGTGTAGGACTGTGCTGATGAAGTAGCAATTGATGGAGCAACGTTATTAACCGAAAATGAAAATTCACGTGTGGTAGTTGCAGTTCCGTCTGAAACGCTTACATCAAAGACATATGTATTGTCTGCTCCAATGTCACCTGGTACTTCAAAGTTTGGTGCAACCTTGAATGAGACTGCTCCAGTAGCAGCATCGATCTGCAATAATCCATCGTCCTTAGCAGAAGAAGAATTTACTAAGGCAAAAGTTAAGGTTGAATTTGCATCCTCATCACTGGCTGCAAGGGTCGCAACTGTAGTTTGGTTCTCATCAATATCAGCTAT
>JAAXKA010000187.1 GCA_012269555.1 Alphaproteobacteria bacterium
GTATATAAAGATTCAAAGGTGTGAGTGTCTTTTTGTCTTCTTTAATTTTTTCTCCTGTATTAGGGTCAAATTGATCTTCTATTAATTCACCAGTATTAGGATCAAAATTTTGCGCAATTGTAACTGAGAAGAAAAGAAAAGAGACAATAAAAATTTTCTTCAAATTAATTGAAGGATTCCCTTATTTAAAGGTCTTTAAGATCTTTTAATAACTGTTGGAGCATGTCTTTTGCATCTCCAAAAACCATTATAGAATTATCAAATCCAAATAGTTCATTTTGGATTCCTGCAAATCCCGTATTCATTGTACGCTTGTTAATGATTACTGTACGAGATTTATCAACATCAAGAATTGGCATTCCGAAAATAGGAGAAGATTTGTCGTGTCTTGCTGAAGGGTTTACTACGTCATTGGCACCTAGAACGAGTGCAACATCACAGTCTTCAAATTCAGAGTTGATTTCATCCAAATCTTTCAGCTGTTCGTATGGTATATTAGCCTCTGCAAGGAGAACATTCATATGTCCAGGCATACGCCCAGCAACCGGATGTATTGCATATAAAACTTTTTTTCCTTTGTCTTCTAAAAATTCTGCTACTTCACGGACTGCATGTTGAGCTTGGGCAACAGCTAATCCGTATCCAGGGACCACAATCACCTTTTCAGCAGCATCAAAAATCATAGCAGCCTCTTCAGTAGAATAACTCTTAATAGAGACTTGCTTTCCTGAACCTTCTCCGGAAGATTCTTGCTCTAGGCCCAGAGCTCCAAAAATAACATTGGCTAAAGATCTATTCATACCTTTGCACATTATGTTTGTTAGAATAATACCGGAGGCACCAACCAATGCTCCTGAAATTATCAGTCCATTGTTCATTAAAACAAATCCTGTTGCAGATGCGGCAATACCGGAATAAGAATTGAGAAGGGAAATCACTACCGGCATATCAGCACCACCAATTGGTACAGTGAGTGTGATGCCTAGGATAGCCGAGATGGCAATCACCATGTAAAAATAATTTAGCTGGCCACTGGTTTGGATTACTAAAAAGCCAACGAATACTAACCCTATTGCAAGTAAAGCATTTAACGGTTGCTGTCCTGGAAAAACGATGGGTTGACCACTTATAAACCCCTGTAATTTACCAAAGGCAATAAAGCTTCCTGTTAGTGTAAGTGTCCCTACAAATACTGAAATGATAATTGAGGACATTGTGAAGGTTGTTATATCTCCTGAACTTAAAAATTCTGCTGAAGCAATAAGAGCAGAAGCACCTCCACCAAAACCGTTAAAAATAGCAACCATTTGAGGCATTTGTGTCATTTCAACTTTGATAGCAAAAGTAGCTCCAATAATTGAACCTATAATCATTCCGATAATTATATAATTATAATTTATTTCGCTGTAAAAAATTAAAGTTGCTACAATAGCAATAAGCATACCAAAAGCGGATAAAAAATTCCCATCTCTTGCTGTTTTGGGATGGCTTAACTTTTTGATGCCAAGTATAAATAAGACTGCAGCTAGAACGTAGGAAAGACTAGATAAATCGATCATATTTTTATTTCCGTTTGAACATTTTTAACATTCTATCTGTAACCATAAAACCACCAACTACATTTATGGTAGCAAACACTACTGCAATTAACCCCAAATAAGTACCAATGGTTCCGTCAAGTTTTGTAGATATTATCGCTCCAACAATTGCAATGCCTGAAATAGCATTTGAGCCACTCATTAACGGTGTATGTAAGGTAGGAGGGACTTTTGTTATTATTTCAACCCCAACAAAAATTGCTAAGATAAATACAGTAAGGATATTTATGTCCATATTTATTTCTCTTTATCTAATGATTCTTTAGTAGGTAGATGGGTAATCTCACTATTGTGGGAATACAAAGCACCAGAAATAATTTCATCTTCTAAATCCAAGTTTAGCTGACCATCCTTTACCATGTAGGTTAAAAAAGCTGCAACATTTTTTGAATATAGTTCGCTAGCATGAACTGGCATGGTTCCAGGTAGATTGGAAGTCCCATCGATGATAATTTGATTGTGGTTGACGACTTTATCTTTCTGAGTTAACTCACAATTTCCACCATTTTCAGCGGCAAGATCCATAATAACAGAACCTGGTTTCATAGACTCCACCATTGTTGTTGGTATAAGTATTGGCGCCGGTCTGCCAGGTATAAGTGCAGTAGTTATAACAGCATCGGATTTGCTAATATGTTCATGAATCAATTCTTGTTGCTTTTTTTTGTAGTCTTCAGAGGTCTCTTTCGCGTATCCGCCTTCACCAACGCCATCATCACTTTCTGATTCGACTTCAATAAATTTGGCTCCTAGAGATTCTACCTGTTCTTTGACAACTGGACGAACATCAAATGCTTCTACTTGAGCGCCTAGCCTTTTTGCAGTCGCAATTGCCTGAAGACCAGCAACACCTGCGCCTAGAATAAGGACTTTTGATGGACGTATTGTTCCTGCTGCGGTCATTAACAATGGCATGTAGACGCCAAGTCGACTTGCAGCAATTAAAACAGCTTTATAACCAGCAATATTTGCTTGGGATGATAGGGCGTCCATTTTCTGTGCTAAAGTTGTTCTTGGTATAAGGTGCATAGAAAATGCACTAATCTTTTTCTTAGTAAGGTTTCTAACTGTCTCAAGTTCTCTAGTAGTTTGGCATAAAGAAACAAAAACTGATTTTTCTTTAAGGAGATCGATTTCTTCATTGGAAGGAGGAAGAACCTTAAGTGTAATGTCAGCGTTACTTAATAGTTCTTTTGAAGATTTGATTATAGTCGCACCGGAGCTTTTGTATGCATCATCCGAAATAAATGATTTTAATCCAGCTCCAGATTCGACATATACATTCAGACCAGATTTTATAATTTGTTTAACTGAACCAGGCGTTGCAGCCACTCGAGGCTCTAGACTATTTAATTCTTTGGGTATAGCTACATACATAAACGTTTTACTTAAAAGTGATTACAATTAAGAGCGCGAAATTAACACACTAAAAGTCGAAGTTCACACTTAAATACTGCTTTTATTTATTTAATTTATAATATGAAAAAGAACAATATTATGATTAAGAAAATTATAAATTTAACTATTTACATTTTTTCTGGGGCTTTTTCGCTGACAATTAATGTTCCTGAGGACTTTTTAGATATTCAAGATGCTATTGATTTTAGTCAAGATGGAGACACTATTTTTGTGAGTCCGGGGGTTTATTTTGAAAATATTAATTTTAATGGTAAATCAATCTTAGTTTCATCTAATTACATTGAAGATAATGATTCGTTACTTATTGGGGTCACAATAATTGATGCTGGAAATGAAGGAAGTGTTGTTACATTTAATAGTGGAGAAAATAATAATGCTATTTTGCAAGGATTCACTTTGCAAAATGGTAATGGGAATGATGAAGATCCGGATAACAATGGATCTTTTTACACGTACGGAGGTGGTATATATTGTGAAAATTCAGACCCATTAATTAAAGATTGTATCATTCAAAACAATACCGCGAATGAAGGAGGGGGAGCCGGAATTTTTTGTTACGACTCTTCTCCTATATTTTTTGGTTGCACAATAAAAGAAAATGAAACAGATGATGTAGGAGGTGGTTTGTATGCTAGAGACGGTTCCTCTCCCAGTTTTTTTGATTGTATTTTTATGGATAATACGGCTGAATTTGGAGGAGGTTGTTATTTAAAAAGTTCATCATCTCCTTTGATGGAAAATGTAGTATTTATGCAAAATAATGCAAATAATTCTGGAGGTGGGATTGGGCTCAAAGATGATGCAAATATTGAAGCATCTAATCTAACTATTTCAGAAAATTTAGCAGAAGGTCTTGGAGGTGGTTTATATATAAACAACGCTGATCCTACATTTTCTTTTGCGTTGATCGTTGATAATACTGCAAGCTCCGGCGCAGGAATTTACATAAGGAACAACTCAGAAATAGATCTCACCAATATCACATTAGCTAATAACAACGCTGGTCTTTATGGGGGCGGTGTTTATATGAGAGACAACGTTACCGTAAACTTTACAAACTCCGTGCTGTGGAACAATGGTTCAAATCAAATATATTTTAGGTCTGAAGGTGCAGAGGTGGAGCTAAACGTAGGTTACTCAATTGTGGAAAATAATCAAAATGGTGTAGAAACCAATAACAATGGTGATCTTAACTGGTTAGAGGGCAAT
>JAAXKA010000100.1 GCA_012269555.1 Alphaproteobacteria bacterium
ATTCTATCCATTATCCATATTGCGGTTAAAAGGGTTTGTCAGATTTAAAGGAATAAATGATAGTTTTTTAATACAGGCCGTAGGCCCAGTATTCTCTGCCATACAAGGTCTTGAAAATAACGAAAATTCAACACCTGAGACGTCTGTTGTTCTAATTTTTAAAGACCTAAATAGTGCAGAAATTAAAAATAGCTTTTCTTACAACGTGCTAAATAATTGATTTTTCGATATATTATAAATTAAATACTTGTCCATTTTAAATTTTGCTCTCATAATTAAATTCCAAAATAAAAAAAATAATTTATTGGGAGGAAATAATGAAAAACATAAAACGTTTTTTTTCAAGTTTGGTCATTGCATCAGCAATGGTACTATCAACTATTGGAATTAATGTTGCTTATGCTTATCCAACAGAGCCAATTCAACTTGTGGTTCCATTTAAACCAGGCGGAGGAGCTGACAGAACATTTAGACTATTCGCTCCATACCTATCAGAGGAATTAGGAGTTCCAGTGAACGTTGTTAACATTGCAGGCGGCGGCGGATGGGTAGCTTGGGCCCAAGCTGTAAAATGGGATGCAGAAAAAGACGACCATAAACTACAAGTTGTCAATCTACCCCACGTATTATCAATGTTAGACCCAAGAATGAAGCGTACTGAAACTCTTGAAGATTTTAACTTTTTAGCATGGCACTCTCTAGACCCTTGTATTTGGGCAGTGCGAGAGGGAGACGAAAGGTTCCAGTCTTTGGCTGAATTTCTTGATTATGTAGCAAAAAATCCAAATGAGGTTATAATCAGCTCAACTGCTGTTGGATCAGATGATCATATGGGTATTGCATTTGCTGAAAAGAATATTCCTGATTTTAAGGTCAGAAAAATTTACGCAAATGGAGATTCTAAAAAGATCCAAGAAGTATTAGCAGGTACATCCGATGCAGTGGCAGGAAATGTAGGGTATTATGTTCCTCAATTCATGGAGGGTAAATTACGCCCAATAGCTGTTCTTAGTGCTGAGAGATCACCTAACCTTCCTTCAGTGCCTACATTTGCTGAAGTGACAGGGCTAATGAATATCTCATATGCGGGTCGAACACTTGCAACTGCTCCAGGACTATCTGAAGATAAGCGAACCATCCTTCTTGATGCTATCAAACGTGCTCTTGCAAACCCTGAGTATGTGATGAAAGAGATTAACAATAAAAATCCATTATTGTTCAAAGAAGGTGACGAAATGTGGGCCGCACTTAATTCTTCTAAGGACATGGTGGAAAAAGTTAAATTCTGGGAAATGGAAGAATAATCTTTAAATATTTTAAAAAGGCGACTTTATCAGGTCGCCTTTTTTTAAAAAAGGATAGTTTATAATGCAAATTGTACTTCCGTTAAAAATAGCAACCTATTTAACGTCATTATCGTTTATCTGCTTATCAATATTCTTTGGCTTAGAAAGTCTAAATTTTCCTGCAGGTGGTGAACTATTCCCTCTATTTTTATTTGGCTGTATAATTCTTTTATCGTGCTTACTCAGTTTAGAGTCATTTTTAAAAAAAACGAAACAGCAGTCGGTTCAAATTAAAATCGACTTTTTCACTTGGAAGCCACTGTTTGTTTCCATAGCTGTAATCATTCACGTGATTTTCATTTTTATTTTAGGATACTTCACGTCTTCATTTTTATTTTTAATTGGATGTTCAATTCTTATAGGTTTGCGCGATGCTCGCGCAATGGGTATAACCGCAATAGTGTTATTTCCACTCATGTATGCTTTTTTTGAGGGATTCCTAAATGCAGGGCTACCTAAAGGTATTTTATTCTAGGATATAGAAGATGGAAATTATTGCTTTTAACTATCTTGGAAATATATTTGACGTAGCAAATCTCCTTGCAATGTTGCTTGGTGTTTTAGTTGGACTTGTAATTGGCGCTATACCTGGATTAAGCCCTCCAATGGCAATTGCGTTAATGATACCTGTATCGTTCCAGTTTCCACCTGAGACTGCATTAATTTTGCTGGTTTCCTGCTTTGCGGCAGGCATATATGGAGGCTCATTTTCTGCCATTCTGCTCAGAGCCCCAGGAACATCTGCTTCAGCTGCTTCATCCATTGAAGGGTATGAAATGACCAGAAGGGGAAAAGCTATCCAAGCAATAAGAATTTCAACATTCGCATCCGTTGTTGGCGGAATTATAAGTGGCTTTGTGCTCTTAATTCTTGCCCCACCCCTTGCCCAAGTAGCTTTATTATTCGGACCTGCAGAATATTTTTTAGTAGCTATACTCGGACTAACCGCAATTGCGTCTGTTTCCTTTGGTTCTGTATTTAAGGGACTTTTATCTGGAGCATTTGGTCTTTTGATTTCTACAATTGGAATCGATCAATATTCTGGCTTTCCTCGCTTTACTTTTGATTTTGTAGGATTTGAGGCAGGACTTGGTATTCTTCCCGCAATTATTGGCTTATTTGCTTTTGCTCAAGCATTGGAACTAAGTGAAGGAGAGGCAAAAAATACTATTTCTGGCGTCCAAAAATTAAGTTGGCGAATTTGGCCTGATTTGGGAGAAATTTTTCGCCTCCGCTGGTCTTTAATTAGAGGATGGTCTGTTGGTTTAGTTATGGGAGTAATACCTGCCGCAGGTGGAAGCGTTGCACAATGGATTGCTTATGCTTGGGAAATTCGTCGAGCAAAACCAGGTGATACATTTGGAGAGGGTGAACCAAAAGGGCTAGCTGCGACAGAGGGCTCTAATAACGGTGTAACCGGAACCTCGCTTGTTCCTATGTTTGTTTTAGGAATACCAGGGGGTATTTCAGCTGCAGTCATTTTTGGCGCATTAATGATACATGGTCTTCAACCAGGGCTTCGCTTATTTAAGAACTCTCCTGAGATAATTTATACAATAATGTGGGGATTTATTGCAGCAAATGTTATTATGGGTTTCTTTGCAATTTTCCTTGCAAGAATAATGGCCTATCTCACAGTGATCCCCAGAGGTTTGATTGCCCCTCTTATTATGATCTTCAGTGTAATAGGAACTTATGCAGGCACCAATAACATCTATGATGTGTGGATTATGATCGGGTTCGGAGTAATTGGATACTTAATGATGAAAACGAATTTCTCAACAGCTGGATTGCTCCTGGGATTGATTTTAGGGCCAATTGCAGAAGATGGAATGCGAGACTTGTTAATAGTCTCTAACAATGCTCCAGTGAGTTATATCCTTACTAGACCTATTTCATTAGTATTAGTGGTTAGTATTGCTTTCATAATTTACATTTCCTTTAAGCCACAGCCGTGGCAGGAAAAGTAATTTTTTAAATCAAAGAGGAAAAAATGTCAGATACGCTTATCAAAAATATGACCCTGCTCTCGCAAAATACACTAAATGGCTTTGGTGGAATTGGTGAGGGTGTTTCAATGCAAGTCACACAAGATGGAAGAAGAATTATTTGGCTTGCACATGAGGGGGCGCCAAAAAACTTTACAGGCGTAGACGTAACTGATCCCAAAAATACTAAAGTTGTTTGCCAAACAGAATTACCACATATGAAAATGCGTTCCAATTCACTTGAAGTATGCGGTGATGTTCTTGCAGTCGCCTATCAAGTTTACGAAAAGGGGTTGGAGCCAGCTGGTATGGAGCTATTCGACATTAGTAAACCAGAAGAGCCCAAATCTATTGGTTTTCACTCGACAGCTGGACCTCATTCAAGGGGCATGCATTGTTTATGGTTTGTGGATGGTAAGACAGTACACTGTTCTAGTGGAGCACCTGATTTTGAGCCAAAACATCCAAGAGATGACCAATTCTATCAAATACTAGATGTGCAAAACCCAAGCAAAATTGAAGAAATTGGTAGATGGTGGATACCTGGTGCAAAAGTAGGCGACACAGAGGAACTTCCACCCCGTGTAAACCCAGAAGAAGGTGTGGACCCAATGGGTAGTGATGCCTTTCGGCTTCATAATGTAAATGTTTATGAGGAACGTCCAGACAGAGCCTACCTAGGGTACATTGATGGCGGTGTGTATATTCTTGATATTAGCGATAAATCTTCACCTAAGGTAATTAGTAATTGGAATCCCCATAATCCTTACCCCGGCTTTTCTCATACTGCATTGCCACTATTTAGTCGCGACCTTATCATTGTATCAGATGAATGTATTAAAGATGATGGAGCTGATTGGCCAAAACTAACTTGGATACT
>JAAXKA010000007.1:0-16415 GCA_012269555.1 Alphaproteobacteria bacterium
CTTCTTTTTAATTCTGAAAATGTGGCTGCAAATCAAAAAAAATGGATTGATGAGTGGCTTACCGCAAGTACAAAATAAAGGGAACAAGAGATCAGGGTACAGAATTCTTTAATGTTTCTCAATCCCTTGTTTTATTTGAACACTTTAAATTTTCTAGATTATATGGTCTATTTTTTGGATTAATTTTATCATTACTAGGATGCGCTATTTTAGCCCAGCTGTTTAGAATAGCCGGCAATGATAATTACCTTACTGTTATCCTTTCTTCCAGCACTTTTTATATTATTAAAAGCGCCGGTTGGCAGGCATTTCTTTCCACATTTTTTTCTTTATTAGTTGGAATACTGTGTGCACGAGCCCTTCACCGGAGAGGAAATCAGTGGCTTGTTAAATTTGTTTTATCTACAAGCTTTATCGCACTAGTTGTTCCCACTACAGTAGCTGCTCTGGGAATTGTTGCAGTTTGGGGAAGGTCTGGTTTAATAAGCTCCCTAGGGTTAGCCGGCATTTCTCTATTTGGACTATGGATGGTTATACTTGCGCATGTATTTTTTAACGCTCCCCTTGTTTTAAGAATCGCTTATTCTGCTTTGAAATCTCAACCAAGTTATTATTGGAAGTTAGCATCCCACAACAATCTGACAGAACTGGAAATATTTCAGGCTATTGAATGGCCAGCGTTTAAGTCATTCATGGTTCCTTTAGCAAGTCTAATTTTTTTGCTCTGTTTTACCTCTTTTTCCATAGTGCTCATGTTAGGAGGTGGACCTGATGTGACAACTTTAGAGGTTTCAATCTACCACGCTGTTCGTTTCTCTTTTGATATGCAGTTAGCGGCATCTTTGAGCATAGTCCAAATTTTAATTTGCTCAGGTCTAATTTTAATATCAAAACCACTAAACTTTTCTCTCACCTCCCCTGCACCAAATTCAGAAAGTACAATAATTAGAAATGATGCAGAAAAATTACTCTCCAGGTTGATAGATTTTTTCTGCTTTTTAATATTTTTTATGGTGATTTTTCTTCCATTAATAGCACTTTTTTACCGCCTTGACTTATCCTCTGGTCTAAATTTATTCGAACAAGATAGGTTCTGGAATGCCCTCTTCACATCTACTAAACTTGCTTTTTTTTCATCAATGTTAAGTGTGATGATCGCGATCGTTTTAATTCATAGTAGATTTAGATTAAGACAATCAGGTAGTCACATCTCAATTCAATTCATTGATTTTTCAATATCTTTCTATCTTCTGATGCCAGCAATTGTTTTCGCAACAGGATGTTTTATTCTTCTTCAAAATCATATTAACTTGTTTGAACAGGCATTTTGGCTAGTATTATTGGCAAATGTACTTTTCTCCTTACCTTTTATTTTACGTATATTGTCTCCATCATTAGAACAAACACTGTCACAGCATGACAGGTTATCCCTACAATTGGGTATAACAGGTTTGAAAAAATTCATTTTCTTAACTTTTCCCTCGATAACTCGTGAATTACAGCTTGTATTAGGTATCAGTTTTGCTTTTTCGTTAGGCGATCTGAGTGTAATTACTTTATTTGGCAATAAAGAATTTGAGACACTACCTTATTATCTCTATCAACTCTTCGGTCGATATGGAGCTAGTGAAGCAGATATTTTGGGTATATTTATTCTGGGATATATTTTTGTAGCTTATTTTATTTTTGGTTTAATTTTAATGTTCCTTGAAAAACTTCAAGGATTTAGTCAATTGATGGTTAACAATGCTGCAAATAAATGAATTAATTTTCAAATGGCCGAATTCTATTCAACAGGAAGTAAATTTAAAAGCTTCGGCTGGAGAAATAATTTTAATTGGCGGACCTTCTGGGATTGGCAAAACCACGTTTTTTAATATAATTTCTGGATTTTACGAAACAGTTTCTGGTTCAGTGATCTTTAACGGGAAAAATTTAATATCAAAACCTCCTTGGAAAAGACCGGTTTCCACTATGTTTCAAAGTGATAATCTTTTTCCTCATTTATCTGTAAAACAAAATTTAATGTTAGGAATTAAAAATTTTTCAAAAGATATTGAAAATCAATTACATTTTTTAAAAATTTTTTCTCTAATTAACCAGAAATGTAGCGAACTGTCTGGTGGTGAACTCCAACGTGTTGCGCTTATTAAAACTTTATCAAGAGAAAAACCAATTATATTATTAGACGAACCCTTTTCTGCTTTAGATGAGGATATGATTGAAAAAGCATCTATTTTAATTCAAGAATATACAAAAAGTATGAATTCAATTACGCTTATTATATCCCATCAAGATGCGGGCGCTTATCTAGCAATAGACCAAAGAATACAGATTGGTTAAAACTTTAAAAAAAATAATTAAATTAACTCGATTAACGTTGACGTTAAAAAAACAAAAGTTGTGGTTGTTATTAGCTTAAAAATTTATAAATAAGTTTAATAAGAAAAAGCTTACAACTAAAAAGCCACTGAGCGTATTATGATGGTGAGCGGTACAGGATTCGAACCTGTGACCCAGTGATTAAAAGTCACTTGCTCTACCAGCTGAGCTAACCGCCCTCACCATAACGTGATTTTTGTAGCCCCAAGTGGTCTGCAGGTCAAGTGATTTAGGCTAATTGTTAAAAACCAAAGCTCACATTTTGTGTGGACTTAGAACGCTCAATTTTTTAATGTATACTTTTGTATTTTTGTAAATGAATTTAAAATTATGATTAATAACAACTTTGGAACACATACCCCTTCTCTATTTGGAAAGTTTTTACTTTTATTAATTAAAATGGGTATATCTAGAGGAAAGCTTAAACGCTTATTTCATAATATTTGGAAGAAATATTTGAGCGAAAACCCCGTTGATTTAATTTATAATGGAATAAAACTCAGGGTTAGGCCATTCGGAAATACTATTGAATCGAACATTTTATTTTCCTCAAAGTTTCGCGAAAAAAGCGAACTCAAAATCATTAAAAAATTTGTAGATAGCGATACATTGTTCTTAGATATTGGGGCAAATTTTGGCTATTATTCTCTATTCGTCGCTAGTTTTGGTGCAAGAAAATGTATTGGTTTTGAGCCTAATCCTGTTCTAATTGAAAGAATGAAGGAAAATATAAAATTAAACAAACTAACAGAAAAAATTGTAGTTGCTCCTTTCGCTCTTGGCAAAAACTCAAAAATGGTAAATCTTCACATTTCAAAATTTGGACTTGGCAGCAGTTCCATAATCAAAAATACTTCTTCACTAGAAACAATCAAAGTAAAACAAAAGACTCTAAAAAAGGCACTTAAAGAATTTGATGAAATTAAAGCTGACATTGTAAAAATTGATATTGAAGGATTCGAAGATAAAGTTCTATTTCCTTATCTTTCGGAGCTAGAAAAGGATTATCTTCCTTCATTAATTATAATCGAAGATAACAGTGCAGAATGGGATTTAAATATATTGGATTGGCTTGAAAAAAATCACTATAAACGTGTAGGAGAAACTAGAGGAAATATTTTTTTAGTTAAAAACTGAAATAAACTGTTACTAATTTAGTAAAATATTTTCTTTCAATACATTGTTTTATTATATTATTTTGCAGAAGAAGTTTCACTCTTATTTTGAAATAATTGAGCGAGTTCAATTAACGTTGTTTAACGAGTGTACAAAGTTTAATCTAAAAACACAGCTTTTTTTGACGAATGGCTAATTTGTTGCTAGCCTTCTACATATAGTGCATCTAATTTGTTTTAAATACCATATATAATGATAGATGCTCAATATTAAGGTAATGCTTTTTATTTAGAGTATTATATTTAACTAGGAGAAGATTTATGTCTGATATTGATTATAGCAATCCTAATAATACGCCGCCCATAGGACAAGCAATTCCATTGGGATTACAGCATGTGTTAGCCATGTTTGCATCAAATGTTACCCCATCTATAATTGTAGCAGGGGCAGCAGGGCTCGCCTTTGGTGGAGCAGAACAAATTTATTTAATTCAAATGGCCATGCTTTTTGCTGGAATAGCTACATTATTCCAAACAGTCGGTGCGGGTCCAATAGGTAGTCGATTGCCTATTATGCAAGGTACAAGCTTCGCGTTTGTTGGTGTTTTAGCTGGTGTAGCTGCCACTCAGGGTCTCAGCGTAGCTCTTACAGCTTGTATAATAGCTGGATTAATTCATTTTGCTTTAGGAAGCATAATACAAAATCTTCGCTTCATGTTTCCTCCTTTGGTTACTGGTCTAGTTATTTTAGCAATCGGATTATATTTAATTCCAGTAGCAATTAAATACTCAGCTGGTGGAGCTGCTGAATTTCAAATGAATGCTGAGAGTTTTGGTTCATTAATGCACTGGTCAGTAGCACTTACAGTCGTAGTGGTGTCATTAATTTGTAAATTTATGACTAAGGGATTAATTTCTAATGCGGCAGTTTTAATTGGATTAATAGCCGGTTATATTGTCGCTATTTTTATGGGAATGGTAAGCTTTGGCGGCGTTGCAAAATCTGCCTGGTTTCAAATTCCAGAGGCTATGCCGTATGGTTTTGAATTTAGTCTTGGTGCTGTAATTGGTGTAACTCTCGTCTCTATTGTATCTGCAATTGAGACAGTAGGTGATACTTCTGCTACGACAAAAGCTGGTGCAGGTCGAGATGCAACTGATGAAGAGATATCTGGAGCAACTTATGCAGACGGATTAGGAACTGCGGTTGCGGGTGTTTTTGGTGGTCTTCCAAATACCTCATTTAGTCAAAATGTTGGAATTGTTGGTATGACAGGAATTATGTCCCGTCATGTTGTTACAATCGCAGGACTTATTATGGTAATTTGTGGTTTAATACCAAAGATTGGTGCCGTAATTTCTTCTATGCCGTTACCTGTATTGGGTGGGGGAGTGATAGTTATGTTTGGAATGGTTGCTGCAGCTGGAATGAATATGCTTAGCACTGTGAAGATGTCACGTCGAAATATGATAATTATTTCAGTCTCTCTAGCTGTAGGCTTAGGTTTAAATTTAGTTCCGTCTGCAGTTCAATATCTTCCAGGAATTTGGAAAACATTGGCCACCTCAGCAGTAGCGCCCACCGCGCTTTTAGCTGTTACCTTAAATTTAATCTTACCTCAAGAGGACTAAAGTAATAATTTAAAGCCCCAAAAAAAGTTTTTTTTGGGGCTTTAAATAGTATTAGAACACCGCTGAAAATATCAAATAAATTTTTAAATCGTATTTTAACAATAAGTTCTTGTTATTTATTAAATAGTAACATCAATTCTTTTTCAATAATACTCGGAACGAAGGAGCTTACATCTCCTCCATAACGAGCTATCTCTTTTACTAATTTAGATGCAACAAAATGCTGTTTTTCTGATGCTGTTAAAAAAACTGTTTCTAAATTTTCGTGCAACCTTTTATTAGCACTGGCCATCTGGAATTCATATTCAAAATCTGAGACAGCACGCAGCCCTCTTATCAACATAGATGCGTTCACTCGCTTAGCAAAATCAGTTAAAAGCCCTGTGAATGCCTGTACTTCAACGCTCTCAGAAATAACACCCTTATCTTTCATTGTATTTATTTCAAATTCTACGAAGCGCTTTCGTTGTTCAAGGCTAAACAAAGGATTTTTACCAGGATTTTCTGCGATACCCACAATTAATTTTGAAGACAAAGTAGATGCACGAACCACCATATCTAAATGTCCAAATGTTAATGGATCGAATGTCCCTGGATATAAAGCTATTTGAGCCATTTCTCTATTTCCGATAATGCAAGAACTTCGACAGATTAATTTTCTTCATTTTTTTACTAGGCTCCCAGTCAACTCAATACCTGATTTACCTGAGTCTCCTCTTTAATTTTCCGTTGAATCAATGTTATCTGAGTTTTCATTATCATCTTCTCTTATAATAGCAACTGAAACAACTTTTTCATCCTCAGCTAGCTCAAATAATCTAACACCTTGTGTTTTTCGACCAGTAATGCGAATGTTATCACCATCGTTTCCATTGATTCTAATTCGAATTATTTGACCAGAAATAGTGACCAACATAATTTGGTCAGTTTCAATTACTATGAACGATGCTACTACATTTCCATTACGGTGGCTTGTTTCAATATTAGCTACACCAAGACCACCCCGACCAGTCTCCCTGTAATCTGTTACTTTAGTTCTTTTTCCATATCCGTTTTCGCAGATGGACAAAACAAATTCATTTGTTTCATCCTCTATAACGCTCATTGATACAACTTGGTCATTCCCAAGCAACTTGATGCCTCGGACACCAGAACTATCCCTACCCTTAAAAACTCGAACTTGATTAGTTGAAAAGCGAATTGCCTTACCGTTCATGGATGCAAGTAAAATTTGAGAGTCATCATTGCAGGTTGTAACGCCAATTAATTTATCATTTTCAGAGAGCTTAATTGCGATTTTTCCATTGCGCTTTATGTTTACAAAATCATTCAATTTGTTTCTTCTAATTGAACCAAATGATGTTGCAAATAATATGTTTAAATTATCCCAGCTCTCTTTATCTTGTGGCATTGGCATAACAGTCTGAATAGTTTCTTCTGTTTCTATAGGCAATAAATTCACCATTGCTTTCCCAATAGATTGAGGGGATCCAAGCGGTAACTTATAGCATTTCAGCTGATACACCATACCCCTTGAGGTAAAAAACAAAATTGGAGTATGAGTGTTTGCAACAAATAAATTTGTAACAAAATCTTCATCACGAGTTTTCATACCAGCTCTGCCTTTACCCCCACGTCGCTGGGCCCTATAGTCACTTAATACAACACGCTTGATATAGCCACGATGAGATACAGTGACCACCATATCCTCCTGCTGTATTAAATCTTCATCATCTTGTTCAGCAAGTGAATCAGAAATTAATGTTCTTCGAGGAGAATCTAGTTTTTCTCTTACTTCCTGTAGTTCTTTTAAAATGACCTCTATCAAACTATTTTTATTTGATAAAATGTCTAAAAGCTCTTTAATTTTAATTGATAATTCTTGAGTTTCCTCTGCAAGTTTACTTTGTTCCATTCCAGTAAGGCGTTGTAATCTTAATTCTAAAATTGCACGTGCTTGTGTTTCAGAGAGTTTATACTTTCCATCTACTACTCCATGCCCCAAGTCATCAATCAACGCAATGAAAGATGCAACCTCTTCTGCCGGCCAATTCTCATCCATAAGGGCATCTCTGGCTGCCTCAGCGTTTGGCGCAGAGCGTATCATTTGTATAATGCGGTCAATCGATGTAAGTGCAACAAGGAGACCAGCTAATATATGAGCTCTATCCCTTGCCTTATTTAGCAGGAAACGTGTCCTCCTCAGCACCACCTCTTCCCTAAAACCGCAGAAAGCCTTTAAGACCTCAAGTAAACTCATTTGCCCTGGCTTTCCATTATTCATGGCAAGCATATTTACAGCAAAACTTGTCTGTAATCTTGAATGACGATAAAGCTGATTCAAAACAACTTCACCAGAACCATCACGCTTAATTTCTATAACGATGCGCATTCCGTTTCTATCAGACTCATCACGAATATCTGATATGCCCTCAATTGTTTTATCACGGACTAACTCGCCAATACGCTCAAGCAACAAAGCTTTATTTACCTGATAGGGTATTTCATCAACAATTATTGCTTCCCTATCATTTCCATAAGTTATAACCGATGCCTTCGCTCTCATTATAATAGAACCACGCCCTGTTTTGAATGCATCTGTTATTCCTTTTCGTCCCATTATAAGAGCACCTGTCGGAAAATCAGGGCCTGTTACGATTTGGAATAGCTCTTCTTCACTAAGCTCAGGGTTTTTCATGAGAGCAATACATGCGTCTATTACTTCATTTGGATTATGAGGAGGAATATTTGTTGCCATGCCTACAGCAATTCCGCCTGCTCCGTTAACCAAAATGTTCGGATATTCAGCAGGCAAAACAGATGGCTCAAGCTGTGTTTCGTCATAATTAGAAACATAATTTACCGTATCAGAATCAATATCCCTCAATAAAAATTCTGCTGGTCTGGCTAAACGAGACTCAGTATACCTCATAGCTGCAGCAGAGTCGCCATCAACTGAACCAAAATTTCCTTGTCCATCAACCAACGGCAAGCGCATAGAAAATGGCTGGGCCATTCGAACCATTGCTTCATATATCGAACTGTCCCCATGAGGATGAAAATTACTAATTACATCTCCAACTATTCGAGCAGATTTCCTATGTGGTTTCGTCCAATCATATCCACCTTCGATCATAGCATAAAGTATTCGTCGATGAACTGGCTTAAGACCATCTCTAACATCCGGGAGTGCTCTTGATACAATAACGCTCATCGCGTAATCAAGATAAGAACTCTTCATTTCATCTGTAATTGAGACGCTACTTTCGAATTTTTGAGGTGTATCTGTCACGCTATTTTTAAACCTTTAATACTCTTTGCTTTACGAGTGATTTATTACTAGCTTATTATACCATTAAATTGCTGAAAAACACTACATATAGTTTGAGATTTAAGCGGAATCCACAACATTTATATACTTATATAAATTTTTTCCAGTCCAACTAAAACGGGATATCGTCATCTAAATCATTCATAGGTGGCAGTTGCCCACTTATTTGGGACTGTTCTGTTGATGAATTCGATTGAAAAGATTCCTGTGGAGAATGAAAGGGATCAGTTTGAGGTCCTTCATCACTTATTTGCTGCATATCACCCCTATTTCCAAGAAGAGTTAACTCTCCTTTAAATCGAGAAAGAACAACTTCTGTTGTATATTTTTCTGTGCCTTGTTGATCTGTCCATTTTCGTGTTTGTAATTGACCCTCAATATACACATTACTGCCTTTTCTGAGGTATTGCTCAGCAATTCTCGCTAGATTCTCATTAAAAATTACTACTCTATGCCATTCGGTTTTTTCTCTTTGCTCTCCTGAGTTCCGATCTTTCCAACGTTCTGAGGTAGCGATAGATAAATTTACAATCTTATTACCATCCTGAGTTGCTCTGATATCAGGATCTCTTCCTAAATTACCTAGTAAGATAACTTTATTTACACTTCCTGCCATTAGTAACTCCTGACGCAGATGATGGATTGCAATTTTTCAAAACTGGGCTATTTAGAGATTAGTTATAACTAGCAAATTTAGCAGATATAATAAATAACTTAAAATGCCCAAGATTACTATTATTAACTTATCAGAATTAACATAAATTGTAACTCAAAATTATTAGTAAGCCATGACAGAAAATATTAAAAGTATAAGCATACGAGGAGCAAGAGAGCATAATCTAAAAAATGTAAATCTTGAAATCCCTCGCGATAAATTAATTGTTTTTACAGGTCTTTCCGGTTCTGGAAAATCATCTCTTGCATTTGATACAATTTATGCTGAGGGTCAACGCCGATATGTAGAATCACTCTCAGCTTACGCTAGACAATTTCTTGAAATGATGCAAAAACCAGATGTTGATCTAATTGAAGGTTTATCTCCTGCAATTTCAATTGAACAAAAAACAACCTCGCGCAATCCTCGATCAACAGTTGGCACTGTAACAGAGATTTACGATTATATGCGTCTATTATGGGCGCGCGTGGGCATTCCCTACTCCCCGGAAACAGGCCTACCAATTCAATCACAAACAGTATCACAAATGGTCGATATCGTAATGGCTATGAAAGACAATAGTCGAGTAATGATACTATCTCCAATCATCCGAGGAAGAAAAGGAGAATACAAAAAAGAACTAGCTGGATTTCTTCAAAAAGGTTTTAGTCGTGTGAAAATTGATGGAACATTATATGATTTGGATTCATCTCCTGCGCTCGATAAAAAGAAAAAACATGATATAGAAATTGTCGTAGACAGAATTGTTCTGAAAGGAGAATCCGATTTACTCGCAACTCGTTTGGCTGACTCTATAGAGATAGCATTATCTCTGTCCGATGGATTAGTTTACGTTCAAGACGTAGAAACAAACCATAAGACGGTCTTTTCTGCAAAATTTGCCTGCCCTGTAACAGGGTTTACAATTGACGAGATTGAACCTAGGCTTTTTTCATTTAATAATCCTTTTGGTGCATGCCCTTCTTGCGATGGACTAGGAGTTAGCAGTCATTTTGACGAGCAACTTGTTATTCCGAATACAAAACTTAGCTTACGAGAGGGTGCTTTAGCACCCTGGGCTAATTCCAGTTCAAAATATTATTTACAAACGCTTCAGTCTATAGCTAATCAATTTGGTTTTTCCATTGATGTTTCTTTCGAAGAATTACCAGATATTTATAAAGATATAATTTTGCAAGGTAGCGGTGAAAAACCTGTTGAGATGGTTTATGACGATGGAATAAGGTCTTATAAAACACTCAAACCATTTGAGGGAATTCTTCCAAATCTAGAACGTCGTTACAGAGAAACGGACTCTAATTGGGTAAGAGAAGAACTTGAAAAATACAGAAGAATTCAACCGTGTGATTCTTGTGGAGGCAAAAGATTAAAAAAAGAATCGTTAGCCGTAAAAATATTGAATAAAGACATATCTGATATATCTGCTTTATCAATTGGGGACGCATTAGAGTGGTTTGCAAGCTTACATAGTCATCTTTCTGCTAAAGATAAAGAAATAGCAGCAAGAATCTTAAAAGAAATTAATGAACGATTGGGTTTTTTAGATAATGTTGGATTAAATTACTTAAATTTATCAAGAAACTCTGGCACTCTGTCAGGGGGAGAGTCTCAACGGATTAGACTAGCATCTCAAATTGGCAGCGGTCTAACAGGCGTTTTATATGTACTTGACGAGCCATCTATAGGATTGCATCAACGAGATAATGATAGACTTCTTGGAACTCTTACGAGACTCAGAGATCTCGGAAACACGGTCATTGTCGTAGAACATGACGAGGATGCAATACGCTGTGCGGACTTTGTAGTTGATATTGGCCCTGGGGCGGGCGTTCATGGTGGTAATGTTATTGCTACTGGTGTTGCTGAGAGTATCATGAGTGCTAGTGACTCTATTACTGGACAGTATTTATCAGGTATCAAGAAAATAGCCGTTCCAGAGCATAGAAGAAAAGTAAATAAAAATCGTCTCCTCACAATTAAAAAGGCAACTGGAAACAATTTACAATCTATATCAGTTGATATTCCTTTAGGAATTTTAGTTTGTGTTAGTGGTGTATCTGGAAGCGGAAAATCCACTCTCATTCTTGAAACATTATGGAAAACCCTAGCTCGTGATTTACATAGAGCACAAGAATTACCATCCAAATGCGAAAAAATTGAGGGGATCCATCACTTAGATAAAGTTGTGGTTATCGACCAGTCCCCTATAGGAAGAACACCTAGGTCAAATCCTGCTACTTATACTGGTGCATTTACTCCAATTCGAGAGTGGTTTGCAGGATTACCGGAAGCTAAAGTTAGGGGATATAACCCAGGAAGATTCTCATTTAATGTAAAGGGAGGAAGGTGTGAGTCATGTCAAGGCGATGGCGTTATTAAAATTGAAATGCATTTTCTGCCAGATGTGTATGTAACTTGTGATGTTTGTAAGGGGCACAGATATAATAGAGAAACTTTAGAAATAAAATTCAAGGGCAAATCTATTGCAGATATTCTTAATATGAGCGTTGAAGATGGTGTAAAGTTTTTTTCTGCTGTGCCTTCGATAAGAGAAAAGTTAGAGACAATGCTTCGTGTGGGTCTTGGATACGTAAAGATCGGACAACAAGCCACAACACTATCAGGAGGCGAGGCACAGCGAGTAAAATTATCTAAAGAGTTATCTAAAAGGGCCACTGGAAAAACTGTTTATATTTTAGATGAGCCGACAACAGGGTTACACTTCGAAGATATCTCAAAATTATTAGACGTTCTTCAAGAACTTGTGAAAAACGGAAATAGCATTATTATAATTGAGCATAATTTAGATGTAATTAAAACAGCAGATTGGGTTATTGATTTAGGACCAGAAGGTGGGGTTGGTGGAGGAAAAATTTTAGCCACTGGAACTCCAGAACAAATAGCAAATAATCATGCCTCATATACAGGTAAATACCTAAAACGTATGCTCTCATACCGGCATGATAAGGCGAGCTAGTGACAGAAACTCTACACATTATTGGCGGAGGTTTAGCCGGCTCTGAAGCTGCGTGGCAGGCTGCTAAAATTGGCATAAATGTAGTTTTACATGAAATGCGTCCGATTCAGAAAACAGAGGTTCATAAAACACAAACTCTAGCGGAACTAGTATGCTCAAACTCATTTCGTTCCGATGATCATTTAACAAATGCTGTCGGTGTTTTGCACCAAGAAATGCGGATGATGGACTCACTTATCATGAGGATAGCTGATTTGCACAAGGTCCCTGCTGGTGGCGCGTTAGCTGTTGATAGAGAGTTGTTCTCTAAAGAAGTCGAACTCGCATTAAACTCTCACCCAAAAATAACTATAAAAAGA
Organism: Alphaproteobacteria bacterium; assembly: GCA_012269555.1. Classification (GTDB taxonomy): domain Bacteria; phylum Pseudomonadota; class Alphaproteobacteria; order Puniceispirillales; family Puniceispirillaceae; genus UBA5951. The sequence continues at coordinate 12,473 of JAAXKA010000007.1, forward strand.
GAAGAAGTTCTCTCATTAGATAAACCTGATTGGTCACAAATTATCATTGCAACTGGTCCTTTAACAGCTATGCAACTTGCCAAAGAAATAAAAAAGAAAACAGGAGAAAAAGAATTAGCTTTTTTTGATGCAATTGCGCCTATCGTGTATTTTGAGAGCATCAATATGGACATAGCTTGGTTTCAGTCGAGATATGACAAAGGCGAAGGTAAGGACTACATTAATTGTCCAATGAATAAATCCCAATATGAGGCATTCGTCCAAGCTCTCAATGCGGGAGAAAAAATGCTTTTTAGGGAATGGGAAAAAAATACGCCATATTTTAATGGTTGCATGCCTATAGAAATTATGGCCTCAAGGGGATTAGAAACTTTAAGATTTGGGCCTATGAAACCAGTCGGATTAACAAATGCCCATGACAATTCAAGTCCATTTGCAGTTGTACAATTGCGACAGGATAACAAATTAGGTACGTTATTTAATATTGTTGGATTTCAAACAAAGCTCAAATATGCAGAGCAAACTCGTATATTCAGAATGATACCAGGGCTAGAAAACGCGGAGTTTGCTCGACTTGGCGGTTTACATCGTAATACGTTTATTAATTCTCCTCACATTTTAGATCATCAACTTCGCCTAAAAAAAGAGCCTAAAATTCGATTTGCTGGCCAGATAACAGGTGTTGAAGGATATGTAGAATCTGCAGCTATCGGCGGAATGGCTGGAAAGATGGCTGCTTATGAAATAATAAATAAGCGATGGATTACACCACCAGAAGATACAGCCCATGGAGCGCTTTTATCACATCTGATAAGCGGTTCAATCGGCGAGAGTTTTCAACCAATGAACATTAATTTTGGTTTGTTCCCGCCCCTTACAATTAAAAATAATAAAAGATTGAAAGGTGGGGAAAGAAAAGTTGCCTACGCTTCACGGTCTCTTTCAAGTATGGAAAAATTTATAAAATCTAAAAATTAAATGAAATATTTATTTTTTCAACAACATGTTAAAAAACAATCGAAAAGGCAAAAACTTAAAATCTTTTAACTTATTTTGTTCTGTTAAAACTAGCAAATATACGCAAGATTTGATAAACCCATCCTGGCTTTTAATTAATTTAATTACATTCATTTCTCTGTATAATTCTCTGTTTTTTATTAATTTTTCTAACTTTTCTGGATTAAATGCTATATATGAAATCAAAGAGCCAAGAAGATTAATGGATTCGAGCCTATCCTGATTAGATAAGACGCAATAATAGTCGAAAATAGAACCCCAACAACTCTTAAGATATTCGTCTGAGCTATCTGCAAAGGAAGCTTTTTGAAATTTTCCAATTATAGAAAGAATCTTCCCTTTATCTAAGCGACCATCACATATGTATGAAATAATTCTATCTGAAAGAGGGCTATTTTTTTTTTGTAATTCTGTGATGCAATCTATCCACCATTGAACTCTAATAGCTTTTAACATTTGTTCGGAAGGTTGTATTACAGCATTTGTAAGATTGCATGATAAACTTAACAAATCCTGCAAGAGACCTTGATTAGAAGGCGATACAAATGAAGTGCACAGATAAAGAGGATAGTTTAAACTCTTCAATTCTGCTTGTTCAACTCGTAAGCCCATCAATTGATTCAAGGAACCGCTATTAAACAAGCGACAACGTTTCTTCCCTCAGATAATAAAACATTCCAAGTCCTACAAGCTGATGAAGTAGACATAATATCAATCCCTATTGTAACTTGTTTTGCATAATCCCTCAATGGCTGGTATAGATGTGTTGGATTATCTCCGACTCCCACCAATAACATATCTGGTTTTATATCCTTTATATGTGGATCCAATAATTCTTGAGATATTTCCGACGAATTAGATATTGGACATTTTAATAATTTTCTTGGATATAAAATAATACTACCAGAAACAAATTCGTCGTTTACCTGGAAACCGCCACCCAAATAACCACGTAATATTTTAAGCTTGCCATCCGACTCAAAGCTTTGAACAGAAATTATTTTATCAATAGGTGCGTTTTGATTAGCCATCTGGATACTCACTGTTCAAACTCTGGCTTCGAAACATTGCCATTATCATCTTCACCTCTATTTAGGGAGACATATGTAAGCACACCAGCTGCGATAAAAATAGAAGAATAAGTACCAATGAACACCCCCCATAGCATAGCGGCAGAAAAATCCCGTAAAACGGGGCCACCAAAAACAATAATAGCAATCAAAGCAAGTGCAGTGGTAAGAGAGGTCATAACTGTGCGTGATAATGTTTCGTTCAATGACTTATTGATAATATCATTTTGTTTCCAGCTTTTATATCTTCTAAAATTTTCTCTAATCCTGTCAAAAACCACAACAGTGTCATTAATAGAATAACCTGAAATAGTAAGAATAGCCGCAATTGTTGCAAGATTAAATTCAAATGATGTTACTGCAAAAAATCCAATTGTAGAAACCACATCATGACTTAGTGCAAGAATAGCTGCAATCGAATACTGCCATTCGAATCTAAACCAAATATATATCATGATGGCAATAAGTGCGGTAATTACAGCTAGAATACCTTTTTGCGTCAGCTCTGCCCCAATTGTAGGGCCTACGAACTCTGTCCGCCTCACTGTGTATTTATCAGAAATAAGTGAATTAACTTCCTTAATTACCTTAATTTGAGCTTGTTCATCTCCCTCTTGCTTTTGAATTCGTATGAGAACTTCATCTGCTCCACCAAATAATTGTATCGACACCTCTCCAAAGGAGTTTCCCTGAAGCTTATTTCTTAATTGCTGTACATCAGCTTTTCCAGATTTAGATTTAGCTTCAATTAGCGTACCCCCCTTAAAATCAATTCCAAGATTTAATCCTTGAAATAAAAATGAACTTATAGAGAGACCAATTAAAACCAACGAAAAAATAAATCCAAATTTAAAATAATTTAGAAAAATAAATGAAGGATTGTCTGGAATAAGTTTTAACCTAAACATTTAAGTTGTATCCTTAAATAACAAGTGTTTTGGGTTTGGTTGCATTTATCCAGAGTACAATTAACATTCTGGTAAATAGAATAGCGGTAAATAAAGAGGTTATAATCCCAATTCCCAGCGTAACTGAAAATCCACGCACAGGACCAGAGCCGAAGACATACAATAATATAGACGCAATGAGTGTGGTTAAATTCGCATCAATAATGGTTGCGATGGCTCGAGAATACCCTGCCATAATCGCATCCCTTACAGCTCTACCTCTTCGTAATTCTTCTCTTACTCTTTCGAAGATAAGAACGTTGGAGTCAACTGCCATTCCCATAGTTAGAACAATCCCTGCAATACCAGGTAAGGTTAGAGTTGCTTGAAGTAATGATAAGGCACCAAGAATGAGCATTAAATTTACTAATAATCCAACAGATGCCATAGCGCCATAAATTCCATAACTTAGCACGATAAATAAGATAACCAGAATTACGCCGACGATAGCTGCTATTTGCCCTGCTGCGATGGAATCTGCACCAAGTCCAGGGCCAATAGACCTTTCCTCAAGAACAGTGAGAGGCGCTGGCAAAGCACCTGCTCTCAGCACAAGCGCAAGGTCATTACTTTCTTGAATGGAAAAATCACCTGTAATCTGGCCATTTGCGAATATTTGAGCTCTAATAGTGGGAGCTGAAACCACCAAACCATCTAGTATAATTGCGAAAGGCCGACCAATATTATTTCCTGTTACAGTAGCAAATTTTTTTGCACCAATGGAGTTTAGAGAGAAATTAATCGCAGGACTATTATTTTGGTCGAACCCAGCTGAAGCAGTCTCCAACATATCACCACTGACCATTACCCTCTTCTCAACAACATAATATTGGCCTTCGTTTGAAGAGGATTCAAGTAACACTGATCCTGGAGGAACTCGTCCACTAGATTTAGCCTCCGCCCCTGTGA
>JAAXKA010000007.1:16515-18000 GCA_012269555.1 Alphaproteobacteria bacterium
AGAAGATAATGATTTGAATTTTACCTTCTCTTCTCTAAGGGAGATTCTTATACCTTCTGCAATATCACTAAGTCTTTCAGATACTACGGCATTAATATCTGTTCGAAGTAATAAATGAGACCCGCCTCTCAAATCTAGACCTAAATTTATAGATTTCCCAGGAAGAAACGGCAAGGATACTATATTAGGCAACGCATAAAGTAAGCCAGCTGAGAACACAATTAGAATAACTAACCGTTTCCATGCTTCAAAATGTAACATCTACAACCCTCATTTAGCACAATCACGCTGGCTATTATAAATTATCTATTATATTGAATTAAGACTTCTTAGTTTTTTGCAATGACTTTTTGGCTGGTGCTTTTTGTGGCAATGATATAGTGCTATTGTTATCAAGTATAGTGGTTACATTGGCACGAAGAAGATTTACATATACACCAGTTGCAATTTCAACCTCAATAGTATCTTTTTCTGCCACTGCTTTGGAAACTATTCCGGTAATACCACTAGAAATAATTACTTTATCTCCTCTTGAGAGCTTAGAAACCATCTCTTTGTGCTGCTTCGCACGTTTCTGCTGAGGTCTTATCAGCATAAGATAAAAAACACCAAAGATGAGAACAAATGGAAGTAATTGCGATGCAATCATTGAAGGGCCGGCGGACTGTGCAAATGCAGTACTAATGAACATGGATACCTCTCAAATAATTTTTTGTTATTTGTACTATTTAAAACTTAATCATAACGATAATTGTCGCACAATAAACAACCTTATGTCTAACGTCTACTCCGAAACAATATTTTTTCGTTTTGCAATGATAATATATATACTGATAGAGTAACATTGAAAAACAACAATTATCTTTAAGAAAATTTAATGACATATAAACTTGATTTAGAACAGATAACTATTTTACTTAGTCGAATGGCTGAAGCACTTGAGAGAATAGCGCCTTCATATCAATTTCCAGATAATTTAGAGAAAGCTGAGGGTTTTATCTGGGAGGCACAATTACGTAAACTTCAAACAATAGAAGAAATTGAGCGCTTACCTTTATCGTGCTTACAAGGTATTGAACCACAAAAACAAGAACTACTTGAAAATAGTCGTGCATTTGCAAAAGGATTAAAAGCTAATAACGCCTTATTGTGGGGGGCAAGAGGAACTGGAAAATCTTCTCTTTTAAAAGCAGTTCATGGTCAGCTTTTATCTGAGGGACTTGATTGCGCTATTGTTGAAGTGCAGAGAGAGGATATACAAGATTTACCCCACATAATGCAGGTACTTAAACATAGTAATCGAAGGTTTATTCTTTTTTGCGACGATCTAGCATTTGAAGAGGCTGACTCTAGTTATAAATCTCTAAAGGCTGTGCTAGAAGGCGGTCTTTCCGGACGACCTGATAATATCGTATTTTATGCCACTTCGAATAGAAGACACTTGATGCCTCGTCAAATGATAGATAATGAAAGAGGTTCAGCTAT
>JAAXKA010000007.1:18100-50314 GCA_012269555.1 Alphaproteobacteria bacterium
TTTAATTACACTAGCCGGGTCTATTGGGGTTCTATTCTGTCTAATCTCAAAATGCAAAGTTGGAGACCCGACTCTACCAGTTTGCCCTACCCTTCCAATGACCTGGCCTGATGAAAGAACATCTCCCTCGTTCACAAGCACTTCGGATAAATGAGCATAAGCAGAAATTATACCGCTATCATGCTTAACCAGAATAAGTGTACCAAAAGATTTTAGCCCAGTACCAATATATGCAACAGTTCCTGGAGCTGTTGTTTGAATATCTGAACCAAAACTAGCTGCAATATCTACTCCATCATTATGAACCCCTCGTTCTGCTAGTCCGAAAGGCTTAATAATCTGTCCTGATAACGGCCAATTAAATGAATCACCCGCGGCTAATTTAGGTGCCACGAAAAATTTTCTCTCTGTATTTTTTTCAATAGTTACTTGTTCATCCTCGATAGCAGCAACAGACTCAGGTTGAATTTCAATAGCCAATATCTCTTCGCTAGGTGACGTCATTTTAAAAACTGAAAAATCTTTTACGTCTGGTAGTTGCAGAACCTGGCCAACTTGCAACTCGTATGGTTCTTTTATAGCATTTAACTGTGCAATTTCGAACTGACTCACAGAATATCGCTTTGATATTGAAAATAAGCTATCTCCCAAACGGACTGTATGAGTATTTCTCGAAATAACTTTTAATACCTGTCCTTCAACAAGCTCAAAAGGAGCTTTTAAATTATTTTCAGAAATTAATTTATATGGAGTGACATTATATCGATTTACAATACTATATATTGTATCACCTTTTTGAACTGTAACAAAGCCAGAGGGCGGCACAGGTAATTTTTGAAATTGGTCTTGTCTATTTATAACAATTGCAGGTACTTTTTTATCCTCACTAACAAAGGGAAAATTTATATCTCCAATAACCGGTAATTTTCTTTCTGATGTCACACTGCTACACCCAGAAAATCCGATAATTAACGTTAATGGTATAAAGATAAATAAATGCGTATTTAACACTGATTTAGACATCTGCAATTCCTGGTATCATGGGTACGAACCTTACAGAGATGAGTTTTTCTGTATGAATAACATCACCTTTTTTTGTAAGTTTGGTCAAGAATTCTTTACCTGGAGGGCCTAAAGGCGCAATTATGATTCCATCTGGTTTTAGTTGCTTAATTAATTCAAAAGGCACGCTCTCTAACTGACAGGTAATTATTATACGGTCAAACGGTGAAACCTCAGGCCATCCTTTAAAACCATCTCCTAACCTGATTGTTATATTTGTTAATTTTAGATCTGCTAAACGATTACGCGCCTCTACAAATAGGGGTCTATGACGCTCTATACTGTAAACTCTTCTTACCAATAGAGATAATATGGATGCCTGATAGCCACTACCTGTACCTATCTCAAGTACGACATGACGGCTCTTTACATCAAGTGCTTCAGTCATTTTTGCAACTATATATGGCTGACTTATTGTTTGCCCACATGCGATAGGAAGAGACGCGTTTTCATAGGCATGGTGCCTTAATGCTGAGCCAATAAATTTTTCTCTCGGAATAGTTTCAATAGCAGATAATATTGGAGAAGATAAGATAGCCTGAGACCTTAGCGCCATAGTAAGTCTTAATTTTTTTTCTGATAAATTAATCATAAAGTAAAATTTGGTATTTTTTTCATCAAATCCATTGCTGTAGTATCAATTAAGAGTGGTGTAAAAGTTACGTATCCATTTTCTAAATAAAACCTATCACTTTTAGGATTTGTCTCTAAACGTTGATTGATAGGCCCAATACTGTAAAAGTTTGGATTTTTACTCGCAAAAATCTGGTCAGACATTTTATGGCTATCCAATACCGCCGCTTGAATCCCTCTAACTTTTGAAATATCTACCGAAGGAAAATTTACATTTAATACATGGCGTGGGGGAAGTTTAATAGACAAAGCATTATCAAGAACTTTTTTGCCGAATTTTCTTGCTACTTCAAAGTCTGATTCTAATTTCCCATATCTCTGGCTAAAAGCAATTGCCCTAATTCCAACAATAGATGCCTCCCTCGCAGCTCCTACTGTTCCTGAATAGCCCACGTCATCTGAAGCGTTCATTCCATGATTAATACCAGAAAGAACAAGGTCAGGAGGATTATCTTTAAACAACAAATTTAATGCAAGCATGACGCAATCTGCAGGATTGCCAGAACAGATATATCGATTAGCAGAAACATTTGAGAAATATAGTTCTTCTTGAAGGGATATCGCTTGACTTGTCCCTGAGCGGTTATCTCTTGGTGCAACAGTAGTAACATTGTTTGTTAGAGTCTTTGCAAGTCTTTCAAGCAATTTAAGACCATATGAGTCAATACCATCATCATTTGTAATTAGAATTTTCATTTCACCACATAAACATTTATTTTTCTTAAGAATAAAATTAGCAACAAGAATATTTTTTTATAGTTTCACTTAAAAAATTTTCAGATTACTAGCTAATTTTTTCTACACCCATATAGCTATGGAGCACTTCAGGAAGAAGGATGCTACCATCCTTTTGTTGCCCATTTTCCATTATAGCAATAATGCATCTACCTACTGCTAGTGCAGAACCATTCAAAGTGTGAACAAATTCTGTATCCTTTTCACCCGATTTTCTAAATCTTGCATTCATTCTTCTTGCTTGAAAAGGTCCACAGTTAGAACATGAAGATATTTCTCTATAACGCCCCACTCCATCATCCTGTCCAGGCAACCAAACTTCAATATCATATGTTTTCTGCGCAGAAAATCCTGTATCACCAGCACATAATTTTACTACACGATGGGGTAAGTTAAGTTTTTTAAGCACACTTTCTGCGACAGAAGTCATTCTTTCTAGCTCTATTTCAGAATCCTTAGGATCGGTAATTGAAACCAATTCAACCTTTGAAAATTGATGTTGGCGTATCATTCCCCTCGTGTCACGCCCAGCAGAGCCTGCTTCAGAACGGAAGCATGGAGTATAAGCCGTTAATCGCATTGGCAAAGAGTCTAAATCTATTATTTGGTTAGCTGCTAAGTTGGTAAGCGGCACTTCAGCAGTCGGAATTAGCCATCTTCCATCCGTCGTTTGGAATAAATCATCCTCAAATTTGGGGAGCTGCCCAGTCCCTGTCATCGTCTTTGAATTAACTAGGGCAGGAGGTAGGATTTCGGTATATCCAAATTCTAGAGTGTGTATATCAAGCATAAATGACGCAAGTGCTCGTTCTAATCTTGCCATATGGCCTTTCAGGATAACAAATCTTGCGCCTGACAAATTGGAGGCTGCCTCAAAATTTAGACACTTATTCATTTCACCAAGTGCCACATGATCAATAGGCTGAAAATCAAATGAAGGAATAATCCCAAACTGTCTCAACAATATATTATCTTCCTCATTCAATCCATCAGGCACATCATCCGACAAAATATTTGGCATTGAAAATAATAAAGAATTAATTTGCTCAGCCAAATTTGATTCTTCATGCTCTAATTCTGGAATTTCTAATTTAATTGATGCAACTTCGGACATTAAATCGTCTACATCAACACCCGCAGCCTTCATACTACCAATTTTTTTTGATACTTCATTTCTTCGCGCTTGAAGTGACTGCAACTCAGTTTGTATTTTACGCCTTTTTTCATCGAGAGATAAGACCTCCTGTGAGGGACTATTAAGTCCTCTTCTCTGCATAAATCTATCAAATTCTTTTGGATTATCGCGAATAAATCTTATATCATGCATAAGGCTCTTCTCCTTAGCGTATGCTAAAGTAAATCAATCATTCGTATTTTCAAAATCTTTATTCTTATTTAAAAAACGAGATCCTAAAATTGAAATTTCATAAAGTAAAATCACTGGTATTGCCAACATTACCTGAGAAATTACATCTGGTGGAGTAAGGATTGCTGCTGCAATAAAAGCTATCAATATTGCATATTTTCGATTTCGAGCTAAACCAGATGATGTAACAATACCTGCTTTAGTAAGTAATAATAAAATCACTGGTAATTCGAATGATACTCCAAAAGCAAACATTAACCTCATCACAAGGCTTAAATATTCGCTTATTCTCGGCTCAACTTCAATTGGGAGAGTCCCCTCTCCTCCAACCATTTCGAAAGACAGGAAAAAATCCCAGGCAAGAGGAATAACAAGATAATAAACCATGGCTGCACCCATGGCAAATAAGATGGGTGTAGCAATTAGAAAGGGCATAAAAGCTGAACGCTCATTTTTATATAGACCAGGTGCTACAAACCTCCAAACCTGAAGTAAAATTAAGGGAAATGTAATAGAAATTGATATAAAAAATGCTACTTTGACTTGTGTAAAAAATCCCTCGTGTAATCCAGTAAAAATCATCCGGCCACCGCGTTCTGAAAGTATTTCAGCTAGGGGTGCTTGTAGCCAAAAATAGACATAATCTGCAGCGTTAAAAGAACCGCTCCCAAAAGGTCTAATAAAGCATAAGAAAAATAAAACAATAAAAGCTAGAAAAATTATCCCTATACGATTACGTAATTCGGTTAGGTGTTCCATAAGAGACATAGAACCTAGCTCTTCATCTTTTTTTTGTTCTTTCTCTGACATCACCCATCCCTAAGGGAAGTGGCATCCTTAGAATCAACATATACTTGTTTTAAGTCGCTTTCTAATTCTTTACCCACCGATTTTACATCTTTAGAAATTGAATCATCTAACAACTCAGAAATTTCTTCAAAATCTCCAGACTTAGCATCCTGAAACACTTTCTTTACATCCTTTAATTCATCATCATTCGACATTTCCCTGAGGCTCTTCGTGAATTCAGATGACATACTTCTAGCGTGCGACGTAAACTTCGTAAAAGCACGCAAAACTCTTGGTAAGTCTTTTGGTCCTACCACCAAGACTAGCACAAATGCTACTACCATAAATTCTTGCCAACCAAAATCAAACATAAATAAACCTAGAAATAAAATTTAGAACGAAGTTAAAAGAATATTAAAATTAACTTATTTCTTTGTTGCTTGTTTCTTAGATGACTTCTTTTTTACTGTTTTCTTTTTTGCAGCTTTTTTGGAAGTTTTTTTCTTAGAAACCTTTTTTTTAGAAGTGGCTTTGGGACGAACAGTTGTTTGTTCAGGAGGATCGTTATCTTCGATATAAACAGCGTCTTGAGCTAAACTATCATCACCGTTGGTATTTTCATCTTTCATACCTTTTTTAAAGTTCTTTAGACCCTTTCCAAAATCACCCATTATTCCTGAAATTTTTCCTGGTCTTGCAAACAATATTAATACAACTGCAAGTACCACTAACCACTGCCAGAGACTAAAAGCGCCCATTTTAAATACTCCCTTTTATTTTAACTTACCTTAATTATTAACTATCACTAACATTTATTATATTAAAATATTTCATGTGAAAGAACTGGGAACTTCATACACCTGATTATTTATATCGTCATCAATAAATAATTTACAGAACTTTATTATCAAAATCTTATATTTAAGATATCTATTTTTAAAGTTACAAAAAAACCCGCCATAAAGTTTATTCTGGAAAAATAAATACCTGTTCAGGGTCTATCTCTACAAAAACGTTTTCTCCAATTTCAAACCAGCTTAAACCTGGTATCCTTGCATGTAAATGCAACTCAGCGCTTCCAGCAGAAACTGATAAGTGGACAAGCGAATTTTTTCCTAGAAGATGTGTCTCAACCACTGATGCAGTTGCACCTTGAGATTTTAGGGATAAATTGAGCGCCTCATGCCGGACAACTATCTGAACTCTTGTGCCTTCAGCGTAATTATTCGCCTCATAAGTTCCAAACACAGTCTCTATTTTTTTATTTTTTACAGTACCAGGAATATGATTAACTTCGCCAAAAAATTCTGCAACAAACCTATTCTTGGGTCTACAATATAAATCTATTGGCCTCCCCTGCTGAATTTCCTTACCCTCATTTAAAACTATAATTTTATCTGACATGAACATAGCTTCTTCTGCGTCATGAGTTACCATTAAAGCCGATGTTTCAGTATTCCTCAGTATATGAAGCATTTGGTCACGGACTCGCTCCCTCAACCTACTATCAAGTCCGCTAAAAGGTTCATCTAGCAATATGATAGGTGGATTTGGAGCTAATGCTCTTGCTAAGGCAACACGTTGCTGCTGGCCGCCAGATAACTCATGTGGATATTTATCACTTAACTCTTCGATATCCAACTCCCTCATTAAATCAGTAATAATTTTTGCACTTTCAGAAGTTTTACCATTTAGACCAAACAAAATATTTTGTTTAACAGTTAAATGAGGAAACAAAGCATATGATTGAAAAACTAATCCCACACCCCTTTCTTCTGGGGGAAGAACAAAACCAGGTGATGAAATAATTTCCTCATTCAGTTTAATAAAGCCAGCATCAGGGGTTTCTAATCCAGCTGCTAATCTTAGGAGTGTCGTTTTACCGCACCCTGAGGGGCCGAGCAACGAGACCACTTCATTGTGTTGAACATTAAACGAAACATTAGAAATAATTTTCTCTGTTTCGTAGCTGTGTGAAATATTATCAAAAGAAATCATATCGAAAATTGTCTATCCGCTTCATATATTTTCTGTTTCATGACTTTTCTCTAATTCATCTTAGTCATCTAATAAAGTTTCTAATTCAAAATTCTCTTCATCTTCGTTATAAAAACTTTCTTCATGTTCTTCGGATAAAGCTACTTCAGTCTCTTCTGAAGGGTATAATTGACCTTCCAGTTCTCCAATCGATTGTCCTTTCCGCAGCAAACCAGCTGACTTAAGATCTTCAATACCAGGTAAATCATCTAGATCTGAGAGCCCAAAATAATCTAGAAAATTGATTGTAGTGCCCCAAGTTAGAGGTCTGCCAGGAGTACGTCGTCTACCACGAGGTTTAATCCAATCATGCTCTAGCAAAATATCTATCGTGCCTCTAGAAAGACTAATACCTCTTATTTCTTCTATTTCTGAACGAGTTATTGGCTGATGATAGGCAATTATAGAGAGCACCTCCATTGCTGCACGTGAGAGAGGTCTTTCAACAGCCCGTTCCAAGTTTAATCTTGCAGCAATATCTGGGTGAGTTCTAAACGCAAAATGGTCTGAAGAAATCTTTTGCAGCTGCACACCACTATCGCTTGAATACCTTTTTTCTATTATTTCAATTATATCGTTTAATTCAAAGCCCTCTAAATAAGGCGATAATTCCTTTGCAGAAACGGGCTTTGTAGATGCAAATATCAGGGCCTCTATAACTCTTACAATATTTTTTTTCTTATCATTTTCAATCATTTATTTCTCTTTTTGCACGTAACAAAATAGGTGAAAATTTTGAATCTTGTTTTATGGATACAAAGCCCTCTTTTACTAATTCAAGCACAGCCCCAAAATGGGAAGCAACTGCGGAATTATAATGTGGTTCTTTCCTGCTGTTACGGGGCAAAAACTGTAATAGATCTAGCCATTCTGGGATAGATGGAATTAATTTGCGTATACGTTCTACCGCTTCCTGTACAGTGTATAACTTAGTTACTTTAAAGGTTAACGTATTATTATTCTCAGCCGAACGAATATCTCCGTATACTTTAAGTAAATCATAAAGATTTGCGGTGAATGTTATTTTATCTGAAATTGCATAGTCATCCGGCATTCCACGAATAAGCCTGGATTTATGAAGTTTGGGCAATTGCATAAGACGCTTTGATGCTGATTGCATAGCCTCTAAACGTTGTAGCTGAAACTTTAATGCGTCCGTCATATCAATTAAATTGTCTGCCTCTTCTTGACTAGAGTCAGGTATTATTAGTCTTGATTTTAGAAAAGTAAGCCATGCAGCCATTACTAAGTAATCAGCTGCAATTTCCAAATCTAATTTTTGAGCTTGTTCTATAAATGTTAAATACTGTTCTGCGAGAGGCAAGACTGCTATTCGCGATAAATCAACTTTTTGCTCTCTTGCCAAAGATAAAAGCATATCTATTGGGCCTTCGTACCCATCTAAATTCAGCAAAAATGGTAATTGTAATTGCTCAGATTGGCTTGTATCACCTAACGACCTTTCCAACATTATCAACTCTCTTTCCTGATTTTTCTTACAATACAATCTTGCCCCGCAGATTTTAAGAGATTACAAGTTGATACTGCACGGTTTTGTAAAAGGGGCTCTGTAATAACACGCCAATAAATCCCAGATGAACCTGTATCGATCTTTGTTACCTCCAGCATAATTCCATTTAACCTATTTTTATGCTTTTCCATTAAAATAGCGGCTTGCTGTTTTGCCTTCTCACGTTTAGCAAACGCTGCTAGTTGTACCTTATATGTTTTATTACTTGGATTGATTTTTGGCGGAACTGGTTTATTTATCGGTTCTAAAATTGAAGATTGTTCATTTTTATTATTTGTAATTTTTTCTTGAGAAATCTCATTTAAGGTGTTTTGTAACTCAATACTCGCATTGTCTTGGTCAATTATGTCGGTAAGTTTAATATCATCTTTTTCATTATTTGGCGGACTTGTTTTACTTTCCAATGAATCTTTTAGATTTGTTGTACTGTTTCCAGCATGTTTAACTGAATTTTTTTGTTCAATAAATAATTCCTCTTCAATACTATTTTCTTTTACTAAAGCAACTGGCGGCAATTCTGGTGCAGCATCGGGCAGAAGTAATTTTTCGGTTCTATTGTCTGTTTCGGTAAGTCCCTCCAATATTCTAAGAACCTGAGATTCTTGATAACGGATAACTTTACCACCAGGGTCCTCAGGCTTAATTTTAAATACTGTTTTATTTGGTTTTAGTACCGGTAACTCTGAGATTGTTTCTGACTTTTGCATAGAGTACCAAAAACCAAAACTCGCTACAGCAACAGCCGATAAAATAAAGCTTATCAAAAGGAAAATTCTTGTGAATGAGCTTGACTCTTCAGTCTCTCTTCCAGTCATTATTCTACATTTCCTCCAGAGCATTAATAGAAAGCAAATTTAATCCAATTTTTGTAACAGTTGCCGTTGCCTCAACCAAATGCATTCTAGATAATGTTAATTCATCATCTATTTCATGAATAAATTTTAATTCTGGATTATCTCTACCTGCATTCCACAGAGCGTGAAACGTTCCCGCTAGGTCCATTAAATAAAATGCAATTCGATGAGGCTCATACTGTTTGACTGCTGCTTCGATATACTTTGGCCATGAAGCTAAATGCTTTATCAAACGAATTTCATAAATATTAGTAAGTAATGAAAGGTTAGCTTTGCCTAATGGTTTTTTATTTTGTCGTAGAACTGACCTTGCACGAGCATGAGCGTATTGAATATAAAATACAGGGTTTTCTCTACTTTTTTCCGTTACTTTTGCATAGTCGAATTCAAGAGGTTGGTCGTTTCGTCTTGTTAACATCATAAACCGAATTACGTCTGACCCCACGGCATCAATAACGTCGCTCAATGTTACAAATGTGCCTGCTCTTTTTGACATTTTTACAGGCTGGCCCCTATCGAGTAAAGTAACTAGACCACATTGCTTAACCTCAAGCATTTCATCTTTTCCTGACATTGCCTGAACAGCGGCTGTCATCCTCTTAACATAACCACTATGGTCTGCACCTAACACGTCTATTAGCTTCCCATTAGTTCTTTGCAACTTATCATAATGATAAGCTACATCTGATGCAAAATATGTCCAACTATTATCAGATTTTTGAAGCGGTCTGTCCACATCATCCCCAAAATCTTTTGAACGAAACAATAATTGTTCTCTTGGTTCCCAATCGCCATCTACATGTCCCTTTGGCTGTTCTGGTATCCCATGATAGATCAAACCATCTTCTTGTAATTTTTTTATAGCAGAAGACACTTTGCCGCTAGTAACTAGCTCTTGTTCAGATGAATAAACATCCATCTTTACCCCAAGCCTTGCAAGGTCTTTTTTGATAGAATCCATCATAATATCAACAACAATTGGTCCAATTTCTTTAATAACCTTATCTTCAGAAAAATGTTTTAATTTATTTTTAAATTTTGAGGCTAAATAATCTCCTACTTCAATCAAATAATCACCTGGGTATAACCCCTCTAGGATAGTAGGACTTGTTTCTCCTAATGACTGGCAATAACGAAGAAATACAGATTTTGATAGTGTATCAATTTGTGAGCCTGCATCATTGATATAATATTCTCGAGTTACGTTGTAGCCACTGAACTTCATTAAATTAGCTAAAACATCTCCTAAAATTGCTCCGCGCGCGTGCGCTGCGTGTAAAGGTCCAGTTGGATTAGCTGATACAAACTCAATATTAATATTCTGTTTAACACCAAGTTTATTTTTTCCGTATTCAATTCCTTTACTTAAAATATCAGCTATTTCTTTACCCCATCTTGATTGATCAAGATATATATTGATAAACCCAGGTCCTGCAATCTTAGCAGAGATAACAGACTCGTCTTTTTCTATTTCAGTTACAAATAACTCGGCAATTTCTTTAGGATTTTTAAGCAATGGTTTGGCCAACACAAGGGCGATATTAGATGCTAAATCGCCATGTGCCTCATCACGAGGCAATTCGATAACACATTTTGATAAATCTAAATCATTTGGGAAATTGTTCTGTTTGGAAATTATTTTATAATATGCATTAATTTTATCTTCGAATTCACTGAAAATATTCATATTTTTTCCTTATTCGTAGACAAATTAAATAATCTGTCATGTTCTAGAATTGCTTCCCTATCTGTTAACGATGCAATGTAGTCAGCAATGACCCTTGCGTTATGATATTCCGCTTTATTCGATTCGGATTGACAAGAAATTTTTTGTTGCCAATAACTGGGGAGTAAAAACGGACGTTCAAAAAATTCGTTAAATAACTCTTTTAGTAATTTTCTTGCTTTATTAGTCATTCTATTCACGCGATAATGCTTATACATGTTGGTAAATAAAAATGAACGAATCTCCGATAGATCTTTTTTTACAGATTGAGAGTGAGAGATAAGAGCATGACCAGCACTTCGAATATCATCAGGTGATTTAGGATCAGCTACATTTAGTAAATCCGAAGAATTATTTATCAAGTCATTTACAAACATTGAAATTAGTCTCCGTGTTAATTCATTTACAAGCCTATCAGGGGGTAAGTCAGGATATTCAGCATGAATCTTTTGCAAAATATCTGAAATGATAGGAAGCTCAGAAAGATGCTTAATGGTGAATAATTCAGCTCGTAATCCATCATCAATATCATGTGATAAATAAGCAATGTCATCCGATAAGTTTGCTATTTGGGCTTCACCGGAAGCATAACTTTCGAGTCTAAAATCATACAATTTATTGAGTTTTTTTAGTGTTGGCCTTTGATTTTGAAGGGATATGGGACCGTTATGTTTTGCAACACCCTCTAATGTTTCCCATGTTAAATTTAACCCATCAAAATTCGCATATCTGTTTTCCAAATAGCACAAAATCCGAAGAGTTTGCTCATTATGATCAAATCCGCCTAAATTGTGCATAACTTCCTGCAAAGCGTTCTCGCCAGCATGGCCAAACGGTGTATGTCCTAAATCATGCGCGAGCGAAATAGCTTCGGATAAATCTTCATTAAACCTAAGAGAGCGCGCTATAGTTCTGGCAATCTGCGCAACTTCTATTGAGTGAGTTAATCTCGTTCTAAAATAATCACCTTCATGATATACAAAAACTTGTGTTTTATATTGTAGTCGTCTGAAGGCTGATGCATGAACAATTCTATCTCTATCGCGTTGGAAATCAGTCCTTTCATGACTAATTTGTTTTTCAGAAGCACCTTCAACGAACAAGCGGTCTATCTGCATTTTTCTGCAAGCATATGGCGCATAATTGATAATTAAGTTGTGCATTACTCTTTTTTAAAACCGTGGATTAAGGGGTTTATGGCTATGTAAGCACGTTATACGATGCGATACGTCGTAGAGCAAGTAACTAGAACCTTGATTTAAAAATTTTAAACATTCATATTAAGGGTGTTTAACAAATTGAATGGACGCTTTTTATGACCCTTAATTTAAATTTGACTAAATCAGCTGCAAAACAAATTAAGCAATTAGGTGATTTTGAGAAAGCACCATACTTCAGAGTTAGCGTGGACGGTGGCGGTTGCTCCGGTTTTCAATATAAATTTGATTTTGATACCGAAAAACGAAACAATGATATTGAAATAAGCGCATTTGGAGTAAAAATTTTAGTGGATGATATATCACAGGGGTTTCTGCATGATGCAGAGTTGGACTATGTCGAGGAATTATTAGGCTCGTTTTTTAAAGTCAATAATCCAAATGCTACTGCTTCATGTGGATGCGGAACATCCTTCTCAATATAACTTTACACGGTCCAATTAACTTTATAACGACGGCTCAAACATTATGAAAATTGCTAGCTGGAACGTAAATTCGATCAAAGCCAGATTGGAGCATGTGTTAAATTATTGTCAAAACTCAACAATGGATGTTCTTTTAATGCAGGAGACCAAGACATTAGATGAAAATTTCCCAAAAAATTCATTTGAAGATATTGGATGGCAAGTTGTTACGCACGGCCAGAAAACCTATAACGGCGTTGCCATTGCCTCAAAAAAAGATATCAAGGTAACTCAAATTGGCCTTGCTGGTGATGATGCAGATGAACAGGCAAGGTACATAGAGGCTCAAATTGAGGGGATAACACTAGCAAGTATTTATTTACCAAATGGCAATCCATTTCCTGGACCAAAGTTTGAATATAAATTGGCATGGATGGACCGTCTCTATGACAGAGCCAAAAACTTATTTCATCAAGAAATTCCTGTTGTTTTAGGAGGAGATTTTAATGTCATCCCCCAGCCTATTGATTGTTATGAACCTTCATTATGGGAGGATGATGCTTTATACCGGAGAGAGTCTCGAACAAAATTTTATGGTATTTGTAACCTAGGTTACTTAGATGCTCTTAGACAAATAAATCCCAAAGGAGCTCATTACACATTTTGGGACTATCAGCGCGGTGCATGGCAAAAAGATAATGGTATTAGAATTGACCATCTTTTGCTTTCGCCTGAAGCCGCGAACAATCTAATTGACTGTCAAGTTGATAGGAACCCTAGAAGCTTAGTGAAACCATCTGACCACACTCCCATTTGGTGTGATTTGTCGTTATAAATAAGTAAATTAAACTAGTCCTATTTTGTTTAAAATTTGATATGTCTATAACAATCTTCTTTTAAAAGAAGATAACATATTTTTATTTTATTAAACTAATGTTACCATTTGATAATTTAGCTCATATATCGTGAAAAATTACTAATTAATCAATGTAATCAGTATTTTTAGACAACTAACTGAAAATATTGGTTAAACTTAATTCTATTAAATTTATGAATTTATGAATTTTTAAATTTATTAGTGGGCTTAAAATTTGAAAACTCCACTTGTCTTGGGTCACAAACAAATAAGTCACTATTCGGATGCATTCCTGCACCATAGATGGCAGACACCGCTGACTTACGCATTCTATTCAAGAGCCTTGTATCTGCTTGGCCTGCAAAAGGATGAATGCCTGTGTAACGGTCTACCTCACTTTTCCATTTTTCAAATCTTGCTTGATACGTTTCGGTATTTTGAAGCTGTTTGCAGTTAATTTGATTAATATTCAAATTTACCTCTATCTCATCACCGTTTTCAATTAGAGCGATTGGCCCACCAATTGCTGCCTCTGGACCAACATGTCCAATTACGAGACCAACTGAGCCGCCTGAAAACCGTCCGTCTGTCATCAATCCAACTACAATATTCTTGTCTCTACAAATGGCTGTTATTCTTGAGGTTGAGTCGAGCATCTCTGGCATTCCAGGTCCACCAACTGGACCCTCATACCTTACTACAATCATATCATTATTTTCTAACTTATCTGGCGTTGAATCTAAAAATTTAAGGAGATCGTTTTCTCCATTAAAGACTCTGGCAAAACCTTTAAATAAATTATTTTCAAGGCCACCTTCTACACCTGCCAATTTCAATACGGCACTGTGCTCTGGAGATAAATTTCCACCTAGCAGACGAAGACCACCAGTCTGTTTAAATGGATTTTGGACAGAATATATCACATCTCCGTCAGGTGAATTAGGTGACAAACTTTCTACTTGCTCAGCCAATGTCATACCGGTACAAGTCATAACATCACCTTTCAGAAGTCCTGCATCTAATAAGTCTTTTACAAAAACTTGAATTCCCCCTTTATCATCAATATCAACCATTGAATATTTACCAAAAGGTCTCGCGTTTACAATTACAGGGACAACATTTTGAGATAA
This sequence comes from Alphaproteobacteria bacterium, assembly GCA_012269555.1. Taxonomy (GTDB): domain Bacteria; phylum Pseudomonadota; class Alphaproteobacteria; order Puniceispirillales; family Puniceispirillaceae; genus UBA5951. The sequence continues at coordinate 32,441 of JAAXKA010000007.1, forward strand.
ATGATTAAACTCGTCTGCGCTCATGATATCTGAATAAAAATCTTTATAGCCCGCAGCTCTAGCTATTTCAGGAGCATGCAACATAACATTTGTGGAGCCACCCACGGACATAGCAACTATGATGGCATTTCGAATTGAGTCTCGGTTTACAATGTCTCTGGGAGTAATATTATTTTTGATTAACTTTTCAAGATAAGCTACTAATTCTATTGGATAGTTTTTAATTCTTTTTTGATCTTGTGATGCAGGTGAAACCATATGTAATGGCTCCATCCCCACAACACCAAGAAAAGTTTGCATAGTATTGTAAGTAAACATTCCACCACAGCTTCCAAAACCAGGGCACGATTCAAGAGAGATCCTTCTTTTTAAATCTTCATCATCACTTCCAGCGATCTGATAACTGCTTATAATATCAATTGGTTCACCGGTTATAGAGTCTTTTCCAGGCGTTATTGAACCATCAGACATTATAATTGCAGGCCGGTTGTGTTCAAGTACTGCTGACAATGTACCTACGGGGGGTTTATCGCATGCAACAACTGCAATTAGTCCCTCAAGACCAGTTGCACTTAAATGCTCACATAATGAATCATTAGTAACTTCTCTTCCGATAAGAGAATAACGCATCTCCTTAGTGCCATTTCTTATTCCATCTGATGTAGCAACCGTAAATTCAGGCTGCACTAACCTAAATCTCATTTTATCTTGTGCTAGGCCTATTCGGGCTTTAAGTGCTTCATGAATTGCTTGCACTTTAGTTAATACGCCTAAGTAGCATTGAGAGTCACCTTTATTACCGATTACTCCAACCGAAGGCTCGTGAATAAGCTCAACATTTGTTCCAAGTTCCCTAGCTATTCCATAAGTTTGAGAATTTCTTCCAGGGTTTGTATCTATTAGAACGGTACGCGTATTTTTAATCATTTTTTTAAACCTTTAGGAACATTTCTTGTATTCATTACTATTTTAAATTCAACTAAGACGTTTCAACGCATTTTGTAACGCCTCAATTTTACTTCGCTCTGCCTCTAAACGCCTTTTATTTTCGTCAATTACCTGAGGAGGCGCTTTACCAATAAAACCAGCATTTGATAATTTTTTAGACAGCTTTTCTACCTCCACCTGAGATAAACTAATTTCCTTATTCAAACGCGCCGCTTCTACCTTAAAATCTAATATTCCAGTAAGGGGCAAACCTATATCAAAGCCATGAAGATTTGAAACAGCGGTATCTGCTGGAAATTCCTTTTTGATTTCAAAAAAATCATTAATTCTTGCCAATTTTACCAAAGAAGTTCTCATTGACTCAATCACATCCAGTTGTGACTTAGTTGCACCCCTTATCAGTAAATCAGGCCTAGAGGATAAAGGAATATTCATCTCTGATCTTATTGCTCTTATTTCTGAAATAAGGTTAATAACCATAGATATTTGCGTGTCGTTAGCTCCTAAATTTGTTACTATTGGATTTGGTGAAGAAATTAATAAACTATCAGAATCAAATATTTGCTTATTCAGTTCTTCTGTAATGAATGGCATAATAGGGTTTAACAGCCCAATAGCCTCATGCAAAACAAAGGGAGCAACTTTTCTTGTTTCAATTGCTGTATCAAGATCTGGTTTGATAAATTCTAAGTACCAGTCGCAATAAAAATTCCATATAAATTGATATAATTTATCAGCAGCTTCATTGAACCTATAAGCAGCAATAGAATTATCAAAAGAAGAAATTAGTTTATCGAGCTCAAATAAAATCCATTTATTAACTGGTAAAGAGACTATTTCAGGTTTTTCGGTTTTGCCGTTTAGTGAATGAAACTCGAGAAAACGAGCAGCATTCCAAATTTTTGTTGCAAAGTTGCGATAACCTTCAATTTTAGTTTCAGATAATTTTATATCCCGTCCCTGTGCTGCCATTGCAGTTAAAGTAAATCGCAGTGCATCAGACCCAAATTTCTTAGTTAAATCAAGTGGATCAAGAACATTACCTTTTGATTTAGACATTTTCTGGCCTTTTTCATCACGAACAAGGGCATGTATATAAACATCTTTGAATGGAACCTCACCATTCATAAAATGCATACTCATCATCATCATTCTCGCAACCCAAAAGAATATTATATCAAAGCCAGTGACAAGCACGTCACCAGGATAATATTTTTTTAGCTCGATTGAAGATTGAGGCCATCCCAAAGTGGAGAAAGGCCACAAAGCAGAAGAAAACCAAGTATCAAGCACATCTTCGTCACGACTAAGAGGCACAGATTTTTTATAGTGCTTATCTGCCGCTTTTTGCGCTTCTTCTTCAGTTTCCTCTACAAACGCTCTACCATCAGGGCCATACCATACAGGTATTCGGTGTCCCCACCACAATTGTCTGGAAACACACCAAGGTTGAATATTACGCATCCACTCAAAATATGTTTTTTCCCAATGATTTGGTACAAATCTAGTTTTTCCACTTTCAACTGCTTCAATAGCAGGTTTTGCAAGAGTTTTAGCATCTACATACCACTGGTCCATAAGCCAAGGTTCAACAATTACACCAGAACGGTCTCCATGAGGAACTGAGTGACTATTGGGTGATATTTCCCCTAATAATCCCAGAGAATCTAGCTCTTCTATAATTATCTCTCTGGCTTTGAATCTATCTAAACCTCTAAATCGCTCAGGTGCATTATCATTAATACAAGCATGAGCATCAAATATATTAATTAATTCTAAATTATGCCTTCTACCAACTTCAAAATCATTAAAATCATGAGCAGGTGTGATTTTAACAGCACCAGTTCCTTTTTCCATATCAGAGTAGCTGTCTGCAATAATGGGTATTTCTCTATTGACTAGCGGAAGGATAACGGTTTTACCAATCAATTCCGTATATCTGGCATCCTCAGGATTTACAACCACCGCTGTATCCCCCAGCATCGTTTCTGGCCGCGTTGTTGCAACAGTAATAAATTTATTTGGATCAGATTTAAGTGGATACCTCAATGACCACATACTACCTGCAATTTCCTTTTGTTCAACTTCTAGGTCAGAAATCGCTGTTTGAAGCTTTGGATCCCAATTTACTAACCTTTTATCCTTATAAATTAAATTTTGTTTATACAAAGAAACAAAAACTTTATTCACGGCAAGAGATAAACCTTCGTCTAGTGTAAACCGGCTTCTCGGCCAATCAGGTGTTATACCCAAATGCCTCTGTTGATGTACTATGGTTCCCCCAGATTCAGACTTCCATTCCCAAACTTTATCAATAAATTTTTCACGGCCTAAATCATGTCTATTTACATTTTCATCTGCCAGCTTCCGTTCTACTACCATCTGCGTGGCAATTCCGGCATGATCCATTCCTGGTTGCCATAACACGTCTTTACCCATTTTTCGAAAATAACGTATCAATACATCTTGCAAGGTAAAAGTAAGCGCATGTCCCATATGAAGGGAGCCGGTGACATTTGGAGGGGGCATCATTATAGTGTAGAGACTATTTCAGGTTTTTCGGTTTTGCCGTTTAGTGAATGAAACTCGAGAAAACGAGCAGCATTCCAAATTTTTGTTGCAAAGTTGCGATAACCTTCAATTTTAGTTTCAGATAATTTTATATCCCGTCCCTGTGCTGCCATTGCAGTTAAAGTAAATCGCAGTGCATCAGACCCAAATTTCTTAGTTAAATCAAGTGGATCAAGAACATTACCTTTTGATTTAGACATTTTCTGGCCTTTTTCATCACGAACAAGGGCATGTATATAAACATCTTTGAATGGAACCTCACCATTCATAAAATGCATACTCATCATCATCATTCTCGCAACCCAAAAGAATATTATATCAAAGCCAGTGACAAGCACGTCACCAGGATAATATTTTTTTAGCTCGATTGAAGATTGAGGCCATCCCAAAGTGGAGAAAGGCCACAAAGCAGAAGAAAACCAAGTATCAAGCACATCTTCGTCACGACTAAGAGGCACAGATTTTTTATAGTGCTTATCTGCCGCTTTTTGCGCTTCTTCTTCAGTTTCCTCTACAAACGCTCTACCATCAGGGCCATACCATACAGGTATTCGGTGTCCCCACCACAATTGTCTGGAAACACACCAAGGTTGAATATTACGCATCCACTCAAAATATGTTTTTTCCCAATGATTTGGTACAAATCTAGTTTTTCCACTTTCAACTGCTTCAATAGCAGGTTTTGCAAGAGTTTTAGCATCTACATACCACTGGTCCATAAGCCAAGGTTCAACAATTACACCAGAACGGTCTCCATGAGGAACTGAGTGACTATTGGGTGATATTTCCCCTAATAATCCCAGAGAATCTAGCTCTTCTATAATTATCTCTCTGGCTTTGAATCTATCTAAACCTCTAAATCGCTCAGGTGCATTATCATTAATACAAGCATGAGCATCAAATATATTAATTAATTCTAAATTATGCCTTCTACCAACTTCAAAATCATTAAAATCATGAGCAGGTGTGATTTTAACAGCACCAGTTCCTTTTTCCATATCAGAGTAGCTGTCTGCAATAATGGGTATTTCTCTATTGACTAGCGGAAGGATAACGGTTTTACCAATCAATTCCGTATATCTGGCATCCTCAGGATTTACAACCACCGCTGTATCCCCCAGCATCGTTTCTGGCCGCGTTGTTGCAACAGTAATAAATTTATTTGGATCAGATTTAAGTGGATACCTCAATGACCACATACTACCTGCAATTTCCTTTTGTTCAACTTCTAGGTCAGAAATCGCTGTTTGAAGCTTTGGATCCCAATTTACTAACCTTTTATCCTTATAAATTAAATTTTGTTTATACAAAGAAACAAAAACTTTATTCACGGCAAGAGATAAACCTTCGTCTAGTGTAAACCGGCTTCTCGGCCAATCAGGTGTTATACCCAAATGCCTCTGTTGATGTACTATGGTTCCCCCAGATTCAGACTTCCATTCCCAAACTTTATCAATAAATTTTTCACGGCCTAAATCATGTCTATTTACATTTTCATCTGCCAGCTTCCGTTCTACTACCATCTGCGTGGCAATTCCGGCATGATCCATTCCTGGTTGCCATAACACGTCTTTACCCATTTTTCGAAAATAACGTATCAATACATCTTGCAAGGTAAAAGTAAGCGCATGTCCCATATGAAGAGAGCCGGTGACATTTGGGGGGGGCATCATTATGGTGTAGGGCTCGATTCTCCCATTAGGATCGCACGAAAACACACCAGCCTTTTCTGAAGCTTCGTACCACTTATTTTCGATTAATTCAGGGTTATAGATTTTATCTAACATCTAAACATTCAACTTCAAGCTACGGAAAAAATACTAAATATTATAAGTTTTAATTTCTAAATACAGACAAGAATGATTTTAGTTCTGGCTCTGGATCTTCCAATTTCTCAAGCGGAATATACTTTTCTCCTATTCCTAAATTTTCAGGCGTAAGGGTTCCCATGGCTTGCAATAACTTATAACCGGTCAACAAAACGGAATGATTGGCTCGCATTTCCCTTAGAATTGCATTTTTAAGATTATCTTCGGCATCTAATTGATCGAGAATTGTTTTATTTCCAAATTCAACTTCGGCCTTAGTCGCTTCCACTACTAAACGATAAGCCTCGACTTCCGAAGATGCAGCTTTCAGCTGAATTTTTGCGGATATGTGATTTCTAAACCCAGCGCGAGCTGCCAAACCTACAGCACGCTTGGCCTCATCAGTGTCAATTTGAGCAGCCATAAGGTTCGAAATTAATTTTTGTGATTGGGCTTTACTTGATGGTGTTACTAATATTGGCATTGTCATAGATATAGTAGCAGCAAGCTCGCTTCCATCAGATGTAGAAACTCCACCGGTGTTTCGGTTGTTTGCCGAAATAGAAAGGTCAACAGAAGGGCCTAGAGACTTAATTAGAATTTCTTGTTGCAAAGCCGCTAAGTCTTTATTAGCAACTGCAAGAATTAATGATGGATGGTATTTATATGCGTCATTTTCACTTAGTTTAACTTTTTTTGGAATAATATTTGGCAGGTCTGGCTCAGAGAGATTTATTGGAGGGACTCCTATTAAAGATTCATATTCTTCAACAACATTTTCATAAACAGCTTTAGCAGCAACTAATTCTGAACGTGAACTCAGTAATTTTGAATTTGACAAGGCTAAATTAGCTTTAGTTGACACACCAGCCTCAACCCTTAATTTTTCAGCCTCTGTCTGTCGAGTAAGCCTATCAAAGTTACTTTCAAATAATTCTACTTCTTCTTTCGATTGTATCACATTAAGATACGTCTCGATAATGGACATCAGAACTGCTTGCTCAGTAACGAAATAACCTGCTTTAGCAATCTCTAAAGATAATAAAGCGGCATCCTTTTTTACCTTTGTTTCTCCAAAATTATATAATTGTTTCGTGAAAGTTATCGCACCTGCAAGCGTTGCATCATTGTAAGTGTTATCAACTTGGTTGGGGCGATCATAAAAGGTTTGGCTTTGAGAAAAAGAAAGTTTACCATTTAAATCCTTGTCACTAGCCGCGATTATAAGTTCTTGACGAGCGGTAATATAATCCTGCCTAGAAATAGCTAAAAGGTTAGCGTTTGCCATTCCTTCAAGCAATGCGATTTCAAAACTATCAGCTTTAACAAAACAAGAATATCCCGAGATACTGTATATTACGACAACGAGGGAAACCATAAAATTGCTAGGAGCAAACCTGCCTTTTAAAAACACATCATATTCCTTTCTACTCCGCTATTTTCCTCTTTAGTTGCAGAAATTTCAGAAAATAAATTCTGGCTTAGCTCTGAATTCTTCGAGTGTGGGCACTTGCGCATTGAATAAACATTTTCTTGAAAATTTTGTCCCAGAACGCATCCATATACTCGCCTCACCAGCAGTTTCGATATTTGGCCTGTAAATTGATACAAGTTTACCATTATTCGTGAGCTGATCTAAAATACTTTCAGGAATAAAACTAATTCCGCCGTCAATCAAAATAGCATTGTATGGAGCCTCTCTGCTAAAACCGTCTTGAAGTCTTTCTTTAAATAAAACTGCGTTTGTAATATCAAGCTCAGTCAAATTATTTTCTGCTTTTTGTATTAATGTTGCCCTAGATTCAATACCAATTACGGATGTTACTATTTGAGAAATAATGGCAACGCTGTAACCTGTTCCAATACCGATAATCATAACATTATCAGATGCGTTTAATTCTAAAGATTGTATGAGTCTGGCTAAAACCATTGGCTCCATCAAATATCTACCGTTACTGAGGGGTAAATCTTCATCTATATAAGCAATGTCTTGCATCGATTTATGAACAAATATCTCTCGTGGTATGTTGGCAAAAGCAGATAAAACCATTTCGTCAATAACTTTATTCGGCCTAATCTGACTTTCGAGCATAATTTTTCTAGCTTTGGTAAATGATTGATTGTTCATTCAGTAACTCATAAATGGCGTTTCAAACCTTATCTATAAACGCTTATAATGCTAACGCAAATACAATTCAATGCTGGTTTTTATCAAGAGAGCATAAAAACTATAAATTTTATTTTTTAGGCTATTAAAAAAGGGAATTACCAAAATAAAATAAGAAGACTCTCCCTGTGGAAGAGTCTATATTTTTAAAAATATTTTTTACGCAATAGCGGTTTATTCTGCTGCCGTCTTATTTTTTATATCTGAACTAGCAGAGGTAACATCAGGCATTACTTTTTCCGCAGCTAAAATCATAGAACGTCTTGCTAGTTCAGGAGATGCCCAATCTTTGCCGGCGTATAGGAGGGTACCAAACTCTCCCACCTCATCCTGAAACTCCAAAATCTCATCAGTGACTTTATCAGGTGTTCCCCAGATAATGAGTTTATTACAAACATCTTCCAGTGTAACTTCATCATCTGGCTGTTCGCGGTAAGCTTTAAAAAGCTCAACTCGATTATGTTTGCGCATCTTAGTCAATAACTGGTTATAATAAAAGACATAGGGGCTATCTGGCCCTAATGCATATTCTTTAGCGGTAGCTAAATCGTCAGCAACAAAGACTGATTTTGCAACGCGCCAGTTTGCTGGGTCAGCAGGCCTGCCAACCCGATGACAACCCTCTACGTATTTTGGCCAATGCGTTTTAACCCATTGAGGCATCAAGAAATTAGCGCTAATAGGCTCCCACCCTCTGGCAGCTGCCTCTGTTACACCTTTGGAAAAAGGTGCAACAGCGGTTACCACAATGGGTGGATGTGGTTTCTGCAATGGCTTGGCCATTATGCCCTGCCCTATATCCGTTAAAGATGTTCTTTCAGTAGTAACTTTCCAATACTTTCCTTCGATATTATAGGGAGCCTCAGATTCCCAAATTTTAAGAACAATATCTATACCTTCTAAAAACATTTCATTTCGATTGTTATCTAACGTACCAAAGACCTCTGCATCTGACGCTAAACCACCAGGAGAAATTCCAAAATTTAACCTTCCATCTAACATGTGGTCTAACATTGCCACTTGACCCGCAACATGAGCAGGATGTGAATTGGGTAAATTAACAGTACCTGTGCCTAGACGTATTTGTTTTGTTTCGGCAGCTAGTGACGCAACAAACATTGCACAAGACGTAATATTTTCTGCCGCGTCTGTAACATGTTCACCTACATAAGCCTCTGAAAAACCAAGTTCGTCTGCGAGCAAGAACGCTTCTCTATCTTCTTTTAGACTGACACGCCAATCTTTATTGACTGGGTGTATAGGCATCGTAAAAAAACCAATTTCCATTTTAAATGACCCTTTATTTTTAAGCCGGCACCAATTTATCAATACTAATTTATATATGTTTTTTTTTGCTCAAAATAAAATAATATTATTTTACATATGGTATAATTTTTTATTATACCAATAATAATACTCATTTTATTTTAACGGATGATAAATATGGCTTCACTTCGTCAGCTAAATTCTCTAATTGCAGTTTATGAGGAAGGGTCTTTTACTGCAGCGTCAGAGCGAGAAAATGCAACTCAATCCGGAATTTCTCAACACATAAGTGCAATAGAAAAAGAATTAGGAATTAACTTATTCACCAGAAATTCTAATGGAGTTATTCCTACCACGATATGTCACGGATTTTACAAAAAATCTGTTGAAGCTATCCGAACATTAAAAACAGCTGAACAAGAGGCAATAAACGCAGGAAAAGGTCTTTCTGGAAAGGTTAATGCTGGTCTAATGCCCACATTTACTAGGGCTGCATTGGCTCCTGTTTTAAAATCAATTTCGACAACACATCCCAATATAGAAATAAGTATAGTTGAATCCTACAGTGGTAGCCTTACAGATATGGTAAAAGCAGGAGAACTAGATTTTGCATTAGTTCCTGTAATGACTGGAACTCAGGGAATAAAATATTCAAATTTAGTAAGAGACCGAGAAGTTTTAGTCTCATCTCCATCGTTTGGAACCAATCAAGGAGAAGAAATTTCTTTAAAGAATCTTGCTCCACTGAAAATAGTTTTACCTACAAAAGCAAATATCCGACGAATTAAATTAGAGGATTATTTTACAGCTCATTCAATAGAAATTACAAACATTATGGAAATGGATTCTATGATTGGAACCTTAGAATTAGTGGGGTCAACAGACTGGGTAACTATTCTTCCATACTTAATATGCGTGCCTGATACTCATTCTAATTTGAGACATATAAACCCAATATGCGAACCAAATATATACTCCGATTTTGTGATTATAGAACCAATAGGTAGGTCATTAACACCACAAGCTACTTTCTTCTTAAAACTATTAAAAGAAGAAATTAGTTCAATAGCATGGCAAGAAATACAACCAAATAGGTATATGAATTAATTCAGCAAAATAAAAACTGATACCTTAATTTTATTTCTTTCCATTATCAGATTTTGCCTAATGCTCTTAAAACCCGTTCTGGCGTCATTGGCATTTGCCATATTCCACAATCAAGGGGTGATAACGCATTATTAACTGCATTCATGATAGCAGCAGGCGCACCACCAGTACCCGCTTCTCCTGCTCCCTTTGCACCTAAAACAGAAGTTTTAGTGAAGGTTTCAACATGAGCAACCGTTATTTCTGGCATTTCACCAGCCATAGGTACCAGATAATCTGCCATGCTAGCATTTTGCATTTGCCCATCAGCATCATAAACACATTCTTCATATAGTGCACCTCCAATACCTTGAACCACTCCCCCTCGAATTTGGTCATCAACAAGTTGAGGGTTAATAACTCTACCACAATCTTCTACAGCCCAAAAATGCAGAATTTTTATTAAACCAGTATTTGTGTCAACTTCGACATGAGCAGCCATAGCACCGTTCGTAAACACAAATGGAAAATCAGTAACTCGGTAATGACGAGTAGCAATTAATTCGGGCTGAAGGTCATTTGGTAACTCATTACCACGGTAATAAACAATTTTCGCTAAATCGCCCAAAGAGATTTTTTGCTCTCCTGAAGATTTTAAAACAACTTCTCCAAAAGAAATATCTAGCTCTTCAGCTTTTGCCTGTAATATAACCGCTGCTGTACTTAATACTTGTTCCTTTAGAGCATAAGCTGCCTGAAGCATCGCTTCTCCACCGATTCCTGCTCCTCTTGATGCCCATGTACCTCCACCATAAGGCACCGTAGCAGTATCTCCAGTTGTGACCTTAACACGCTCAATAGAAACGCCGAACACATCAGCTGCAATTTGCTGCAAAATAGCATTGGTTCCCTGCCCTTGTTCGGTGACGGATGATGAAACATGAAGAGCTCCAGCTGCATCAAGTCGCACAGTTGCTCCGTCCTGAGATGCTATTGGCGCACCACCGATTCCGTAAAACATCGGAGATGGGTTTGTAACCTCTACCAAAGAGACAAAACCAATTCCCCGATAAATTCCTCTTTTTCTATGCTCTTCTTGGTCTAAGAGCAACTTATCATAATCCATTATTTCCAATAATTTATCTAGACATGCATGATGTGATAAATCATCAAAACGCATCCCTGTAGTAGATTTTGTGGGATAAGCATCATCTGGTATAAGATTTTTTTTCCTTATTTGAACTGGATCCATCCCAATAACTCGAGCTGCTTCCTCAAGCATACAATCTGAAATCGCCATTGCTATAGGATGACCAACTGCTCTATATTGACACATTAGAGTTTTATTTTGAAATACAACATTGCCAACTGCATGATAATGCTCGAACTGATACGGAGCACCAGTTAAATTTAGTATTTGATTGCACTCTATTGCGGATGTTCTGGGATACATAGAAAACGGCCCAATCCCTGTAAAATCATTAAATCCCATCCCAACAATACTTCCATCTTTTCGAACACCTATCTTAGCATTAACAACATGATCTCGAGCGTGAATGTCTGTAACAAAACTTTCAAGTCTATCGGCTGTGAATTTTACCGGTCTTTTTAATAACTTAGCAATTATTGCTGTTGCGATTTCATCACCATAAGTATGCACTTTAATCCCAAAAGAACCACCTACATCATGAGCTACAACACGAACATTTTCTTCTAACATATTGAGATGCTTGGCTAATATAAATTGCAACATGTGTGGTGCTTGACCCGCATAGTACATTATTAGCTCATCATCTCCCGGAACATAGTCACAAACAGTAGCACGTGTTTCCAATGTAACTCCTGTATGTCTGCCGAATTTCATTTGTTTTTCGACCACGACTACTTCATCGCCCGAAAGTGCCTCATCTAGGCTGCCAACCTCAACCTCGCGCTTCCATGCTAAATTGCTGTCATATTCTTTATGAATAAGGGGAGATTCTGAAGACAAGGCATCCATTGTATCCGTTACAGCTGGCAATGGTTCATAACTAATATTGATTAATTCAAGGGCGTCCTCGCCTAAAGCCCTTGAGGAACAAACAACAACAGCAACTGGTTCTCCTTGCCAACGCGCAACGTCCACGGCCAATGGATATTGGGCTGGCGATCTTAAGCCAGGTAAATGACTTAATACACCAACATAAGGTTCTACATGTTTTGCAATGTCGTTACCCGTATAAATAGCTATAACACCTTTTGCTTTTTCTGCCTCTTTAATATCAATTGAAATAATTTTTGCATGCGCGTGAGGAGATCTTAAAAAAACGGCATGCACCATTCTAGGAAGCTGAATATCATCTACATAATGACCTTTTCCTCTCAACAGACGCGACGCATCTGATCTTGGAATAGACTTTCCAATATAGTCTGTTGGTTTATCAAAAACAGTTGCTGGACCAGTCATTAATTCTGCCTCTCTTCTATTGTTGTGCAAATAGCATCAACTATTGCTTGGTAACCGGTGCACCTGCAATAATTTCCTGATATGTGTTGTTTTACTAATTCTCTATCAGCTGGATTACCTTGCTCAATATACTCGATGGATGAAGCAAGCATTCCAGGGGTACAATAACCACATTGTAAGGCATTTCTTGTATGGAAGTTTTTAATAAGATCTGATGCATTTTTATCAGTTTCATATCCTTCTATAGTTGTAATTTCTGAACCATCAGCTTGTACCGCTAAGGTCAGACAACTTCGAATTGTTACTCCATCTAAGAACAGAGTACATGCGCCACAAACTCCATGCTCACAGCCAACATGCGTTCCAGTAAGGCCAATTTTTGTTCTAATGAAATCTGCCAAATTCATTCTTACTGGCACATCTTCGATATGCTTTTCACCGTTAATAGTAAGAGTTATCTGAGCTGTCTTTGTCATTATTTTATCCCCTCTAATGCACGTTCAAGGACTACTTTTGCAAGATGCTTTTTGACCTCTGGACCTGCGTTCATATCTCCCTCAAATTGTATATCTTCAACTGCGGACTGTGCATTTTCTATTATACTCTGTGAAAAAATCGAGTTGCCAGAAAGTACTTTTTCTATGGATGCGATACGAAGCGCTTTTTCTGCGACTCCAAAAAAGGCAACTCTGACTGTTAAATCTTGATCTTGCGCTATGCAAACACCTGCCATTGCGTAGTCACCATGACGTCTTGCTATTTCATGAAAACCAAATTTTTGCTTCGGCTGTGCTTTTGGCAAAATAATTTTGGTGATCAACTCATTAGAGGAACAAGCAGTTTCGTAAACCCCTTTAAAAAATTTATTTGCAGGTTCTTCTCTAATACCTTTATTTGAAGAAACTTCTACTTTTCCATCTAACGCAAGTAAAACAGCTGGTAACTCGGCCGCAGGGTCTGACAAGCCAATTGAACCGCCAATTGTTCCTCGATTACGGATTGCTGGGTGTGCAATATGCGGAATTACCATGGTAATTAATGGACAAAATTTTTGAATAACATCACTATCCTGTAATTCACGATATCGAACCATAGCGCCAATCTCTATTGCCTTCGGAGTTTCGGTGATTAGAGAGAGTTCAGAAACACCTGATATGTCAACGATAGTTTTAGGTGTTGCCATCCTGAAATTCATCATTGGCATAAGGCTTTGCCCGCCAGCTAAAAGTTGACACTCTAATTCATCTTTTTCTAGCAATGACAAAATACCTAGAATAGAATTTGGTTTTTCATAACTAAAATCAGGCGCTTTCATTATAATTGTCCTATTTAAAATTTTCTTCTTTTAATCTTGCATTCTTTGCAGATGACCATAACAATTATTAACGATTATCTATTTCTTCAAATTAGACAACCCCAAAATAGGATTTCCAATGACAAATACGACCCAAAAATCTGAAGTAATTATGTCAATGTCTGCAACTGGCGAAACACATGCTAGAACTAAAATTAATATTCGTGATGTAAGCTCTGTTATTGACGAACCAGAAGCAAGAGGTGGCACGAATCAAGGCCTAACTCCAACAGAAACCTTAATGGCATCATTAATAGGGTGTACAAATGTTATTAGTAAGAGAATCGCCCACAAAATGGGCATCGAGTTGGGAGAAATGGATATTCAGCTCAGTGCCAAGTTTGACCGACGAGGGACAATGCTTGAAGAAGAAATAGATGTTCCTTTTTCAGAGGTCACAATGGATATTGAAATCGACACTGACGCAACTGAGGAACAAATTAATATGTTAAAAATAGATTTAGCAAAATTTTGCCCAATAGCTAAAGTACTTCGTGGAAGTGGTGTGAATATTATAGAAAATTGGATCATTAATCCTTTGTAGAAGCAAATTATTATTTTAAATCTGAGTTAATACCCATTAAAAAAAAGGAATTTCTATGACACATACATTGATACCAGATACTGCAGCACCAGAATTATCATTACCTTTAGTGGGAGGCGGAAGATGGGTTTTGTCTGAACAAAACCCAAAACACTTTACAATGGTAATTTTTTATCGTGGGCTTCATTGTCCAGTATGTAAAAATTATCTTGGCACACTAAATTCAATGATGGAAAAAGTCTCAGATTTAGGGTTTTCAGTAGTTGTTGCTTCAATGGACTCGAACGAACGTGCCGAACAATCCAAATCTGAATGGGGTCTTGATAAAATTAACGTTGCTTATGGATTAGACATTGAAACAGCAAAAAAATGGGGCTTGTATATTTCAACTTCAATAAAAGAGGCAGAGAATGACATCTTTTGTGAACCTGGATTAATGTGGATACGCCCAGATGGTAGACTTTATCTAATCGATATTGGAAATATGCCTTGGGCAAGACCTGATTTAGAGACTTTAATGCCAAAGGCAAAATTCGCAGTTGAGAACGATTATCCTGCACGAGGCACAAGCAATCTTTAATTTCTAATTTATTTTTTAATTAAAAAAAGGAGCAATTTAATGGCAAAGTTCACCAGACAACATATCTACGATACAGCAAAAGAACTCTCAAACTGGGGACGTTGGGGCGAAAACGACCAACTGGGTACATTAAATAATATTACACCGGAGGATATTGTTAACGCTGCAAAGCTTATAAAAAAGGGAAAAGTTTTTGCATTAGGACTTGATTTAAAAGAAAAAATTCAGTCTGGTCTTTTTGGTGGTAGGTGGAATATGATACACCAAATGCTTGCCACAGGCACAGATGCAGTTGCTGGAGTACAAGACTCTGATGGAAAAACCTTTTTAAGGTACGCTGATGATGCAATAAATCTTCCTTGTCAGGGATCCACCCAGTGGGATGCGCTTTGCCATATTTTTTTAGATGATAAAATGTATAACGGATATCCTGCTACAGATGTCACTATTCATGGTTCAAGCAATCTTGGAATTGAACATGTCAGGGACAAAATGGCCGGCAGAGGAGTTCTTTTAGATATAGCTCGATTTAAAGGCGTCGATAGCTTAGAAGATGGCTATCCTATAACCAACAAAGACCTTGATGATTGCGCAACTTCCCAAAATGTTCAGATAAAGAAGGGGGATTTTGTAATTGTAAGAACAGGGCATCAAGAACGTTGCCTTGCCAAGAAGGATTGGACTGGTTATGCAGGCGGAGATGCCCCAGGTCTGGCGTTTGAAACAGCCCATTGGATCAAAAATCATGATATTGCAGCAATATGCGCTGATACCTGGGGATGTGAAGTACGACCAAATGAAACA
Source organism: Alphaproteobacteria bacterium (assembly GCA_012269555.1). Classification (GTDB taxonomy): domain Bacteria; phylum Pseudomonadota; class Alphaproteobacteria; order Puniceispirillales; family Puniceispirillaceae; genus UBA5951. The sequence goes on from JAAXKA010000007.1 coordinate 48,015, forward strand.
GATGAGGCAAACCAGCCATGGCACTGGGTTGTGATACCAGCAATTGGTATATCAATGGGAGAAATTTTTTATCTCAAAGAATTGGCAGAAGATTGTGACCAAGACAAAGTATACGAATTTTTCTTTAATGCTCCACCTCTACATATCCCAGGAGCTGCTGGTTCACCAATAAATCCTCAAGCAATAAAATAATGCTTAAACTATGGGGAAGAAAAACGTCTTCCAATGTCCAAAAAATATTATGGGCATTGGAAGAACTAGGGCAGCCATATGAGCATGAAATCGTAGGTGGAATTTATGGTGGAAAAGATAAAAAGGAATACGCTTCAAAAACACCAACCAAATTAGTTCCTGTGCTAGAAGATGGCGATATTGCGCTCTGGGAAAGTCACTCTATTTTACGTTATCTGGCAAAAAAATTTCCTGAATCAAGCATTGGAATAAAAGACATGCGTAAAGAAGCAGAAATTAATTGCTGGATAGATTTTAGCAGTAGCGCATTTCAACCTGCTGTTATTGGTTTATTTTGGGAATTAGTTCGCACGCCATCAAAACAGCGTTCAAAAGAGAATGAAGAAAAACAATATAAAGCGTTAATATCCGCATCTATGATAGTGAGCAAACAATTAGAAAATAGAGATTTTTTACTTGGAAATTTCACTATAGCAGATATTGCTCTAGGAACTCTAATGTATAGAATGAGAGATGTTGCTCCTGATTTGGCGGCAACAGAGCCGCTCAAAAGCTGGTATGACAAACTTCAAACACGACCAGGCTACACAAAGTTTGTTACTACAAGTTATGAAGAATTGCGTGCAAAAGACTGATAAATTTTGATTTTATATCACAATTGTAGCCGTAGTACTTACTATTTCATGTAAATTAGGATTGCGACTTCCATCTTCATTACCTCCTTCAGGATCCACAAAAATTGTGGCACCTAAATCACGCGCTCTATAATGAGCCCGAGCAGATGCTGCTACTCTTTCTTCAGAATAAGCGGCCAGTGCATCAGGAATATTTGAAAAGTTATCAAGCGACTTTGCGAGGCATAATGCATCACACGCAGCTTTAGTAACGCCCATTCCAACATGTGGACGCGCAACGCAAGCCGCATCTCCTACCAAACCAACATTGCCATACCCCATAATTGGTGAGTGATGATCATAAATTGGTGTAAAAAATGGCATTTCTGATTTTTCTAATATCTCAGCAAAATTTGCAGGTAGAATTCGATGAGCAGTTTCGGTGAAACGCTTCATCACATCATCTCGCACTAGAGGAGGTGGTATTGAAACAGAATAGTAATTTCCATTATTGTCTGTCAGCATATCTTTCAATTCATCCGCTTCAACCCCAATATACCAAACGAAATTATATCTTCGGCGCCCTTCTCTAAGGTCATTTCCAATGCCGGCTATTGGATAACCAATTATCTGGCTACCCGTGGGCACAAAAAAACCAAATGTTTTAAATACATCTGAGCGCACTTCCTCTGACAAATCAGACTCATTAGCCAATGCCCTCCATACAACATAACCAGAAGAGATTGACTTGACATTAGGTAACATCTGAGCCCGTATGTTAGAACCAAAACCATCTGCGCCAATTACCAGATCCGCCTCTATTTCTGTTTTATCATCCAAAATCGCAATTGCTTTATTTTGCTCCTGCCTATAACCAATAGCCGCTCTGCCTAAATGATGATGCTCATTAGGATGAGAGGCACGTAAAAGACTATGTATTCTATCCCAAGACGTAACTATTTGGGGAAACGGTAATCTGAGCAGCTCATTCCCGTTTTTATCATATGCTGTTCTATCCTTCACATAAACACCCAAATCATCGGTAGTAATGTCAATTGCTCTAAGTGCTTCTATTAACACATCATGTGTTACTATCCCTGCACCTCTACCTGATAATTCGATTTCAGTACGCTCAAAAACGTCTACCTGCCACCCAGACTTACGAAGAGCTGCTGCAGCAAATAAACCACCAATTGAACCACCACAAATAATAGCCTTTTTCATAATATTCCTTAAAGAAAGGTTATTCATTAAACTTGAACAAGTTTATTAAAGATATAGACTGATACAACAGATAATCTATCTTGTTCATAATTAAAATTCAAATCTGAATGTATCTCAAATCATAAAATTCCAGTTGTTTTATAAATTAGAATTTTATTGAACTTTATTGACAGCAACAGCACCTTAGAGTAGCAGATTATATTTAAAGGGCCCGGTGGCAGAGTGGTTATGCAGCGGTTTGCAAAACCGTGGACATCGGTTCAATTCCGG
>JAAXKA010000068.1 GCA_012269555.1 Alphaproteobacteria bacterium
ATCGTGCCGATGTTTAAATGTGGTTTTGAACGGTCAAATTTTTCCTTGGACATGATATACCCTCCTAATAAAAACTAGCTAATTAATTTACGCCAACTTGGCACGAACTTCGTCTGCAACGGCCTGAGGCACTTGTTCATAATGGTCAAATTGCATTGAATATTGGGCACGCCCCTGACTCATGGATCGCAGGGTGTTGATATATCCAAACATATTTGCAAGAGGCACCATAGCATCTATAGCGCGTGCATTTCCGCGAGGTTCCATCCCTCCAACGTTTCCACGGCGGCTATTCAGGTCGCCTATTATATCACCCATGTATTCTTCAGGCGTGATAACCTCAACTTTCATTATTGGCTCGAGCAATCTCGCTGCTGCTTTTGACATAGCATCACGAAATGCAGCACGCGCTGCGATTTCAAAAGCTAACACGGATGAGTCCACGTCGTGGCTAGCGCCATCGACCAGTTCTGCTTGAAAATCAATGACTGGAAACCCTGCTATTATTCCGGTATCTTTTGCTTGGATTATACCTTTTTCCACACCAGGTATGAATTCTCTAGGAACATTCCCACCAACTACCGAATTAGAAAATTGAAAACCGCCCTCTTTCAGTGGTCCAAACTTGATTTTCACTCTTGCGAATTGCCCAGAACCTCCCGATTGTTTTTTATGCGTATAATCAATTTCTACATCTTTTGTAATTGTTTCACGATAAGCTACTTGCGGTGCACCAATGTTGGCTTCCACTTTGAATTCCCTCTTCAATCTATCAACCAAGATATCAAGATGAAGTTCTCCCATACCTCTCATTATAGTTTGACCTGATTCATTATCTGACGACACCTGGAAGGACGGGTCTTCCGCAGCAAGGCGTTGAAGACCTGCGGACATCTTTTCTTGGTCATTCTTAGATTTCGGTTCAATTGCTATTTCAATGACGGGGTCGGGGAAAGTCATGGTTTCAAGAACAACAGGTTTTAGAGGGTCACAAATAGTATCTCCAGTGGTTGTCTCTTTCATCCCTGCAAGGGCTACGATGTCCCCTGCAAAAGCTTCCTCAATTTCTTCTCTATTATTTGAATGCATCATCATCATTCGTCCTACGCGTTCTTTCTTCCCTTTAGTAGAATTCAAAAGAGAGTCGCCTTTCTTCAGGCAACCAGAATATATTCTAAGAAAGGTTAAGGAACCAACAAATGGGTCATTCATTATTTTAAATGCAAGTCCTGTAAATGGATCAGCGTCATCTGCTTTTCTAGGAATATCACGCGTTTCTGTATCGTCACCTGGCGCAAACCCTAAATAGTCAGGGACATCCTTTGGACCAGGCAAAAAGTCGATAACTGCGTTTAACATGGGCTGAACGCCTTTGTTCTTAAAGGCTGAACCACATATTACTGCCACAAAATCCATTGCTAATGTGCCTTTTCGAATTAGGCTTTTTATGGTCAATTCATCAGGCTCTTCGCCTTCCAAAAATTTTTCCATAACATCATCATCTTGTTCCACTATTATTTCTATCATATCAGCGCGCATTTCTTGCGCTTTATCTAGAAGCTCAGGACGAATATCTTTTATTATCCAGCTAGCACCCAGATCTTCGGTTTGCCACACCCATTCTTTCATAGTTACCAAATCTATTAGACCGGTGAACTCACTTTCAGATCCAATTGGCATTTGTATCGGAAGGGGCGTAGCGCCTGTACGGTCAGATATCATCTGGATACAGTTAAAAAAATCAGCTCCAATTTTATCCATTTTGTTAACGAAAACTACACGAGGCACTTTATATCTATCAGCTTGGCGCCAAACGGTTTCTGTTTGCGGTTCAACCCCTGCATTAGCATCAAGCACGCAAACAGCGCCATCCAGAACAGCGAGAGACCTTTCTACCTCTATCGTAAAGTCAACGTGGCCGGGCGTATCAATGATGTTAAAACGAAACTTGGCTTCATCTGCATCTTTTCCATACTCCGGGGTTGGGTTTTCTCCATCTTCAGTGCGAAACCAAAAACAGGTAGTTGCAGCTGAGGTTATAGTTATGCCCCGTTCTTGTTCTTGTTCCATCCAGTCCATAGTGGCATTACCATCATGGACCTCGCCTATTTTATGTGAACGACCCGTATAATATAGAACACGTTCTGTTGTGGTTGTCTTTCCCGCATCTATGTGAGCCATTATCCCAAAATTACGATATCTGTCTAATGTATATTCCCGCGACATTTAATTAACTCCTGAAACCTTTTACCAGCGATAGTGCGCAAACGCTCTGTTTGCCTCAGCCATTTTGTGCGTGTCTTCACGCTTTTTTACTGCATTACCTCGATTATTGGCAGCATCAATAAGCTCAGCAGATAATCTGCCAACCATTGTTCTTTCTCCTCTTTTGCGCGAACTATCTATGAGCCAGCGAATGGCTAGAGCTTGCGCTCTATCAGACCGCACTTCAACCGGCACTTGATACGTAGCCCCTCCAACGCGCCTACTCCTAACCTCCAAATGAGGACGAACGTTTTCCAGTGCGTCATGGAAAACTTTTACGGGCTCATTTCCTGATTTACTCTCGATTTGTTCAAAAGCACCGTAAACAATGCTTTCAGCGAGCGACCGTTTTCCATCAAACATTAAGCAAGACATGAATTTTGATACTACCACATCTTTAAATTTAGGGTCAGGAATGACCTCACGTTTTACTGCACGATGACGACGAGACATAATTTCTCCTTATTTCGGACGCTTTGCACCGTATTTAGAACGGCGTTGACGGCGATCAGACACACCCTGGGTATCGAGCGTTCCGCGTATAATATGATAACGAACACCCGGCAAATCTTTAACTCGCCCTCCTCTTATAAGTACCACAGAATGTTCTTGTAAATTATGTCCTTCACCAGGGATGTAGCTTGTAACTTCAAACCCATTTGTGAGGCGAACACGAGCCACTTTGCGGAGTGCGGAATTAGGCTTTTTCGGTGTTGTTGTGTAAACCCTTGTACAAACACCGCGTTTCTGAGGACACGCTTCCATAGCAGGAACTTTATTCCTAGACACAGGCCGATTTCGACCATATCTGATAAGCTGGTTTATTGTTGGCATATTAGGCCCTTTTAACAAAACAATTTTCTAAGAAGACCACTTGTACTGCCATAGCATAAATGGTCATTTAGTATTTACGATACCAACCGCTTGTATAAACAGACCGAGTGTTTGGAAATATGAAATAATTTTTTTCCACTACCAGGATCCACAAGAATGGCCGGATACTATTTTTTGTGAACGAAATGGTCAAGCTTTTATTTACATTTCGCTCATTTTTATTTAATTCAAGTTCTAATCTTTGTGCATAAAGATTTAACCTTCAACTACTTCCTCTATTTCTTCGTCAGCAAAACCATCTGCTTCATCTTGCAAAGCTTTTGCATCTGCTTGAGCTTTTCTATTACTTGCAATAATATTATCTCGATCAGCTGCAACTCTTCGCATTTTATTTATAACAGATCCAGTGCCAGCAGGTATAAGTCGACCCACAATCACGTTCTCTTTAAGGCCTTCGAGTCTATCTTCGCGGCCTGAAACAGAAGCTTCTGTCAAAACACGTGTCGTCTCTTGAAATGATGCCGCCGATATAAATGAACGAGTTTGCAATGAGGCTTTAGTTATACCGAGCAAAACAGGTCTCGCTGTGGCTGGTCTAAGACCTTCTTTTTCGGCCACCTCGTTAGCAAGGATATATTCTTCGCGTTCTACTTGCTCTCCAACTAATAAAGTTGTATCGCCACCATCCTCAACTTCAACTTTTTGAAGCATCTGACGGACAATAACTTCTATATGTTTATCATTAATTTTTACCCCTTGAAGTCTATAAACATCCTGAATTTCCTTAACTAGATATTCAGCGAGTGCCTCTACTCCTAGTATACTAAGAATATCATGAGGCACAGGAGAGCCATCAAGCAAGAGGTCGCCTTTGCGAACTATATCGCCCTCATTGACTGCTAAATTACGACCTTTTGGCAGAAGATATTCCACTGCATCTTGTTCTTGGTCAAGAGGAACTACCCTAATTCTCCTTTTAGCCTTATAATCTGCTCCGAATTCTACACGACCGTCAATTTCACTTATTACAGCAAAGTCTTTTGGTTTTCTGGCCTCAAAAAGCTCAGCTACTCTAGGAAGTCCTCCAGTAATGTCACGTGTTTTTGAAGACTCTCTAGGAATCCTAGCCACTACTTCACCGGCCTTTACGTCAGACCCATTGTCAACGGATAGGATTGCTCCAACCGGCAAGAAATATCGAGCTTCCATTCCATTTGGCAACGATAAAACCTCACCGTCATTGTCACGTAATGTGATCCTTGGTCGTAAGTTCGCCGTGTTGCCTGATTGCTTTGTTTCAATAACCTCTCTGCTTACAATACCTGTGATTTCATCAGCAGCCTCCCGCATTGTTATGCCTTCTGAGAGGTCAACATAATTTGCTCTTCCACTAACCTCGGTTATAATTGGGATTGTGTAAGGGTCCCATTCAATCAATACATCTCCGAGATTAACCATATCTCCGTCCTTAACAAACAGTTTGCCTCCATAAGGTAATCTGTGTCTAGCACGCTCTCTGTCTTGCTCATCTATAATTAGGAGTTCTGAGCTTCTTGACATCACAATGGGACTTCCGTCAGAACCCTCAACTATGCTTACGTCAACCAATTGAACTTTACCGGCTATTGTTGTTTCAATATTATTTTCTTCTGCACCTCTTTGTGCGGCGCCACCGACGTGGAAGGTGCGCATAGTAAGCTGTGTTCCAGGCTCACCTATCGATTGTGCCGCTATCACACCTACTGCCTCTCCTATGTTAACCGTTGTTCCTCGTGCCAGGTCTCGACCATAACAAGTGCCGCAAATTCCTACTGGTGCATTACATACCAATACAGATCTGATATAGGCTTGATCTAAACCACACTTATCAATATCCTCCAAATGGTCCTCTTCAACCATTTCACCTTGCTTTACAATGACCTCGTTAGTTTCAAGGTTCACTAAATCAGCAGCGAGGTATCTGCCCAATATTCTATCTGAGAGTGAGTCAACGATCTCACTCCCATTAGTTGCTGGCCGAATTGTTATTCCCTCTGTTGTGCCACAATCTTCAACTGTGATAATGCAGTCCTGCGCGACATCCACAAGCCTTCTAGTAAGATAACCAGAATTTGCTGTTTTCAAAGCTGTATCTGCCAAACCCTTTCTTGCGCCATGCGTCGAATTAAAATACTCCAACACATCTAGACCCTCTTTAAAGGAAGACTTAATAGGTGTCTCAATAATTTCACCGGACGGCTTTGCCATCAACCCTCGCATACCTGCCAGTTGTTTGATTTGAGCAGCGGAACCACGCGCACCAGAATGAGCCATCATCCATACAGAGTTTACGGGTTTGCCACTATCGATTGTAGATATGCTCTTCATCATTTCCTCAGCCACTAAATCTGAACAGCGAGACCACACATCAATGACTTTATTATATTTTTCACCTTGAGTAATAAAACCATCTAAATATTGACTTTCAAACTCAGTCACTTGTGACTCTGCGTCAGAAACAAATTTTTGCTTAAGATCTGGTGTTTTCAGGTCAGCTATGCCAAAAGAAATACCTGATTTACAAGCCTGGCCAAATCCCAAAGCCATAAGTCTATCACAGAAAATTACTGTATCTTTTTGACCACAATGTCGATAGATAGTGTCAATCACATTAGTAATTTCTTTTTTTGTCATTAACTTATTTACTAAATCAAAAGTGATATTCGGATTATCTGGAAGCAAATCTGCTAGTCTAGCACGGCCTGGAGTCGTATCCATTACTTTTGTGACCCGCTCACCAGAGCTATTAAATGTAGATACTCTTGCTTTAACGTGAGCCTGAAGACTCACTGAGCCATTATCAAGTGCAAGCAAGATTTCTTGGATATCCGCGAACGCCATACCTTCACCATCTTCTCCATCTCGTTCCATTGTAAGGTAATAAAGACCTAAAATAATATCCTGTGAGGGAACAATGATAGGCTTTCCGTTTGCTGGGCTTAGAATATTATTCGTTGACATCATCAAAACACGCGCCTCTAATTGAGCCTCGAGTGACAAAGGAACGTGCACAGCCATTTGGTCACCGTCAAAATCGGCATTGAACGCCGTGCAAACAAGCGGATGTAGTTGTATCGCTTTTCCCTCAACCAATTTTGGCTCAAAAGCCTGTATCCCAAGTCTATGTAGTGTGGGAGCTCGATTCAACATTACTGGGTGTTCTCGGATAACTTGCTCTAATATGTCCCATACTTCAGGACGCTCTTTTTCTACCATGCGCTTAGCAGCTTTTATTGTACTGGCAAGCCCATATAGCTCGAGTTTTGAGTATATAAATGGTTTAAACAGTTCGAGTGCCATCTTTTTCGGAAGACCACATTCATGTAGCCTAAGTTCAGGACCGACAACTATTACAGAACGACCCGAATAGTCAACTCGCTTCCCTAGCAAATTTTGACGGAACCTTCCCTGCTTTCCTTTTAACATATCGGATAATGATTTAAGCGGTCTTTTATTTACCCCGCTTATAATTCGGCCACGCCTACCATTATCAAAAAGGGCGTCTACCGCCTCTTGCAGCATACGTTTTTCATTTCTTACGATAATATCCGGTGCACGTAACTCTATTAGCCTTTTTAAACGATTATTTCGGTTAATTACACGACGATACAAATCATTTAAGTCAGAAGTTGCAAAGCGACCACCGTCTAATGGGACTAAAGGGCGTAATTCTGGCGGGATAACAGGGACCACGTCTAAAATCATCCATTCTGGTCGACATCCACTTTCTAAAAACGCATCTATCAATTTTAAACGCTTCACTAATTTTTTTCGCTTCACCTCAGAACCTGTCTCACGCAAATCTGTTCGAACTGATTCACGTTCCACTTGAAGATCAATTCCTGATAAAATAGTCTTTATAGCCTCTGCACCAATTTCTGCCTGAAAGGCGTCATCACCATATTCATCCTGGGCATCATAATATTCTTCCTCACTCAAAAGCTGACCCTTTTGAAGACTAGTTAAACCAGGCTCGAGGACAACAAAATTTTCAAAGTAAAGAACTTTCTCAAGATCTTTCAAAGTCATATCCACCAAAAGTCCAATTCTACTCGGTAATGACTTTAGAAACCAAATATGGGCCACAGGTGCTGCCAAATCTATATGACCCATCCGCTCTCTTCGCACTTTAGATAGAGTTACTTCAACACCACATTTTTCACAAATTATACCGCGATATTTCATACGCTTATACTTTCCACATAAGCATTCATAATCACGAACAGGACCAAAAATTCGCGCGCAGAACAAACCATCCTTTTCAGGTTTAAATGTTCTGTAATTTATAGTTTCAGGCTTTTTAATTTCTCCAAATGACCAAGATCTAATAAGGTCTGGTGATGCTATAGAGATTTTAATTTTATCAAAACTTTGTGCAGATTTAAGCTGACCAAATGGGTTCATCAAATCATTCATCATTTAGACTCCTGTCGTCTTCTTTAAAACCTGGGGAAACCAGTGTGTTTATCTTTTTTAATTTATGAGCAATCAAACATTCTTGCTCCAATTAACTATTTCTCAATATCATGAAGATCTACGTTAAGACCTAATGAACGAAGTTCCTTAACAAGTACATTGAAAGACTCCGGAATTCCTGCTTCGAAATCATCATCACCTCTAACGATGGCTTCGTAGACTTTTGTTCGACCAGATACGTCATCAGACTTTACAGTAAGCATCTCCTGTAGTGTATATGCTGCGCCATAAGCCTCCAAAGCCCAAACTTCCATTTCTCCAAAACGCTGACCTCCAAATTGCGCCTTTCCACCTAGAGGTTGTTGCGTAACGAGACTGTAAGGACCTATAGACCTAGCGTGAATTTTTTCATCAACAAGATGGTGTAATTTCAGCATATAAATATAACCTACTGTTACAGGCCTATCGAACTTTTCTCCGGTACGTCCATCAATTAACCATTCTTGACCCGCTTCCGACAACCCTGCTTGCCCAAGTAAATTTAAAACGTCAGCTTCCTTTGCTCCGTCAAAAACTGGTGTAGCCATTGGAACACCTCTAGTTAAAAGGCTTGCCTGCTCTATTATTTGAGCATCGTCCATATGTGCAATTGTTTCATTATATTGGTCTTTAGGATAAATTGCCTTAAGCCTATCCCTTAAAGGTGTAAGGTCATGAGAGGCTTTGGCAGCATCCACTGCCTCACCAATTTGTTTTCCAAGCCCTCTTGCAGCCCAACCAAGGTGCGTCTCAAGAATTTGACCAACATTCATTCGGGATGGCACACCTAACGGGTTCAAAACAATGTCAACGGGCGTTCCATCATCTAAATAAGGCATATCCTCGGCTGGCATTATACGAGAAATAACTCCCTTGTTTCCATGCCGTCCAGCCATTTTATCGCCAGGCTGTAATTTACGTTTTACTGCCACGAAAACCTTAACCATCTTCATAACGCCTGGCATTAATTCGTCGCCTCGTTGCAACTTATCAACCTTATCTGAAAATCTCCCATCCAGCCTTTTTATGGAGTTTTCAAAATCTGTTATCTGAGCCTCAACGCTTTTTTGTACATCATCATTTTGTACTGCAATTTGACGAAGTTCTAGGTTTCTTAAGCTTCCAAGTTTTTCTTTATCAAGCTTTTCATTTACTGATAATGAGGAGGGGCCTGCAGCAACAATTTGACCGTCTAATATAGACATCATTCTGCTCGCAAAACCCTTTTCTAAAACATTTTGCTCGTCATCACGGTCCTTCGCTAAGCGTTCAATTTCTGCCCGTTCAATTGCTCTCGCGCGTTCGTCTTTTTCAAGGCCACGTCGTGAAAAAACACGCACCTCGACAACCGTTCCTGCACCCCCAGGTGGCACTCTCAAAGAGGTATCTCTCACGTCAGAGGCTTTTTCACCAAAAATAGCTCTAAGCAATTTTTCCTCTGGTGTCATCGGACTCTCACCCTTTGGTGTAACCTTCCCAACCATTATGTCACCAGCATTGACTTCTGCCCCTACATATACAATACCAGCCTCGTCTAAATTCTTAAGAGCCTCTTCTCCGACATTAGGAATGTCGCGGCTAATTTCTTCCTGACCAAGCTTAGTATCACGCGCCATTATCTCATACTCTTCAATGTGAATAGATGTGAAAACATCGTCCCTAACGATCCGCTCATTTATAAGAATTGAGTCTTCAAAATTGTATCCATTCCATGGCATGAAAGCGACCAGAACATTTCTTCCTAAAGCCAATTCACCATCTTCTGTTGAAGGACCGTCAGCAATAATGTCGCCTGTATTGATTCTATCCCCAACTTTAACCAGTGGGCGTTGGTTAACAGTCGTATTTTGGTTTGAACGCTGAAATTTAAGCAAACTGTATATATCCACTGGAGAGACATCGTCATTTCCACTATCTTCATCTGCACTTATAACTATTCTCGTTGCATCAACCTGGTCTACCAATCCTGAACGTTTCGCAATAATCGTAACACCGGAGTCGCGGGCAACACGAGCCTCCATCCCCGTTCCTACAGTTGGCGCTTCAGCTTTCAAAAGTGGAACAGCCTGACGTTGCATGTTGGACCCCATTAATGCTCTGTTAGCGTCATCATTCTCAAGAAATGGGATTAGAGCAGCAGCAACAGAAACAAGTTGTTTTGGTGAAACATCAACAAAATCAACGTCTTCTGGTTTTGCAAGACTTATTTCTCCAGCACGTCTGACTGGAATTAATTCTCCTACAATATTACCATTGCTATCAAATTCTGTGTTAGCCTGAGCGATCCCATATTTGCCCTCTTCCATTGCAGACACATAACGATATTCATCTGTTAATTTTCCGTTTTCTACTTTCCGGTAAGGTGTTTCAATAAATCCATATCTATTAATTTGAGCAAATGTAGCAAGTGAATTTATCAAACCAATATTAGGCCCCTCAGGTGTTTCAATGGGGCAGATTCTTCCATAATGTGTGGGATGAACATCACGCACTTCAAAACCTGCTCTCTCTCTTGTGAGCCCTCCAGGGCCCAAGGCTGACACACGTCGTTTATGTGTGATTTCTGAAAGTGGGTTGGTTTGATCCATAAATTGAGATAACTGAGACGACCCAAAAAACTCTCTTACAGCTGCAGATGCTGGTTTGGCATTTATTAAATCAGCCGGCATAACGGTGTCTATTTCAACAGAACCCATGCGTTCTTTTATGGCTCGCTCCATTCTGAGTAATCCAACACGGTACTGATTTTCCATCAGTTCTCCTACGGATCGCACCCGTCTGTTTCCAAGGTGATCAATATCGTCAACATCTCCTCTTCCATCCTTTAACCCAACAAGAATATTAAGAACTGCTAAAATATCTTCTTTTCGAAGAATCCGCATCTCATCATCAGTTTCTTGCTCTAGTCTAGAATTTAATTTTACTCTTCCAACAGCAGACAAATCATATCTTTCTGTGTCAAAAAATAAATTATTAAATAACTCATGGGCACCCTCTAATGTCGGGGGCTCTCCTGGGCGCATAACACGATAAATATCTACCAATGCCTCTGCCCGGCTGTTGTTTTTATCTACAGCAAGGGTATTTCGGAGGTTGGCTGAATAATTAACATTGTCTATTCGTAATATATCAAGTGTCTTTATGCTCTCATTATCCACAAGCTCAAGAAACTCTTTTGTTATTTCATCTCCTGCCTCTGCATGAACAATTCCAGAGGACAAATCAACAACATCTTTCGCAAGAAATTTCCCAATAAGGTCCTCTTCTTCTATTCGGATGAGTTTGAGGCCAGCTTCTTCTAGTTTTTTTAGACTTCTGGGAGTCAGTTTTGTGCCCGCAGATACAGCTACCTCTCCAGTCTCAGCATCGACAATATCTTTCTCCACTTTCGTACCGCGCAAAATTTCGGTGTCGAATGGCTGACGCCAAGTATCCTTAATTTTACTAATATGATCAGATAAATAATAGGTCCCAAGAATCTCTTCTCTACTCATTCCTATAATTTCTGAAGGTTCAATTTCTAGCCCTTGTCTTTTTGCATTTTCAACTTTTTCAAGTGAACGCTCATCTGGGAGAGCCATCATAAACGTTGTTGCTGGTAATTTGCGTTTACGGTCAATTCTCACATTAAGAATATCTTTTGCATCAAATTCAAAATCAAGCCAAGAGCCTCTATATGGAATTATCCTAGCAGCGAATAATAATTTTCCTGATGCATGCGTCTTTCCTTTATCATGGTCAAAAAATACCCCTGGTGACCTATGCATTTGAGAAACAATTACACGCTCAGTGCCATTAATAACAAATGTGCCATTATCGGTCATAAGGGGCATATCCCCCATGTAGACGTCCTGCTCTTTGATGTCTCTTATAGATTTTGCTTCAGTATCTTCATCAAATTCCCATATAACGAGTCTCAGGGTAACCTTCAGAGCAGAAGCATATGTTAACCCTCGCTGCTGACATTCATCCACATCATATTTTGGCTTTTCAAGCTCGTAAGATACGAATTCTAAAACCGCTCTTCCGGAGAAATCATTAATTGGAAAAACAGATGTAAATGCTTCTTGAAGTCCGGTTTCAGTTCTTTCAGGGGCAGATGTTGCCATCTGCAAGAACTGATCATAACTTGACCTCTGTACTTCGATAAGATTTGGCATGGAAACAACTTCAGAAAGTTGACCAAAACTTCTACGAACACGTTTGCGGCTATCAAGAGTACTTACATTTTGTGCCATTATAACGATATCCCTTTTTTCTTATATAACGTTGTTGATATCTGATTAGATTAATAATCACATTATTTACGGTGCAAAGTTTTAATACCTTTTCCCAAAAAATTAGTCGCTTTTTACAATCCTTTAGAAACTAAATATTATCCTGTGCATCGAATCACCAGACTGATTAAACAGTCTGGTGATTCAATCAATTCAATTTAGAGCGAAAATATTTATTTTAGCTCAACTGTTGCACCAGCAGCTTCAAGCTTGCCTTTGATCTCTTCCGCCTCATCCTTGCTGGCACCCTCTTTTACAGATTTTGGAGCTGCTTCCACGAGATCCTTCGCTTCCTTCAAACCAAGACCAGTTATAGAGCGAACTTCTTTAATAACATTAATTTTGGAAGCACCCGCAGAAGTCAGAACTACCTCAAATTCCGTTTTTTCTTCTGCTGACCCTGCACTTGCATCGCTACCACCGGCCACTGCAGCAACAGCTACAGGCGCAGCTGCGGACACACCCCACTTTTCTTCTAGTAGCTTTGCTAAATCTGCAGCTTCTAATACAGTTAGCGCAGATAGATCCTCTGCAATTTTTTCAATATCGGCCATCATTTTCTCCTTTTGGCTTTAACTTCTGATCATTAAGAACACAAACACTTATCCGAGATTGTCTGCACGTGCTTTAATGACACGAGCTAACCCACCAACAGGTGCAGCAATGACGCTAGCCAACTTACCTGACGGCGCCTGCAGAATTCCGACAATCTTTCCACGTAATTCATTCAAAGATGGCAACTTTGCTAGCGCAACTACCTCATCTTTTGAAAGAATTTTCCCATCAAGACCACCACCAATAATTGTGACTTTATCATTAGTTTTAGTGAATTCGAAAACGGTTTTAGCAGCAGCCACAGCATCCGAAGATGTGCAAACTGCTGTAGGCCCGCTAAAAAATTCGGTTAAACCTTCAAATTGTGTTCCTTGAAGCGCTATTTTGGTAACCCTATTTTTTGTCACTCTGTAGTTCGCCCCAGCTTCACGCACTTTTTGACGAAGCTCACTGCTTTCTGCCACTGTCATCCCTGTTTGATGTGTTACGACAACAGATGTTGCCGCTCCAAACGTAGATTGAAGTGTTTCGATCAGTTCGGCTTTTTCTGTCCGATTCATCTGATCTTCTCCTTATTTATGAGGGTTTTCACCCCCGGTTACACCAGAGCATAAAAACGGACTTTAATCCGCGTTTACACCGTTGGCCTGCCCATCGAAGCGAAAGCACCAATCTGCTATGCCCCATCTATGCAGGCTATTAAGTTGAGTATCAACCCCTGCAGTCTTGGACAGGTTAGGAACAAAAACTGTTCCTCCTGCATTCAAGCACAAATATGTGCCAGAATTCTTTTTCACTCAAAAAACTGGAAGTTATCCTGTTATTTGAGCAGCATCGATAAAAATACCAGGTCCCATAGTTGAACTCATGGTAACTTTTTTCATGAACGTACCCTTTGCTCCGGTTGGGCGAGCCTTTTGAATTGCATCCAAAAATGCTTGTGCATTCTGTGCTATTTTTTCTGCGTCAAAGCTGGCTTTACCTATACCCGCATGAACAACACCAGCTTTTTCAACCCTGAATTGGACTTCACCGGCCTTTGCAGTTTTAACGGCCCCTGCTACATCTTGGGTAACTGTGCCGAGTTTTGGGTTTGGCATAAGGCCCCGTGGCCCGAGCACTTTCCCGAGGCGGCCAACCACCCCCATCATATCAGGAGATGCTATTACACGGTCAAACCCTTGTTCACCGTTTTGAATCAGCTCTGCAAGATCTTCAGCTCCAACAAACTCTGCCCCAGCAGATTTAGCCTCTTCAGCTTTAGCATCACGAGCAAATACTGCGACACGCATAGTTTTACCGGTACCGTTTGGCATTGCCACAGAACCACGAACCATTTGGTCAGCGTGACGAGGGTCAACCCCAAGATTAACTGAAATCTCTATTGTCTCATCAAACTTAGCTTTTGCTGCCTCCTTTATAATTTTGGCAGCCTCATCGACTGTATATGTTTTGTTTCGATCTATCAATTCGTATCCAGACTTTAATCTTTTTCCTGAAGCCATAATTAACTCTCCACCACCTCAAGACCCATCGAACGTGCAGAACCGCGCACCATTTGCACTGCACCTTTCAGGTCTATTGCATTAAGATCCTTCATCTTTTGTTCTGCTATTTCTTCAACTTGAGCCACAGTAACTTTTCCAGCCACTTCTCTTCCAGGTGTTTGACCACCTTTTCCCAGTCCAGCTGCCTTTTTAAGGAAATAGCTAACGGGTGCATTTTTAGTAGTGAACGAAAAAGACTTGTCCTGATATACTGTAATTACAACTGGAATAGGCATATTTTTTTCTAAACTATCAGTTGCTGCATTGAATGCCTTGCAAAACTCCATGATATTTACGCCTCTCTGTCCCAATGCAGGGCCGACAGGGGGCGACGGATTTGCAGCTCCCGCAGGTATATTCAACTTAATGTATCCATCTATTTTTTTTGCCATTTTTTTCTCTTTAATCCTAACCTATTGGCTAGCTCCCACTCATATATTAAATCAAATTGTGTCGCGGTCAGACTTTTTCGACTTGACTATACTCAAGCTCGACAGGGGTAGAGCGACCAAAAATCGAAACAGCTACCTTCAGACGCGACTTTTCATCATCTGCCTCTTCAACAAGCCCATTAAACGATTCGAATGGACCATCTATAACCCTGACCTCCTCACCAATGTCAAAAGTGATAGTGGAAACGGGTCGTTCAACTCCCTCATCCATTTGACGAAGCAGTCTTTCAGCTTCCGAATTTGTAATCGGGACTGGTTTGCCCTTACCTCCCAAAAAACCAGTTACTCTGGGTTGAGACTGAACCAAAGACCAAGTAGCATCGGTTAGTTCCATTTTTACCAAAATATATCCTGGAAAAAATTTTCGTTCTGCCTGTACCTTCGCTCCCCTTCGCATTTCAACGTATTCTTCAGTAGGAACAAGAACTTCCTCGATCATGTCATCAAGACTATTATTTACCGCCTGTTCTAAAATTGCTTGTTTCATCTTTTTCTCAAACCCAGAAAAAACATGAACAACATACCAGCGCTTTCCCATATTTTAACAATCCTTTTCCTTAACTTGAATAATCACTAACCGAAGTTAAGTAAAAATTGGACAACATTTGATAATATTGCATCAATCAATAAAAAGAAAATTGCTGCAATTGTTGCCATCGCGAAAACTGTGATAGTAGCCAAACCCGTCTCACGTCTATTAGCCCAAGAGATCCTAGTAATTTCTTGTCTTACCTGTCGGACAAACTGTGCAGGAGAAGTTTTTGCCATAAATCAAAGTACCAACAAAACAGAGTCTGAACATAAAAAAGGTTTAATGACAAATGGAACGTCACCATGTCAGAAAATAACAATTTTACCGTTGTTTATTTTACCAAATCGCGATTTACCATTTTTTCCATCAAATTGCAAGTTAAAAAAATTATCTAAATAAATTTTTTTAGCTTAATTTTTTTAACACATGCCTTAGCAGTTTTGTATAAAAAACAAAAAATATTTGATACCTAACCGAGCTTATTGAATTTTAAAATAACTAAGATTCTTTGCCTTAACCCTAATGTAAAGACCCGCTATTAAAAAAATATATATAGGTAAACTCATCTGCAAAAGAGCTGCTATGCCTGCCGCCTGTCTACTACCGCCAGTCGCTAAAGTGACTGCCTCTGTTGTTAAGGTAACAAAACTTCCGTTACCAGCAAATATTGTTGGTAAATATAAAGCAGAACTTACGGAGAAACCGATTGTGAACGAGGCGACCATAGGCAATAGTAATAGAGGTATTTTAATACGAAATAATCTTTTTAATTTACCAAATCCAAAACTTGCACCCAACATTTCATAACGAACATCCCACCTTCTCCACGTTGGAGATAAAGAGAGAAGAATATAAGGGAAAACAAACAAATAATGCGCCCATATTAAAGTTACGTATAATCCGTCTAGCTTAAGTGAAATTAATAAAACCTGCATTCCAAAGAGAAAACCTGTTTGAGGTAACAACAGGGGCAAATACATTGCCATTTCAATATATTTAGTTTTCAACCTAGACTCATGCTCAAGCCAAATAACTGCAGATATCAGGGCTAATATTGAAGATATTATCCCGATTACTAAAGTATTAACAAGCGGTTGAATGTATACTTCAAAATTCAATTCCCAACCACTTAATCCCCATTTCCTAGGAAGAAAATCAGGGTATTGCCAAACAACAACGAAAGCCCAAACACCTGCTGATACTGCCGAAAAAATTCCAAGCGTTAAAAAAAGCATTATAATGCTAATGATTAAAGC
>JAAXKA010000152.1 GCA_012269555.1 Alphaproteobacteria bacterium
CAAATAAAATAAAAAGAAATCAGGTATATGGACGATAACGATAAGTTAGAAAATAATGCTGAAATAGATGAGGGCATTTCTAAACCTTTGTGGTTGAGAGAATTAAATGAAGCTCAAAAAAATGCTGTCACCAATTTGAATGGTCCATTACTTGTTTTATCTGGAGCAGGAACAGGAAAAACACGGGTATTGACGTCTCGTTTAGCTCAGCTAATTGCTACCAGAACTGCTAACCCTTTTAATATACTTGCAGTTACATTTACAAATAAAGCTGCTCGAGAAATGCGGAAGCGCGCTGTTGACTTGGTAGGGCCGATGGCCGAACAAATTACTCTTGGGACTTTCCACTCTGTAGCGGCCCAGATGTTACGGCGTCATGCAGAGCTAGTTGGATTGAAATCAAATTTTACAATTTTAGATAGTGATGATCAGTTAAGATTAATAAAACAAGTAATGGAAGCGGACGGATTAGATCTAAAACGCTGGCCACCTAGAATGATGCTAAGTTTAT
Source organism: Alphaproteobacteria bacterium (assembly GCA_012269555.1). Taxonomy (GTDB): domain Bacteria; phylum Pseudomonadota; class Alphaproteobacteria; order Puniceispirillales; family Puniceispirillaceae; genus UBA5951. The sequence continues at coordinate 512 of JAAXKA010000152.1, forward strand.
TTAGTCGTTGGAAAGATAAAGGACTTACACCAGAAAAAATTACAAAATCCGAGGCAGGAGATGCCGTACAAGGTAGAGCCAAATCACTTTTTAAATCCTACCAAGACAGGCTTTTAGCTCTTAATGCAACTGATTTTGGAGATTTATTATTGCATATGCTTACAATCTTTAATCAAAATTCAGATATATTAGATCTGTATCAGAAGAAATTAACGCATATTATGGTAGATGAATATCAGGATACAAATGTTGCTCAATATTTATGGCTACGACTATTATCATCTTCCCATAAAAATTTATGCTGCGTTGGGGATGATGATCAATCAATTTATGGTTGGCGAGGCGCAGAGGTAGGAAATATACTGAAGTTTGAACATGACTTTCCTGGTGCAGAAATAGTGAGACTAGAAGAGAATTATCGTTCAACTGGGCATATTTTGGCTGCAGCTTCACAATTGATTTCAAATAATCAAGGAAGACTTGGAAAATCACTCTTCACAACAGACTCAGACGGAGAAAAAATTAGGATCGCTGGCTATTGGGATGGTAGTGAAGAGGCACGCACTATCTCTAGTCAAATAGAATCTCTTTTGAAAGATGGACAACTGTTGTCTGAAATGGCTGTTTTGGTTCGTGCGGGTTATCAAACTCGTGAATTTGAAGAGCGCTTTATTGCAATTGGACTGCCATATCGTGTGGTTGGAACACGTTTTTATGAACGATTAGAAATCAGGGATGCGCTATCCTATCTAAGACTTGTTTATCAGCAATCGGATGATCTTGCATTTGAGCGAATTATTAATACTCCAAGACGTGGTTTAGGAGAAGCAACTTTGCAATTGATATATAAGTTATCAAGAACTCAAAACATCTCATTATTTGAAGCTGCTAAAAAATTGATTATGTCAGATGATTTAAAACCTCAGGTTAACCGAGCCTTATCAAAATTTATTGAGGACATTACGCGCTGGCATAGTATTCATCTGGATATGCAACCTGATGCATTGGCTGAAATTATACTGGAAGAATCTGGTTATGTAACAATGTGGCAGACGCATAAATCTCCCGAGGCGCCTGGTCGATTAGAGAATATTAAAGAGTTAGTGACAGCTATTGGAGAATTTGAGACTTTGTCTGGTTTTCTTGAGCATATATCACTTGTTATGGATAATGATACCCAATCCACCGATGGTGAGGTTACTTTAATGACGCTTCATGCTGCAAAAGGCTTAGAATTCGATACGGTTTTTTTGCCTGGCTGGGAAGAAGGTATCTTTCCAAGTCAGAGAACACTTGAAGAAAATGGTGGGGCAGGGTTAGAGGAAGAACGGAGATTAGCTTATGTTGGGATAACAAGAGCAAGAAGAAAATTATTTATAAGTTTTGCGGCAAACAGACGTATCCATGGATTGTGGCAGTCTGCCATTCCATCTAGATTTATATCAGAATTGCCAGAGAATCATCTAATAGAAGAAATGGCTAGAGGTCTTTCAATAGGGCGTATTGAGCCTGTTATGATTGGCCTAGCAGAAACACGGGTTGGCAAACCTGGATATGGTCCTGGTTGGGACCGAATGGCGATTAGAACAAAAAATTCTCAAAATACACCGCTTGATATGAATAATGTTCAAGTAATAACAAAGGAACAACAATCTAAATTCACTATTGGTGATAGGGTTTTTCATTTGAAATTTGGAATGGGTGATGTCCAAGAAATCGAGGGTGATAAGCTTGACATCCAATTTGATAAGGCAGGAAGGAAAAAAGTTATTGCCAGTTTTGTAACTCATAAATGAAAATCTAAAGGGTTAAATTATAGAGGTTAGTCACAAAATGATTTCTAACAAAATTTGGGAATTACATATTGAATGTCTCGGGTCTACAATAGAGATAGAAAGTATTCTAGAAGAGTTGCTTGTTTCCAGTTCAATCTCTGTTCAGAAGGCTGATCCGAATAAAGAAACTTTTATCGTAACAGCATTGTTCGAAAAAAAGCCAAATTTTGAGCAGGTTCAAAAGTATTTTAAAAGGTGCATGCTTGCAAAAATTGGCTCCTTGCGACTTACTGAATTACCTTCAATAGATTGGGTAGAGGTAAATCGCAAGGCCTTCCCAGCATTCAGAGTTGGCAGATTTTGGGTTTATGGTAGCCATATAAAAAGTCCAGTCCCTGGGGGACTGTTTCCAATTTGTGTTGATGCAGCTCAAGCGTTTGGCTCTGGCACTCATGCAACAACAAAAGGATGCATGGTCGCCATTCAAACAGCCGCACGTTCTCAAAGGAATACAAAACGCATATTAGATTTAGGGTGCGGAAGTGGAATATTATCAATTGCTGCTAAATATGTTTTTCCTAGCTCCTGCATTATAGCCGCAGATTATGATAAGATTTGTGTGAAAACTACTGCAGAAAATTGGTCTCTTAACCAACTTCCAAAAAGAGGATTTACTGCAATACATTCTGATGGTTTTTCACATACCAAACTTCGTAATAAACGAAAGTTCGATTTAATTATTGCGAATATACTTGCGAAACCACTTAGAGTTTTAGCTCCGTTTATAGCTCAAAATCTTAACTCAAACGGTAAAGTTGTCCTATCGGGTCTATTAACGAGTCAGGTGCGTGATATCAGAGCAATTTATCGCCATCATCATCTCTTATTAAAACAACATTTTGAAATCGAAGAGTGGTCTACACTACTTTTAACTTCGAAAGCCACCTTCTCGAAAGGTTAAAGTTTAGATGAACTATTTAACATCATCAGAAAAGCTTATTGTTCTTCGAACTTTACTAAAAACACGTAAATTAGATGGATTACTTGTCCAAAGAACAGATTTGTTTCAAGGAGAAGAGGTGAGGCCTTGTGATGAAAGACTTGCATACATTAGTGGTTTTACTGGTTCCGCAGGTTATGCTTTAATCCTATCAGATATAGCAGCATTATTTTCAGACCAGCGTTATATCCTTCAAATGAATAAACAAACAAATCCTGATGAGTGGCAGTGTTACGACATTACCAATCATGGCATTGAAGAGGTTATTTCAGACGCTTCTGGTTTAAGAAGTGAAATAATAATTGGTTATGACAGCTGGACTATGACAGCTAGCCAAGTCGAAAAACTTCCAAAAAATGTAGGTGATATTTTAATCAAATGGATTTCATTGAATGAATCACTTATTGATAGGGTTTGGGAAAATAGGCCTGATAAGCAAATAAGTGAGCATTGGTATATGCCAGAAAAAATGGCTGGTATATCTGCAAAACAAAAAATCTCAAACCTTTTAGAATTACAAGGTATAAACGATTTTAGATCTGTAATTCTTGTAAGTAGTGTCGATAGTGTAAACTGGCTTTTGAATATTCGAGGAAATACTCTCAGACATACACCAATTTTTCACGCAATGCTCTTAGTTCTCTCCGAAACAGACATTATTATAATAACTGAAGAGAGGCAAAAGAAGGATATTAAAATTGATGGTCTTAACATTTTACATCATTGTTTTAGTGAATTTCCAGAATTAATAGAGAGGTTAGTTGGAAAAAAAGTTCATGTGGATAAGGCAACATGTCCACAAGCAATATTAGAATATCTCACTGAAAAAGACATAAGTATTGAATTTTCGTCTGACGCTAC
>JAAXKA010000101.1:0-41953 GCA_012269555.1 Alphaproteobacteria bacterium
GTGCACACCCTCATCTGCTCCAATAGGAACAGAACTAACTGAAGCAACTTCCTTAATTAATTTTACATCGTCGGCAGCGACAGGTTGCTCAAAAAAATCAACACCTGATATGCTTGCGGATTTTGCAAATTCTCCTGCCTGTTGAAGTTCATAGCCTTCGTTTGCATCAGCTGAAATAAATGCTGCGTCGCCTAGGGCTTCTCTTATTAATGCGCATCTTTTTAAATCTTGTTCTGGAGAAAGAGAGCCTACCTTAACCTTAAATGCTTCGAAGCCCTCCTGTTGTTTTTCTTTTGCGCGCGAAATTTCTTCGTCTAACGTTCCACCAGCTATCATAGTCAGTGCTCGCGCTGATGGGCGTTTTGCGCCACCCAACAGCTCAATAAGAGAACAATTATTTGTTCTGGCAAATAAATCCAGCATTGCCATTTCCATAGCTGAAATAGCGCCATCATTGCCATATAAGGGGGTTTGAATTAATGTTTTAATATCCTGCAAACTGGAAATAGACGCACCGATTATTCTTGATTTGATGAAGTCCGCTGCCGCGGCCATTCCTTGCACAAACTCGCCAGTCATCGTTGGTGCAGATGATGCTTCACCCCAACCAACATGTTTATTATCTCCATTTATAGAAATTATAATATTTTCCGCGGTAAGAACAGTCACGCCTGCCATCTTTACAGGTGCTTTAAGAGGAATAGAAACAGAATAAACTTGTATTTCCTTAATTTTAACATCTTGAAAAGTCATTAAATATTAGGGCTCCCGTTTGTTTAATTCGTTAATCTCAGCCTTTGTCATACCCAGAAAACCTTTAAGAATTTCGTTATTATGCTCTCCTAACAAAGGCGGTGGCATATTATTTTTTCGTCCTCTAACATTATCAATTTTGATTGGTAGCCCTAATGATTTTATGAGCCCTGCAGTAGAATGTTGTATTTCAACTACCATGCCGTTTTCAAGTGTTTGAGGGTGTGAAAGAGACTGTGAAACAGTTCGAACCACGGCTACAGGTATTCCGCTATCTTTTAATACATTGTACCAATAATCTGCGCTATTAGAAGATAGCGCTTCCTCAATTAGCTGTTCTATTTGATGTCTATTCTCTACCCGGTTTGCATTTTTTGCAAAGCGAGCATCTGTTATCCATTCGATGTGTCCAACACTCTCAGAAAATTGTTTGAATTGTCCATCATTCCCAACTGAAATAACGAGACTTCCCTCGCCACACTTAAATAAATTATAAGGTACAATATTAGGGTGGCCATTACCATATCGCTTTGCCTCTGCACCAGAAATAAGATAGTTAGATGCTACATTTGCTAGCAGAAAAATACCTGTATTGTATAAATTGACATCAATAACAGACCCAGTTTTTGTTCTGTATCGTTTATTCAATGCAGCTAAAATTCCAATAACAGCATTCATGCCTGTAGCTATATCTACCACCGCCACACCAAGTTTCATTGGTGCTCCGTCTGACTCCCCCGTTATTGCCATTAAGCCCGATTCGGCTTGAAGAAGAAAATCATAACCTGGCATACCTCCATTTGGACCCACTGTCCCATATCCAGTGATAGAACATCTAATAACACTTGATGCCTCTTGCTCAAACCATCGGCCCGTTAGTCCCAGCTTATCTAAAAGGCCGGGTTTAAAATTATCAATTACAATGTCACTTTTCTTAACGAGATTTTTTAGCACTTTAAGTCCAGATGGTGATTTAAAATCAAGTGCCAAGCTTTTTTTATTTCTATTTACTCCAAGAAAATATGCTGCTTCGGTATCTGCGAAGGGAGGGCCCCAATGCCTTGTATCGTCTCCTCTTCCAGGGTGTTCAACCTTAATGACTTCTGCGCCCATATCAGCTAACATTTGAGCACACAAGGGACCCGCTAGTACCCTTGTCAGGTCTAAAACAACAACCCCATCTAATGCATTACCCTCTGTCATACTTTCCTGCCTCTACACTAAGCAAAAGAAACGTCATGCATACTTTTAATAAAAAGATAATGCACACTACTAAGTAAATATCTTCAATCAAAAACAATAAAATTTGCAACCAAATTACATTTTTCCAAGATGTTTTTATCAGCCCTTTTTCATATTATCGTCATTATGAAGTCCATTGAGGTAGTCTTTTACTTCTGCAGCATTTCGTTGCCTAAATTTCTGAAAATCAGGCTTTCGCTTCTCTAAAAATGCATGCATACCCTCTAATGACTCCTCAGAACCCCATACGTGAGCCAGTAACTCCATTCCATGCTGCCATGATGCATAAAGTTCGTCTGACTCGGCATTCAATGATTTTTTAGTCTGTCGCAATGTCTGACCACTGTGGCTATTAATCTTCTTAACCCATTCAAGCGTTTCCTCATACAATTTATCTTGAGGAACACACTTATTTATAAGACCAACCTTTACCGCCTCTTCTGCTTTGAATGAACGCGCCAAAAATATCATTTCGCGTGCAATTCGCTCTCCCACTATACGGGGTAAATATTGTGTTGCGCCAACTGTTGGACATGCACCAACTCGAGCTCCTGTTTGGCCAAGTACTGCATTTTCAGATGCAATTACAAGGTCACACCAAAGCGCTAATTCATGGCCACCACCCATGCACCAGCCATTCACCATTGCTATGACAGGGACAGTAACGCCTCGGATAGCCATGGCCAGGCCTAGCATACGATCATTCCAATGAGCTGCATTCACCCAATTTAATCTTTTCATTGCATAAAAATCACCACCAGCTGAAAATGCTTGTTCTCCAGCTCCAGTAATCACTATGCATGAAATCGATGGATCATTTCTTGTCTCAAGCACTGCTTCACGCAATTCATCTAATGTTTGTTCACGAAAAGCGTTTCTTACCTCTGGTCTATTTATCGTAATCCAGGCGGCACTCTCTTTTACTTCAACGAGAATTTCATTATACTTAGTTTTCATATTTTATTCCTTTTCCATTTTTGTTTTCCACGATTTCAACTAAAATACTGCTCGTATCAGAGGGATGCATAAAAAACATCTTTTGACCATGGTGCCCTTCTGACGGTTCACCAAGAACCCTCATTTTATTGTTTTTGATTTTTTTTGATGATTCTTCTGCATCTGTTGTTACAGCGCAGAAATGGTGCATAGCACCTTTAGGATTACGCTCCAAAAACTTGGCTATGGGGCTTTGTTCATTTAAGGGTTCGATAAGCTCGATTTTTACATTCTGAAAATGAATGTAAGCCATTCTAATTCCTTGTTCAGATACAATTTTTGGTAATGTAATCTCAGCGCCAAAAAGCTTTGAGTACTGCTCTAAAACTGGTTCAATTTTCGGAACAGCAATCGCAATGTGATCAAGTACATTATCTGCAACTTTCTCCAAATTCACCCCCTACTGCAAATTCTTTAAATTAAAAATATCGATAATTTTTTTATTTGCAAGTGTTATGAACTTAAAATTAATGCAATACCAAGACAAAATAGAACAGCATAGGTAATATATCTGAAATAAATTTCAGACACTATATCAAAGAGGAATATTCCGGTCCTTAACCCGATTGAAAGAGGAACAGACAATAACAATCCCAAGGTAAGAAATCTTGAGTCAAAACCTTCTACAAAAATAAAATATGCAAAAAAAGATAATATCGTGAAAATAATTACTAATTGAATATTACTTTGAATAACATTTTTTTCAACTGGGGAAGATAGAAAATAAATTCCGGTAAATGGCCCAGTAGGCACCCCAAAAAACCCTGAGAAAAGTCCTGTTATCCAGCCAAACCCAAGTGAGATAAATCTTGTTTGCGGACCATTGTACCTCCATCCAGAAAATAAAATTAACGTTCCTACAAGAATAAAGATACCCATGTAAAAAGTGATTTCTGAAATTTCATTTTGAAAAAGAAAGTTTAGCCCAATGAAGGCTCCAATACATAGTCCCAAACTGTAAAAAAGAGTGATCCTTTTTTGAGAATATTTTACAGCCCTTCTTATTGTAAAAGTAACTCCCACTAAACCTGATAAGATAATGATGTTCATTCCAGGGATAGGTCCAAGAAGAAGAGTATAGCAAGGCAACATAAATAATGACCCTGCAAAACCAGTAAATCCTCGGACAACCCCTCCAAGAAAGGCAATTAAAACACAGGTTAACAGAGTGGTTAATTCCAGCTCAAACAATTCAAAAATTCCGATGGTCATATTCCTAAACAGGGAGAAAAATTTGTTAGTCGTTTGTACTTATATCGTGCAGGTGAAGTTATTAATAGTTGTTTTTTACTCTGGAAGTAGATTAACATTTTTTCAAATAAACCAGATAATTAATTGTGCATTGTTAATCGGTTGCTAGTAGAAATACTTGTTTTATTCTAAAATAGAGGGAGAAGGAATTGACAAAAAAGAAAATTACCAGAGAGGATTTAAGCATAGCAGCTGAAAAGTATAAAAATTGGGGTAAATGGGGAGCGAATGACGAAATAGGCACCTTAAATTATACTACAGCAAATGATATTGTCGAAGCATCAAGGCTAGTTAATCAAGGCAAAGTAATCTCTCTTGCTTTAAATTTTGACTCTAGTGGTCCTCAAGGTGCTAAATCTAAATATCAATCATTAGGCAGAATAAACCCACTTCATACAATGTTGAGAACCGGAACTGATGCTTATTCTGGTGTTCTCGACCAGCGTGGTATTCGAGCGGCAGACGATATGATTGTAATGCCACTTCAATCTGGGACCCAATGGGATGGTCTCGGACATGTATTTTACGAAAATTATATGTGGAATGGATATGATTGCAGAGAGGTGACTTCTTCAGGTGCTCAAAAATGTGGAATAGAGAAAACCAAAAATAAAATGGTGGGTCGAGGCGTTTTGCTTGATGTTCCCAGAGAAATGGGGGTTGCGCGACTTGAGGATGGTTATGGTATCACATGCGAAGATTTGGATAGAACTGCTAAATCTCAGCAGGTAGAAATTAAACGTGGAGATTATGTTATTGTTCGTACTGGCCAGATGGAAGAAATGCTTAAGGCCGGCAGTTGGGATGGTTACCCAGGAGGTGATGCACCAGGGTTTGCCTTTGAGACGCTAGACTGGCTGCAAGAAAAAGAAATTTCTGCAATAGCATCAGATACTTGGGGATGCGAAGTGCGACCCAATGAAGCAGAAGAGGGTATCAACCAACCGTGGCACTGGATTACAATTCCTATAATGGGGATCACAATGGGTGAGATATTTTTTCTTGGTGATTTAGCATCAGATTGTGCAAGTGATGGGATTTACGAATTTATGTTTGTTGCGCCTGCGTTGCCGATTACGGGTGCAGTTGGTTCCCCTACTAATCCGCTTGCTATAAAATAAAGTGATGGGTGAGAATCCTGCTAACTTGAATTTAGTTAAACATAATGGAACTTTAAAAAATGAAAAAACAAACAGGTGCAGTTGTACTAGCTGAATTACTGAAATCCTTGGGCGTAACTCATATTTTTATGGTTCCAGCTGTTTTAAGAAGAACTATGGTTGAGATTGAGAAAAGGACCAACATCAAAAGACTCCATGTACATTCAGAAAAATCTGCTGCTTACATGGCAGATGGTTATGCACGAGTATCTCACAAACCTGCTATTTGCATGGCCCAAATAATTGGTGCCTTAAATATTGCAGCTGGGCTCAGAGATGCCTTCCTCGCCCATTCACCAGTAATCGCTTTGACAGGTGGACGTGAACCAAAGACAAAATTTAAAAAAGTATATCAGGAAATCGATGATATGCCTGCTTTTGAACCAGTAACAAAATTTAATGCTACGATTGATGATGTAAATCGTTTTTCAGACATGATGGAACAAGCTTTTAGAGTTGCCACTTCAGGTTCACCAGGTCCAGTTCACTTGCAGTTTAGAGGAAATGAAGCGCAAATAGACCTAGAAGAAACAGAGGTAGAGGTTACTATAAATGAAATCAACATCCAAATTCCTCCTCATCGGCCCATATGTGCTGATCGTGTTTTAAAAAAAGCACTTGAGGCCATTCAAAAAGCCACTAAGCCTATTATTGTTGCCGGAGGAGGCGCAAGACATTCTGGATGCTCGAAAGAATTACTAACGTTTGCTGAAAAACTTAGCATACCTATCGCAACCTCCCTCAATGGGAAAGACTTAATCAAATCAAACCATCCTCTTTCTTGTGGCGTTGTAGGCACTTACTCTCGGGAATCAGCCAATCTATCTGTAAAAGAAGCAGACCTAGTAATCTTTATTGGCTCCGAAACAGGCTCTATGACAACCCACTTTTGGGCTGTTCCATCCAGTAAAGTTAGGGTTATTCAAATTGATATTGAACCTGAAAATCTAGGTAGAAATTATAATCTTGAAGTAGCCATTCATGGAGATGCAAAAGTTGTTTTAGAAAGAATGACCAAACTCGCTGATTCAAAAAATTTTCCAGAGAGAACAGAATGGCTCTCGCTGATAACAAAATTACGCAGTGATTGGTATAATAAATATCAACCACTAATGGAGAGTGACGCTAAACCTATTAGACCAGAAAGATTATGTCAGGAAATTAGCAATGCTGCCCCAAAAAACGCAGTATTTGTGGTAGATACGGGTCATGCAGGCATGTGGATGGGGGGTATGTTTGATTTAACTCATTCAGAACAAACCTATATAAGGAGCGCAGGCCATCTTGGATGGGCCTTCCCTGCCTCTCTTGGTGCAAAATGTGCTTTACCTGATAAACCAGTTATTTGCTTCACTGGAGATGCTGGTTTTTGGTACCATATTGCCGAAATTGAAGTAGCCGTTAGATGGAATATAAATACAATAGTGATTGTAAATAATAATAGTGGCGGCAATCAATCTAAGCGTGGATTTGATAGAGCTTATGGCGGAGAGCAAACAGAGGAAGGACGTCAACTTTGGACATTTAATAATATAAATTTTGCCGCTATAGCTGAAAACATTGGTGCCGTAGGTATAAGGGTGGAAAACGCGAAAGAAATAAAGCCAGCCATCGAAAAAGCTATAGAGTTAAATAAACCCGTTATTATTGATGTTGTAACTGACATCAATGCGTTAGCGCCATTGGCTACTGTTTGATTTTATATAATCCGTGAAATTATGTTAGATACTTAAAAGCTACAGGAGAATTTTTTGAGATATCCCAGTATAGACAAAGATAACTATCCACTTGGTTTTTTATTCATTAATGGAAACGAACAACCGAGTATTGTAAAGGGCGGTAGCGGTAAAACAACCTTTAAGACCCATGCCAGACAAATGGCATTATTCCAGAAAGAAGCGCTTGTTCAAGAAGGCGAGAGAGGCAGCAGATGGAGGCTTTCATCAGATGAAGGAAAACATCTTTCTGGGACTGACCTCGCTCCATTTCCTCTTGGTTTTTTTAATGCTGCTCTTCATGGTGATTTGATTGGACGAATTCGTCATTTTGCAAATGTTGATAACCTAGATATCAAACAAATAGATATGGAAGTGTCTAATTTTTACTACATGACTGGCTCTTTTGTAAAAGGGGATGCAGCAGGACATGCAGAGCCTCCTTTAATTGAAATATCTTTTAGTGCAAAAGCAAACCCGGAAGAGATAAACCAGATAGTTGCAAAAGCTTTATTGGCCTCCCCATTTATCTATGGCTATAAAAATGCCCTCCATAGTCGTTTTTCTTTGTTCATAAACGGGACTCAAAAAAAACTCTCAAATTTGCCGAATTGTCCCGTGGACGCAGCTGAAGATCCCTTCATGATTTACAAGGCATCTCCTGCACCTAAAGAAGGTTTTAAATTTATGGAGAACATAATCCGAAAAACAGGAACTGAATTAGAGGGTGAAATAACAAAAGCCCCAACCGGTACAACAACGAAAATTATTCGTAATATCTATGGAGAAAGCCACAGTGATTTAAAATCAAGCAGAGTAATTGCTGATACGGTGCTTGGTCTTCCTGGAATGACACGCTTTGAGATTGGAAGTGACGAGGGCGGAAATACTGGCCCTTCTGGCTTAAGCCATCTATGCGCAGGCATATCTTTTTGCTTTTTAACACAGTTGCACAGATATATCGAACATCAAAAATTCTCTATAAATAATATGCGTCTTACTCAGACAATTGACTTTGAAGTAAGTGAAGAGGAAAATATTAAAACTGGAAAGATGGCCGCAGTTGACACGCATCTTTTTATGAACGGTGAAGCCTCAGAAGAAGAATATGAAAGGCTTTTGGAATTATCTGCTAGGTCCTGTTATCTTCATGCGACCCTTGCAACACCATTAGAACCAAAAGTAGAAATTTGCTTAAATGGAAATTCTATTTCATAAAATAAAAAACTGAGAGGCCAAAAAAATAAAAATGAAATCACTTAGAACCAAACGAGATGAACAACAATGGATGCTTGATCTTGCACTTAATATGCGAGGGAGAGTCCAAAATTTTGAACGAGATGATTGGGAAACACCAAAACGCGCTCATAATTATCGGATGCTTCCAAAAATGTGGAGACAAAAAGCAGAACATGATGAGGCTTTAGCAAAACAGGCTGAAAAACAAGGTTTCCTAATGACCGCTTTAGAGCATTATGAACATGCAGTTGAAGCCTACAGAATGGCACAGCACCCCATTTATTTTGACGACAATCCTGTAAAAATATATTTGACTAAAAAACTTGCTGAAATGGTGGATAGAAGAAGCGCCATTTCTCCTTACCCGATAGAACGCATAGAGGTACCATTTGATGATGGTAAAACAATTTCCTGTCTTTTGCACTTGCTTCCAGACAGACGTAAAGCTCCTTGTATAATCTATGTACCAGGAATGGACCAAACAAAAGAATATTTTCCAAAGGTAATGAATAATCTAGCTATAAACAGAGGAATGCATGTCATTTCTATGGATGGTCCGGGGCAGGGCAACTCAAATATGCAGAAAATTCGTGCTGTTGGAAATAATTATGAGCGTGCTGGTGCTGCTGTTATCTCATACCTTCAGACAAGAGAAGAAATAGATAGCGAACGCATTGGTATTTATGGAGTAAGTATGGGGAGCTATTGGTCGCTTCGTTTAGCAAGTTATGACCATCGAGCCGCTGCCATAGCTAGTGGTGTTGCGTGTTTTAATCCCAATAATACTATTTTTTCTGTCTCTTCACCACGCTTCAAACAGATGTTTATGTATATGGCAGGAATGGAGGATGAGAATGAATTTGATAAAATGTCGTCTGAAATGACAGTAAAAGGATATTCCGATAAAATTACTTGTCCAACATTGCTAGCCACCGGTGAGTTTGATCCATTGTGCCCATTAGAGGATGCTATTGAAGTTTTCGAGGATCTCAAATGTAGAAAAGAAATGTGGGTAATTGAAGACCAATTTCATCCTTTATGGGGAATACCCAATTTAGGTAAACTAGACTGCCATCATTATATTATGGACTGGCTACAACGCGTGCTTTTTTCCAAAAATCCTGAAGAAGGATTAGCAAACGGACGCATTGCATACGTCGCGAATAATGGTGACGGGCCATGGGGTGACTGCCAATGGGAACCTCCGATTAGTAGTAATGATTCCTATTTTTAAGATAGAAAAAAAGGCGGCTTGAATTGACAAGCCGCACTTTCATTTTTTATTAATACTTGTTAAAGCCCTAAAAGCTTTTCAGCGTTACCCCCAACAATTTTTGCAATATCCTCTTCAGTCAAGGAAGTGGTGCCCGTAACATGACCTATTGGGTCATCCTCTGCCATATCATACGGATAATCTGTACCCATTACAATTTTGTCAGAACCATATATTTTAACCAGATAGTCCAACTGCTCATAAGTAAATACTACTGTATCAAAATATATTTTCTTTAAGTAGTCAGATGGCTTGTTCTTTATAATTTCACGACAATCTGGACGAGCGCCCCAGGCGTGGTCTATTCGTCCTGCGTATGCTGGGAGGTATCCACCCCCGTGAACGGCAAGAATTTTCAAGCCTGGGTATCTTTCAAGAGTGCCATCAAAAATTAAATGATGAATTGCAACCGTTGTATCTAGGGGGTTTCCAATAACATTATTAAAATAGTGATTTAAGAAGCGGTCACCTTGAGGATATCCATTAGGATGCAAAACCATCAAAGTATCAAGCTTTTCTGCCATCTCCCACATTGGGTCTAGACTTCTGTCTGATAATTCAGAGCCGTTGACTGAACCCAGTACCTGAAATCCTTTTAATCCTAATTCTTTGACTCCTCGTTCCATCTCTTTGGCAGCAGCATCTCCATCTTGCAGCGGCAAATGCCCAAGAGCTAGAAATCTATCAGGGCGAGATTGAGCAATTGAGGATAATTTATTGTTAATTGTTTGTATGGCTTTATGCCCAACAGAATTTCGAACTGAATAATATGCCTGAAAGGGAACAGGAATAAGCACCTGCATATCGATACCTTGTCTATCCATATCGCGAAGACGTTGGTCTAAATCTGTTAGGTGGACGATTCTATCTTCTTGGTTTTGTTTTACATTTTGAGCGGTAGTACGCGGATTTGAATATCTAACAGCCGGTATAGCCATCGGATTTAAAATCCCGTCAACTAAATCATGTGCTTCCTGAACGTGTAAATGACAATGTGCATCAATTGTAAGACGTGAAGGGCGTGTTTCAGCTCCTGACTTGCCATGTTCTCTGGCAGCGGTTGCGCCATAAGGTCTTAATTCCATTTTTATCCTCCGAAAAAACCAAAAAGTATACCATTTCCATTCTTTGCTTAAATTACAAAAGAAATAGCCTATTAATATTTACCTGCTTTATACGTGAAACTTGTAATATTCACATCTAGCAAAATATCGATAATATGCTACAAACAACACACATAAAACAACAAATATTTTACATAAAACAAAATAAAAATCATATTTTATAAAAATGTAATCTTGATTTAGCAATATGTTTATGGCGTCATCTGAAAATGGTAGATAAAATAATGACTGCTCAACAAGCAGTGAAAAAATACGTAAATAATTCTGATATGGTTTTTGTTGGTGGTTTTGGTCATGCAATTCCATTTTCAATAGCGCAGGAAATCGTTCGTCAAAAAAAATATGGCCTGCACTTGATAAAAACTGGGGCTGATATCGTCTTCGATATGCTGGTTGCAAGTGGTTGTGCCCAACGTTTAACGTGTGGTTGGTATGGCAATCCAGGCATGGGCATGAGTAATGTTATTAGACAGGCGGTTGAGTCAGACACACTTGAATTGATCGAAAGCACAAATTTTTCAATGATGTTGCGCTTACATGCAGGAAAACTTGGCGTACCGTTTATTCCTTCTCCTATTCTTTCCGATGGCGATCTTGCACACACAGTTTCAGGAATAAAATCTATAAAGTGTCCGTTTACAGATGCTGAAATCCAAGCTCATGGTTCCTTAAATCCCGATGTTGCTATCGTTCATGCACAACGCTCCGATGTAAATGGCAACGTGCAACTATGGGGCTCTATTGGCGATACTGTAGATGGATGCGAGGCATCAAAAAAAATTATTTGTTCCGTTGAAGAGATTTGCCGAGATGATGAAATTGCTCTTATGCCTCATCTTACAAAATTACCAGCACACAAAGTTGTTGCCGTCATAGAGCAACCCTTTGGGGCCTATCCTTCCTATTTACATGGTTTCTATCAAAGAGATGAAAAATATTATGCAGACCATAGTATCAATACCAAAGATGCTTTAAAAACAGAGGAATGGCTTCAATCAACTATTTACAATCATAATGATTTTAATAGCTATCTTCAAAGCCTACCAGATGACTTATTAAAAAAGCTAGAATGGACTAATTCATGAAAACTAAGATAGTGAACGAAGGTGCTCAGAAACAAAAAATATCAGATGATTCGATTTCACAAACAAGAGCAGCTTTCATGGCATCCAGTGAAATCTTAGAGTGTAAAACAATTTTTGTTGGCATTGGATTGCCATGTTTAGTTGCTCACATAGCCCAGAATTATACATCACCAAACTGTCACCTTGTGTTTGAGTCAGGACTAATGGAGGTAATGTGCAAAACACAACCTTTATCTACTGCAAGCGCAAATATTGCAAAAACTTCAAAAATGCATGGTTCTATGCTGGATGTATTCAGTATGCTCCAGAGAGGCGAGATTGATGTTGGTTTATTATCTGCAGCTCAAATAGATGTGAACGGAAACCTTAACAGCAGCAAGCTCACAACAAAATCTGGAAAAACTATATCATTACCAGGCTCAGGAGGAGCTCACGATATTTCGGTGTTGGCAAATAAAGTAGTTGTTGTTATGCCATCTGACCCAAGACGCTTTGTAAATAATGTTGATTTCATCACTTCTCCAAATATGCCATATGGTGATAGAAAGGGTGTGGTTGGCGTTGCTATGCCAGATGCATATTTCAGCTTCAAAGCAGGAAAGGCTGTCTTACAAAAAATTTATTCTGATAGGAGTGCTGAGGAAATCAGAACCTCTTTAAATTGGGATGTGGAAATCTCGTCAACACTAGAAAGGATTGATCCGCCGTCAAATAGACTACTAGAGGGTGCGGATATATTTTTACAGAATAATTAAAATATTATTGAATTTTAAATTAACTTAAAAAGATAAATAAATTTTTGTATGGACAAATTTTTCTTTATTGTTACACCCTAAATATAAAAATTATCGATAAATTAATGATCGTTAAGCATAATAAATTTTGGAGAGAGTTATGACTATCAAAGATTGTATAGCACCAGATAGAAACCCACGAAAACCCAGCATAACCCTGCCGACCGGCAGTATTGATACACATGTACATATTTTTGAGAGTCATTTCCCCTTATTTGAAGGAAGAGGATACAATCCACCAGATTCTACATTGGAAGATTTAATACATCTTCACCAAACACTTGGAATAGATAGAGTTGTTTTTACTCAGCCATCTGTTTATGGAGTAGATAATTCGGCCATTTTAAAAGGAATGAATGTTTTAAACGAAAAGATTCCAAACAAAGCACGTGGTGTTTGTGCCATTAAAATGGATGCGTCTGAAAATTTCCTTCAGGAATTGCATGAACAGGGCATTAGAGGAGTTAGACTTAATCTAGATAACAAGGGCGGAATGCCGCTTGAACTGAAAGAGATTTCAAAACTTGAAGATAAAATAAAAGGCCTTGGTTGGCATTTAGAGTATTTGTTTCCAGGCAAAGATATTGTGGAACTAGAGCCGGTGCTCTCTAATGCATCTGTTCCCATATCAATAGGTCACTTTGCATATCAACCTGCTACGGCTGGTATCAATTCAGATGGATTCAAAACATTATTGAAGCTTGTAAAAGATGGAAATACATGGATTAAAATATCAGGAGCTAACCGCGTAAGTGAGACAGATCTTCCACCTTATGATGATGTTTTGCCAATGGCCAGAGCACTTGTTGAAGCTAATTCTGATAATGTAATGTGGGGTACAGACTGGCCTCATCCAAATAAATATGAAGTAAATCCAAATGATGGAGACCTGGTAAATTGGTTTGGGGAATGGATAACTGATGATACCATGCGAAAGCAAATTATGGTTACCAATTCAGAATTATTTTATGATTTTGGTGATTATCACGGGTAAACAAATTAATAAATTTTATTGTAACATACCTTTTTAAATAAGCCGGTGTGTTCTTCATAAATTGGAGCAAATTAATGAACCAAACTCAAATAAAGGTCGCACTGATTACTGGAGGTGGGACAGGCATCGGGAGATCAGCAGCAATAGCTCTGCAAAATGATAATTTTAATGTTATCGTTTGTGGGAGAAGAAAGGAACAGCTTGAAGAAACCGCATCTATTGGAGCAACTGATAAGCCAAAAATTCGTGCCATTGTTGCCGATGTTACCGATGGTAGTTCGGTTAAATCAATATTCACAGAAATAGAAAATAACTATGGTAGATTAGATGTGCTATTCAATAATGCTGGCATGGGTGCACCTCGTGTTGAACTAGACGAATTAAGTGAAGAGGCTTGGCGTCAATGTGTTGATGTAAATCTCACTGGTAGTTTTTTGTGCGCACAAGCAGCTTTCAAATTAATGAAATCTCAATCTCCGCAAGGAGGAAGAATAATAAATAATGGTTCAATAAGTGCCCATTCACCAAGACCTAATACAATCGCATATACAGCAACTAAACATGCTATTACAGGAATGACGAAAACAATAGCCCTAGACGGAAGGCCTTACTCTATCGCATGCTCGCAACTCGACATAGGTAATGCTGACACAGCCATTGGAAATAGATTTACAAAAGGAGTTCCTCAAGCTAATGGTGACATTATGGTTGAGCCAGTAATAGAATCAGATGAGTGTGGCCGCGCGGTAGCTTATATGGCAAGCCTTCCACTCGATACAAATATTCTTAACATGACTATTATGGCAACAAACATGCCTTTTGTTGGCAGAGGATAAAAATACAGAAAAACTCAAACTTGTATTTTTGAAAAATTCAATTCATTAGAACAGAGAAATTTTAAAATGGATGATAAAAAAACTGGGATAAGACAAAATTTAACAAATTACGGGGATCTTGGTTTTTCCACATTTTTGCGTAAATCATTTATTAAGGGTCTTGGTTATTCTGATGAAATGCTTGATAAGCCGATTGTAGGTATAATAAACACATTTAGCAATTACAATTCATGCCATGGAAATGTACCTGATCTCATTCAAAGTTTAAGAGCTGGTGTTTTAGCGAAGGGCGCTATACCTCTAGAATTCCCCACAATTTCAGTCCATGAAGCCTTCACATATCCAACTTCTATGTATCTTCGTAATCTTATGGCAATGGATACAGAGGAAATGATTAGAGCACAACCAATGGATTCATGTGTTCTCATTGGTGGCTGTGACAAAACAGTTCCTGCCCAATTGATGGGTGCATTGAGTGTAGATATGCCAATAGTGCAATTGGTAACTGGCCCTATGCTCACGGGCTCTCATAGAGGAGAACGTGTCGGTGCCTGCACGGATTGCAGGAGACTATGGGCTAAATTCCGAGCAGAGGAAATTGATCAAGCAGAAATAGCTGAAGCAAATAATCAGCTTGTGCCAACTGTCGGGACTTGTGGCGTAATGGGTACAGCCAGCACAATGGCGATGATCGCTGAAACACTTGGATTGATGCCACCAGATTCTTCCTGTGCGCCTGCTGTCTCTTCTGAAAGGCGTAGAATTGCTGAGTATACCGGGGAAATAGCAGTTGAAATCGCAACACAGAAACGAAGGCCAAGTAGTATTCTAAGTGCAAAATCATTCGAAAATGCTTTAATTGTTCTTCTTGCGATTGGCGGTTCTACAAATGGATTAGTTCATCTAACAGCGATTGCGGGACGAATGGGTATCCAACTGGATATGGATTCATTTGATGCCCTATCAAAGGATATCCCAGTAATAGTAGACTTAAAGCCTTCTGGTGAGGGTTATATGGAGGACCTGCACAAAGCTGGCGGACTCCCAAGAATACTCTTGGAATTGAAAGATAAGTTGCATTTAGACACACACACTATTACTGGAAAAACTTTGGGGGAAATTATTGACGAAACTAATTTTTCTTGGAAACAAAAAATTGTAAAATCTGCAGGGAACCCTGTATACCGAGAGGGTGGGATAGCCGTTCTTAAAGGAAATCTTGCGCCTAACACCGCTATTATTAAGCAATCAGCAGCAAGTGAGTCATTACTCACCCACACAGGAAGAGCGGTTGTATTTGATGGCCTTGAAGATTTAGCAAGCAGAATAGATAGTGAAGACTTGGATGTAAATGAAGATGATATTCTTGTTTTAAGATACATTGGACCAAAAGGAGCACCTGGAATGCCGGAGGCAGGATTAATTCCAATTCCTAAAAAGCTTGCTAAAAGAGGTGTTAAAGATATGGTGCGGATTTCAGATGGTCGAATGAGCGGCACCGCATCTGGAACCATAATTCTGCATGTTTGTCCTGAGGCAGCAGATGGTGGGCCACTTGCACTTGTCAAAAGTGGAGATATCATTAGCCTTGATGTGGCTACCAGAAATTTGCATCTTCACGTAGATGAGCAAGAGCTTGAAAAACGAAATAAATCTCTTGACCTTAGCAAATTTGTAGCAAAACGGGGCTATCATAAATTATATATGGACCATGTTTTGCAAGCGGATAAAGGAGTCGATTTTGATTTTCTTATTTAAATTCTCCTTCTTAGATTTGAAACTATATCAAAAATCGGCATGAAATCGGATAAAATTATTGGTGCTTTATGGATGGTAGTCACTACCATTTGTTTTTCGCTCACGCTGACGTTTGTTAGATATATTGGTACTGATATGCCAGCCACCCAAGCTGCTTTCATAAGGTATTTATCAGGCGCAATAATGCTAGCACCTTTTTGGGTGCCTGTAGTGCGCCGATTATTAACCACCGGGAAAAACCAAACGGAAGAGGCTCAGAAGATAAAAAGAAAGAGTTTAGGGTTTTTTATGTTAAGGGGCGCTATTCATAGTATAGCTGTAATTTTATGGTTTTATGCCACGATGCACATTCCAATAGCTGAAGTCACTGCAATCGGATATTCAATTCCATTATATGTAACCATGGGAGCTGCTTTATTTTTTGGAGAGCAGATGAAGCCATATCATTTTATGGCACTTACTATAGGGTTTATTGGAGCCCTGATTATAATCAGACCAGGGTTTCAGGAAGTCTCGCTTGGACAATTAGCTCAAATAGTTGCATCTCCTATTTTTGCAGCTTCTTATCTAATGGCAAAGAGACTTTCTTTTAAGGAAAGCTCAATGGTGATTGTTGGAATGCTGAGTCTATTTGTATCTATGGCGCAAATACCAATGGTTCTATTAGTCTGGGTAACGCCTAATTTTTTTGATGTAATGTGTCTTGGGTTTGTTGCTATTCTTGCGACAACAGGTCATTACGCAATGACACAATCCTTTCGTCTTACACCGATGACAATCAGCCAACCAGTGACTTATTTACAGCTAGTCTGGGCTACTGTTATGGGAATATATCTATTCGGTGATATATTTGATATTTATGTTATCATAGGTGGAGCTATGATAACACTGTCAGCAACGGTAATCGCGTATTTGGATACCAGAAATCCTAGCAAATCAATCTAATTTACTTCAAAAAGGCTTTTAAACTGTTCTCTTAAAATATTTTTCTGTACTTTTCCCATACTATTTCTAGGCAGATTAGATACAAATGCGACATGTTTTGGGCGTTTATAATTTACAAGTTGGCTTGAAACATATCCAATTATATCTTCTTCAGATAATGATGCTTGTTCTTTTTTCACCACAACAGCTACTACTGCCTCTCCAAAATCTGCATGATAAACCCCAATAATAGCGCTCTCTATTACATCGGGCAACTCATCTAAAACGGCTTCAATCTCCTTAGGGTAAATATTAAATCCACCAGAAATAATAAGGTCTTTTTCCCTCCCAACTATAGAAATGTAACCATCACTATCACGGCAAGCTAAGTCACCAGAAATAAAATACCCATCTTTACGAAATTCTGAGGCTGTCTTCTCTGGATTTTGCCAATAACCAGAAAATAAATTTGGACCTTTGATTTCAAGACTGCCCACTTGCCCTTCACCAACCTCTTCCATTGTTTCTTGGGAGGTAATACGAACTTTAATATCCTCTAGTGGCATACCAACAGTCCCTGCCTTTCTGACACCCATATAAGGATTTGATGTAACCATATTGGCTTCTGTCATACCATAACGTTCTAAAATTGCATGGCCTGTCTTCTCCCTCCATTCTTCATGAGTTTGCGCCAATAGAGGTGCTGACCCAGAAATAAACAATCGCATATGCTGGGTGGCGAAAGTTAAATCAGCATGCTGTAGAAGCCGTGTATAGAAAGTAGGAACACCCATTAATGATGTAGCAAATGGCATTGCTTTAATAATTTTATCTGAGTCAAATTTATCTAAAAATATTAGCTTTGCACCACTTACAAGTGCGACATTTGTTGCAACAAATAATCCATGGGTGTGAAAAACCGGCAGTGCATGAATAAGCACATCTTGACTAGTAAAACGCCATTCTTTTTGGAGTATCAATGCATTTGAACTTAATGCCCTATGAGAAATCATTGCACCTTTAGGTTTTCCTGTAGTACCAGAAGTATACAAAATTGCTGCAATATCCTCCTCTTTTCTGGGGACAGCTTCTGTGAATTTGGCATCTCTTAAATAAATTTCTTCATAAAATGTGCCTGTATCTTTTGTTCCAATCGTATAAGTAAACGGTACATTTGATTCGCTCGCAATTTTTATCAATGACTCTGCTCGTTCTGGCATGCAAATAAATATAGTAGGTTTAGAGTCATTTAAATAATAAGATACCTCTGCGTCCGTAAAATCGGGGTTCAATGGTATGTATATACCACCAGCCATTATCGCAGAAATATACAAGCATAGACTGTCTGTAGTTTTTTGTGATTGGACTACTATCCTATCACCAGGTTTGATTCCAATTTCCAAAAAAAATGCACAATAACGCTCGCACGCAGAAAAAAATGCCTGCCTTGTTATCTGAGAATCATTTTCTAAAAATCGAATGAAGGTTTCATCTGGTGCGTTATCTAGGCCAATGGATAGAATATTTAGAAGTGCATTAGAAGAATAAAAAGAAGATAATGACATGAGAATTTTTTTGAAAACTTTAATGTAAGAAATTCATACCGGTATTAGTTATGAGTTTAAAGGACCATTTTTGATAATATTACGATATATAATAACCATATCCAACTAAAACACTATTTCTTTATTTCCTGTAAAAATAAAAACCTAGTTACTTTTTTTAAAAATATTCCATTTTATTGTTGATCTGCTGGAATGCAGTGCTACACTTTTTTATCGATAATCTTGGTTGTACAAACCTAAGATAAGTCTTTAAGGGGGAAAATATGGCTGCTACAGCTAAGAAAAAAGCGAAGAAATCATCATTTGGCCAAACTGTTATAGAAGGAAAAAACGTAACAAAAATTTTCGGTGAAACAGTTACCGCACTTGAAGGAGCTGACTTCAACATTAAAGCAGGCGAATTCATCTCTCTCGTAGGCCCCAGCGGATGCGGAAAATCTACACTTCTTCGTTTAGTGGCAGGATTAATCGAAAAAACTAGTGGTGATTTAACAGTTAATAATGAGGTTGTGACAAAACCACGAACAGATATTGGAATGATGTTTCAGAAAGCTGTGCTGCTTGATTGGAGAACCGCTATTGAAAACGTTCTTCTTCCATCAGAAATACAACACCGAATCACACAAGACGATAAAAATAAAGCGATGGCGTCACTAGATTTGGTAGGCCTGAAAGGCTTTGAATTTCACTTTCCAAAACAATTGTCCGGTGGAATGCAGCAACGAGTCGCACTAGCACGACTTATCCAAACTGGCGCAAATATTATGTTGATGGACGAGCCCTTTGGAGCGCTAGACGAATTCACTAGGGAGCGTCTAAATATTGAGCTAGAGCGTATTGTTGGTGAATTAAAAGCAACAACCCTATTTGTCACACACAATATTCAAGAAGCAATTTTTCTAGCTGATCGAGTATTAGTTATGACACCCCGGCCAGGAAGAATTGCAAAAATTATTGATGTAGAATTTGACCGACCAAGAGATATCTCCATACAGACCAGCCGTGAGTTTAATATCATTGTTGAAGAAGTCAGAGATACACTCGGAGGACATTAAAAGATGTCATATTCAACAACAGATCAGACTAAACATATTAGTATTTTTAAAACGCTTCCATTTCATTTGCTAATTTTCGCAGGTCTTATTCTTTTGTGGGAAATGGTTAATCTTTATGGATTTGAAGACCAAATTCAAGCGGACATGATAGCGCCTAGGCCTACTAATATAGTACTAGCAATGATTGATATTTTTATCATTGACCAAACAGTTTGGAAACACCTCATATCTACGTTTCAAAAAGCTCTCCTTGGAGCAAGTATAGGAACGGCGATTGGGATGGGACTCGCAATATCAGCAACGTTAAGTTTAACATTTAGGAAATACATCAAGCCATGGATTATTCTTATGGAGGCTACACCTAGAATTGCTGTTGGCCCTATTTTTGTAGCTCTATTGGGATTTGGTTTATGGGCTGCTGTAGCCTTAGCTGCCCTAGTTGCCTTTTTCGGCCCCTTTGTAAATACCTTCCAGGGACTTATGGAGATAGATGAAGAAGCCGAAGAAATGTTTCGTTCTTTGGGCGCTTCACGATTCCAAACGTTCTGGAAGCTAAGATTCGCATCTGCTATGGAATTGATTTCTGCTGGTTGGAAGCTTGCAACTGCCTCTGCTTTTGGGGGAGCATTAGTTGCAGAATTTATTCAAGCCAGTGAAGGCATGGGAGTTTTAATCTCTCAATATGTCATAATGATAACCATGGATTATGCCTTCGCAGCACTTCTTTCAGTAACTATCTTTGGTTTCATTTTATTTAAGATAATGGATTTTTTGGATTATCGTCTGATTTTTTGGAAAAATGATCTTCTCCTGCTTAAAGAAAGTGAAAAAAGAAGAAAGAAAGCAGGTATTGTATCATGAAAACAATGAACTTTATAATATCGTTTTTAAAATACTCCCTTAGCTTTGTCATTGTATTGGGATTATGGGAAGCATACGCACGTTATGGCGGGCTAAATGAATTATTCTTGCCACGACCCTCCAAAATTGGTGATAAGCTCTATAATTTATTTTTCAAATTTGAAGTTATAGAACAGGGTACTATTTATTGGCACTTTTTTGCAACATTGGCACAGATGTCAATTGGCTTTTGTTATGGAATAATTATAGGAAATACCCTTGCTGTTTTAGCGGCTTTTAATGAGACATTTAGAAGATATATAGCACCATATGCGGTTGTATTTAATGTTACCCCAGGCATTGCTGTCCTGCCTTTAATAATTGCCTGGTTTGGATTTGGATGGGAGTCAAAAATTGCTTTAGCAACATTAGTTTGTTTTTTTCCACCTTTTATTAATACATTGACTGGTTTATTGAAAAAAAATGATGAGGCTATTGAATTATTTCAAACAATTGGCGCAACTCATTCACAATATTTTTGGAAGCAACAGCTTCCAAACGCCCTTCCAGAAATTTTTGCTGGGCTTAAACTTGCAATTACCACAGCATTACTTGGAACTATCGTAGCACAATTTGGGTCAGCTACAGAGGGTGTTGGAATTCTAATGCAGCGATTTGCATTCCGGTTAGATATGGCTGGTTCATTTGCTTCATTAGTTACGATGGCAATCATGGGACTTTTAGTTTTCACTATTGCAGAAGTCTTGGATAGACGTATTGTTTTTTGGAGAGATACCAAAGGATTAGAGCGTGTTTCCAGAAAGAAGCAAAGAAAACTATCGTCTAATGATTAGCCATTATAAGGGGAAGCCTTATTTTAAGGCTTTGTAATTGAGCGTAAAGGGAGAGAAATATGCTTAAAAAAATATTGGCAACCGCATTAGCTGTTGCTGTAATATCGCCCATGTCAGCTATGGCTGGTGGACATTTAGATAAAATCACTATTATACAACCATCATATCCTTCAATGATTTTCTGGCCATCACACATTAGTGCTCAGCTAGGCTTTTATGAGGAAATGGGAGTAGACCCAACTTATCTAGATGGTGACACAACTGTACCTTATCAGGCTTTTCTTTTAAATGGACAAGCTGATTTTGCAATGCTTGATGGACCGCAAGTTTTCCAAGGTGCATCCGCTAATATGGGTCTAAAGACTGTATATTCAGTTCACAGTTCAGCACCAGAGGGTGTTTATGTAAGTGACGATAGCCCACTTCAGAGCGTAACAGAACTTAAGGGTAAGACTGTTGGTCTAGCATCTGACCGTGACCTTGCATCTCTAAAAGTTGCAATGGCACACGCTGGTTCAAACATTGATGGTGTAAGCACTGTTGTTGTTGGTGACGCCGGCCCAACATTAGCAAACGTGTTCCTAAAAGGAACAGCTGCTGCATTTGCTGGTTCAATTTCTGACTTGGCCGCACTTGCAACAAAAGGTGTTGTGGTTAGAGATATCACACCTCCATCTGCAAAAGTCGCTCCTGCGAATACATATGCTGTAAATGGTGCAACTATGATGGATAACTATGACAAATATTGTCGTTTCTTAAAAGCATACTCAATGGGTGTTCACGTTGGTCAGTACAACTTGGATATTATTGCAGCTATGTCAAAAGCAAAAGATGGCGCTCCTCATCAGTGGGAAGTTGAAGAAGTAGGTAATTCATACCTTAAAGCAGTTGCAAAGCTTCAATTGCCACCAGCAGGTGATACATCCTATGGCTTAGTTGCAGAGTCAGCATGGTTGACTGTTAACAATGATATGAAGATGATTGGCGCTGTTGATGAAGATTACAACACTAATGATTATCTTTCACACGTGTTTGAAGGTTGTGCAAACAACTTTGACCGTGCAGCAGTTGAAGCAGCTGCTGATGCATGGATGGCTAAAAACGGCTAATTCCTATAATTAAAATATTAGGGCGTCTTAGTTTACACTAAGGCGCCCTTTTTTTATGATAGTAACTTAATCTTTTTATCAATTATTAAATCACTGGATTTGTTAGAGAACCTAATCCAGTAACATTGATGGTAACCTTATCCCCTGATTTTAGAAACTTTGGTGGTGAAAAACCTATACCCACTCCAACTGGCGTTCCAGTTGCAATTACATCACCTGCAAGCAACGTTCCTGTTAGAGTTAATGTTTCAATTAATGTTGGTATATCAAAAATTAGGTCCCGGACTTCTGCCTGCTGCCGGATCTCATCATTTACAAGTGTCTGGATCTGCATAGATGGCAGATCGTCGATTTCATCTTTGGTAACTATATAAGGTCCCATCGGCCCAAATGTGTCCAGACCTTTACCTATTGTCCATTGATTATGTTTTTTTTGTAATTCTCGTGAAGTTACATCATTAATTATAACATATCCAAAAACATAATCCTGCCAATCGTCTTTAGCGACACGACGAGCGGTCTTACTAATTACCACACCAAGCTCTCCCTCATAATCAACTGAACCAGTTGGGTCTATTGAAGTGTCAATAGCATCATCTGGACCAATTAGGGATGTCATAGCCTTAGTGAAAATTATGGGCTCTGATGGAATAGTCTCTTTCTGGGTTGCATCAAAACCTGAATCAAAAAACTCCTTGGCATGAGCATAATAATTTTTACCTACGCAAATCATATCTCGCAACAAGTAAGGTATTGGCGCCAATATTTTTATTTCACTTAGTTTTTTCCTGGGAGCAATCTCTAACATTGCTTGCCATTCAGATATATTACCAGAACTTATCATAGCTAAAACAGCTGTAGTTGCATTTTTGCTTTCATCACAGCAGACAAACTCTTCTCCCACTATCATTCCTGCTTTAATTTTACCATTATCAGATATAGTTGCGAGTTTCATGATGCTCCTTCCCTTAATTATTTTACTATAAACACTCTAGCCAATTATCGATAAATGTGAAAATAATAATATTCTCGATCAGGGTTTTAATAGATAAATTAAACATCAACCTCAAATTAAAAAACGGAGTAATCATGAGTGTAGGAATAATAGGGCTTGGTGCAATGGGTGGAGCTTATGCGCGTAACTTATTGGCTGGCGGAATCGCTGTTCATGGATTTGATCCAGACCCATCAGCACAAAAAATGCTAACAGAGGCTGGTGGAACTCCGCAATCTGATTATGGAGACTGGTTGCGTGACTGTGAGATGATTATATTATCAATAGCAAGCACTCAGATTCTTGCTGATTCAATTAATAAACTTTGTAAAATACTGAAACCAGGTCAGGTTGTTCTTGAAACAGGCACTTTTACTCTTGATACAAAGCAAGCAGCAAAAAATGACTTGGATAACTGTGGTGCAGTCTTACTTGATTGTCCAGTAAGCGGAACTGGTGCTCAAGCCGCGGTCGCGGACCTTGTTATGATGGCGAGCGGTCCTGAAAATAGCTATTTAAAAATAGCTCCCCTACTTGAGCATTTTACGAAAAAAGTAATTTATGCTGGTCCATTTGGAAATGGATCAAAGTTAAAATTTGTAGCAAACCATGCTGTCTATGTCCATAATTGTGCCGCTGCAGAAAGTTTAAATTACGGGGTCTCACTTGGCCTAGATCCCAAAATGATATTTAAATTACTATCAAACGGAGCTGGGCAGTCAAAAATGTCCGATTTGCGTATGCCACTAATGATAGATCATGCTTACGAACCAGCCACAGCTAATATGCCAATTGCGTATAAAGATATATCTGTAATAAGTGAAGATATAAAGAGTAATAATTGCTCTACACCACTTTTTGATGCTACCCAAAAACTATATGACATAGCTAAAGAAAATGTTCCAGCTACATATGATACCGGCGCAGTTTACGAAGTTTATAGGCAAAAATTAGTTAAATGATTTTTGAACCATATGGTTACTTGACTATAGCCTCAATAATGTTTGCCTTAGTGCTTTCTGGAAGTGTAAAGGGAATATTTGGAATTGGTTTTCCTGTTGTTGCCATGGCAACACTACCTTTATTCATTACTCCCATTACAGCCATAACAGTGATTGCATTGCCAATTGTTGTAACTAATATCCAGCAGCTTTTTTCCGAAAAAAAATGGAAACACATCATTTATAAATATAGGTATATGGCAATTTTTATGATGTTAGCTAGTTTCTTATCTAGTCAAATACTAACCCAAATATCGGTGGATCTCATCACTGCTATAATTGGTTTTGCTCTTGCATTATTTGCAATTTACAGTTTGTTCAATTTCACACTTCCAATCAACACCCAACCCATTTGGCAGATCTTCGCCGGAGCTAGTTCTGGACTTCTGAGCGGAATGACTGGCATTCAATCTACTGCTATTATTTATTTTGCCTCATTAGATATAGACAGGGATGAATTTGTTGGTGCCGTTGGGTATATTTTTTTGGTAGGTGGGTTGGGCCTTAGCATTGGTCTTATCAACAATAATATGCTAAATTCAAATTCAGCTGTTCTCAGTATAGGAGCTATTTTGTTTAGCGTAGTAGGATTCAAATTAGGCTCCCTACTACGCCCTTATATTGGGTCAGAATTATTTAAAAAAATGCTTTTTGTTATGATGCTTTTAATCGGCATCAAACAAATATATCAGTTTTTTGTTTAATTCCTTTTTTACTTATTATAACTCTACAACCTCCCCTTTTTCAGCAGATTTGATAATCGCATTTAAAACTTCTATATTATGCATCATTTCAAAATTTTTATTTAAATATTCTGTGCCATTAGTAATTGCTGAAGCCCAATTCTCAAGATTAGCTGATACAGAATCCGACCAATCATAACGAGTTGTATTTGTATCTTCCAGAGAATGATAAACCTGTAAATCTGCTACACCTGAGGTTTCATCAGGATGGGTACTATTTCTAACTTCTGCCCACATCTTTGACCCAAAAATATGTGTTCTAAGGAAATGAGGAGTATGAAGAATAGCCTGTATATTTGCTGTCATGCCAGCTTCGAATAATAGCTGAACAACCACAACATCGCCGGTCTCCCATCCAAGAGAGCGACTTGAGGTATTGGCATAAACTGATTTCACTTTTCCAAAATACCAAATTAAAATATCCGTAAGATGAATGCCCATCTGTGTCATGCCAGCAGCTGGGGCAAATTCTTTTGTTGTTCTCCAGCTTCCAGGTGGAAGATGGATTAATTTATCATGGCTAAATGCTAATTCAGCATGCATTATGTTTCCAAATGCATTTTCATCTAGAAGACGTTTAATTTCCATAACAGCTGGTTCAAATCTGCGCTCATGTCCAATTCCCAAGACAAGCCCTGCCTTTTCACACGCTTTTACACTATTTCGAGCACCCTCAAACGTAAGTGAAAGCGGCTTTTCGCAAAAAACATGTTTTCCTTCCGCGACGCATTGCGCAATTTGTGAGTCATGAAAATCATTTGGCGATGTAAGAATAAGGGCGCTCACATTTTTCATTTTTACAGCTTCGTCAAAATCTAAAATAGGTTTTAACCCCATCTCTTTAATGTCGCTATGTACATCTGAATTTGGTTCAACGACACACACTAATTCAAACAAACTATTTTCTTTTAGTCTTGAGGCTATGGTTCGACCCCACCAACCAAACCCGACAAGTGCTACTGATAACATTTAAAATCCTTTCCTAAAATTTACTGCTACGCCAAGCGGCTAGCAAAGAGGCATCATGGACTGCCCAACCATCTTCTGCTGCATCTTCAGCAGTTTTACGTGCCGCATCAATAATAGGGCTCTCAAAACCCATTGATTGAGCAGTGCCAACCATTAGTTTCATATCTTTAATCGCGTTAAACATCGTAAAGTTTGAGGCTGCTGACTGGCCTTCTTCAATCATTTCTAATATTGGCTGGCATCTTACTTTTGCTGCTCCAATGGCCCCTGAACTATCTACCAATATGCTCATAGCCTGTTCTGCGGGAATATCTTTTTTTGTTGCCATCGCTACAGCTTCTCCTAAAGCCCCCCAGTAGACCATCAAAGGTAAATTAATTGCTAGTTTCATAGCGGCAGCAGCACCAGTATCACCAAGATACTCTATTCTTCTGGTGATTTGCTTTAAAATAGGTTCAGCACGGTCAAATGCATCCTTGTCCCCTGCCACCAGCCCTAATAGCGTTCCCTCTCTTGCAGGCTTGACAGTGCCTCCCACTGGGGCTTCAACAAATTGCCCACCTTTTTCTTTAACCGAATTTTCAAGCTCAACAGCACGTTCTGGTGAAGTTGTACATATTTCAATTATCAATTTTCCGTGAAGTGATATGCTGGTTAAACCACCCTCATCAAAATAAGCTGCCTGAGTCGCATTATCATTTGCTAAAATGGAAATAATTATATCTGCAGATGATGCGACTTCTGCAGGATTAGAGGCAACTGTAACACCTTTTAGGTCAGATATTTTTTCTAAAGAGCGGTTCCAAACTATAAGCTCGTTACCTGTTTCCATAAGACGCTCACAAATTGCACGCCCCATCTTACCAACGCCTATTAATCCGAGTAACATAGTTTAAACTCCTTGTTTAATAACACATAAAATTATACTAATTTGTTAAACTAATTGGAAACATAAAGATAAAAAATTTTTTATATAGTTTTTTTATTTAGGGGAGTTTATTACACTGCCATCAAAGATGAAGCTGACTTCTGCTTCGCAACTTGATTGCTATGCTATTCAAAAGCGTTTAATACAACATAACAGATATAAATTATTGATAATTTATGGACTCATCAAACTATAGCCTTAGATTATGCAAACCAGCAAAGATAACATAATTAATGTTACGCAAAAGAGAACTGAATGACACAATTTGATACTAGACAATTACGAAATGCTTTTGGTTGTTTCCCTTCAGGAGTAACAATCGTTTCTCTTAAAGATGAGAAACAAAACCCAACGGGTATTACCGTGAGCTCGTTTTCCTCCCTTAGCCTTGACCCACCTTTATGCCTTTTTTCAATTGGAAAGGAGCAGGCAAGCAGGCCTTTATTTGAGAGAAGCAACCACTTTGTAATTAATGTGCTATGTGCAGAACAAGAAAATATAGCTTGGCAATTTGCAAAGCCTATTGAAAACAAATTTGAGAATGTATCCTATAATGAAGACGCAAACGGCATGCCTGTTATTGATGGTAATTTGGCCTATTTTTCTTGCAAAAAATGGGCTCTTTATGAAGGTGGTGATCATATTATAATCGTAGGTGAAGTATTAGATTTTAAGCAAACAGATTTGGATGCACTCATTTTCTTTAAAGGGAAAATTGATACCATTTCTAACCCTCATTCAAATTAAAGAGAGTTCAGATTATTATGAAACAGCCAAGATTACCTGAACTTGATTTAAGCACCTTTTCGGAAAAGCAGGCAGAGGTTTATAAAACTATTGAAAACGGTCCAAGGGGGCGTGTCGCTGGTCCTTTGCGCATTTGGATGCGAAATCCAGAATTAGCCGAACACGCACAAGCGCTTGGTCAATACGCACGTTTTGATAGCTGTCTTCCACCACGATTATCAGAATTAGCTATCTTAGTGACAGCCCGCTATTGGTCTGCGCAATTTGAATGGGTACATCATGTGCCTTCCGCAAGGAAGGCAAAAATAGCAGACGATATAATAAATGCTATTTCGTATGCAAAAAGGCCACATTTTACTGACTCTTCCATGCAGGCTGTTTTTGACTACTGTGCCGAATTACATCGAGATAAACTTGTTTCAGACAATAATTATGAAAATGCTATTTCAAGCCTTGGAACCGCAGGTGTAATTGATTTAACAGCAATATGTGGGTATTACACACTCATATCAATGACCATCAAAGCTTTTAATATTGAAGATATTTCAGATATAATATTACCAGATATCACGCTTGATCAAAGCGACTATTTTTTATCAGACTACTGAATTATTTAATCTTTTAATTTAGCCATTTCACCTGTATACCAGTCACCGATTTCAGATGCTGTCATGAAAACTGCTTCGTCATGTTCCATCACATAATCCAATAAGGCTTCAAGATATTTAATTCTGTGTGGTACACCTGTAATATAAGGGTGTACAGATATCACCATAATTCTTGCATTATGTTCAGCTTCTTCATAAAGCCTATCAAATTGTCCCTTCCCTCTATTTAAAAATTCATCTGATTTATGCTGTTGCAACGCGTATATAGTAATATCGTTTGTCTCAACCGAATAAGGAACTGTAGTGATGGTGCCAAAAGGAGTTGCTATTTCCTGTGGAAGGTCATCAATTACCCAATCAGCAACATACTCAATTCCAGCGGCTCGCAAGAAGTCAAGTGTTTCTTCTGTTTCCGTTAAACCAGGGCTTTCCCAGGAGCGCGGCTGTTCACCAACAAAATTTGCTATTGAGTCCACAGCACGCTGGATAGTCTCTTTTTGGTAGGTAAGTCTGTGCGTGGGGCCTTGCAAAAAACCGTGGCCCATAAATTCCCACCCTGCTTCTTTTGCAAAGCTTGCCACTCGAGGATATGAATTACAAACATTTCCATTAATTGCAACCGTAGCTCTAATATTTCTGTCCGTAAGGGCTTTAAATTGTCGCCAAACGCCTGCACGCATTCCATATTCGTGCCAAGACCAATTTGGTACATCGGGGAGCAATGGCTGACCCATCGGAGGAGATAGCACCATGCGAGGCATAGGTCCTTCTATTCTCCACTCTTCTATGTTAACACACACCCAAACTGCCATTCTTTTTCCATTTGGCAATTTTAATTTTGGTCTATCCACAATGGCTTGGTAGGGAATTCTATCAGAGAGTGCCATAATATATCCTCACTATTTTAAACTCTAAGCATATATATTATGTTACGCATTTCTAGCACCAAATAAATAGATTTCTGACTAATTTTTTAGAAAAGGGATAGATTTCAATGCTAACATAATTATTAAAAATTACTAATATTGACGAACAGGATCAACAATATTTTCTGGTACACGACCAGACTTTATTGCATGAATTGCCTCTATAACTTGTTCCACTGCAGTTTCTGGATTCGTTTGTGCTGCTACATGCGGCCATATTGATATTTTTTTCTCCTCCCAAAATGGATGAGATACTGGCAAAGGCTCTTCACAAAAAACATCGAGCGCAGCTCCAGATAAATGTTCGATGTGCACAGCGTTCAGCAGAGCTATCTCATCCACCTGCTCACCTCTCCCAGCATTTATAAAATATGCACCCTTAGGCATTTTCATAAATGCCTCTTGATTAAATAATTTCTTTGTACTTAAAGTCAGAGGCAACAAACAAATATGAATGAGATTATTCGAAAGTAAATTTTGAAAACCTTCTGTTCCAATTTCCTGTTTGAACAAAAGATGTGGCTTCCTCGTCTGTGCCCAACCAGTTACTTCAAAATCAAAATTTCTTAATTTATTGGCAACAACTGAACCAATGGCTCCAATGCCGTAGACGGCCGTTTTCGTTGCATAAGTACTGCGTTGGGGTAATTTATTAAATTCGCGTTTTTCTCTATTCTGGCGATAAAACGAGCCATCCCTTAAAAAATCAAGAAGAACTGCCATTACCCACTGGCTCAAAGCATGAGACATATTAGCATCTACTAATCTAATAATTGGAATAGATAAAGGTATGTGCCGATCTTTCCACAAATGATCTACACCCTGACCAAGTGAGCAGATTAATTTTAAGTTTGTTAATTCTGCTAACCTTCCCTCTGGGGGATTCCAAACAAGAGCAATTTCTGCTTTATCTGCCTGCTTTTCGATTAGTGATACAAAGGAAACCTTTTTGTTGAGCTTACTAGCCCAATATCTCCATTCAACTAGACTGGAGTTATTTACGCCGTCATGGAAAGCAATTAATGTCATTACCCAACATTCCTAAACTTTTTAACTACAGCAATGAAAGTGCGCTCGCATGAAGTTCGGGGGTAGAAGCCGCTAGTATCTCTCCGGCATTCTGAGTTTTAATCGGCTGACCAGACCAGTCTGTAACCATAGCGCCTGATGCAAGTAGGATTGGTACTAAAGCCATCATATCATACGAAGATAATTTATGCTCCATTACTATGTCTATG
This sequence comes from Alphaproteobacteria bacterium, assembly GCA_012269555.1. Lineage (GTDB taxonomy): Bacteria > Pseudomonadota > Alphaproteobacteria > Puniceispirillales > Puniceispirillaceae > UBA5951. Next base: position 30,722 of record JAAXKA010000101.1, read on the forward strand.
TGACCAGAGGCAAGTAACGCATAGTTATGACAATCACCTCCATAATAGGTATCTTTACATTTTTCTGAAATTTTCTGAAATTTTTGGAAGCCTTCTTTAGAAAAGGCATTTGGAGAGGATGTGGCAATAAGCGCATCTGATAAATCATTTTTTTTTGATGCGGAAATAAATTTTCCATTCATCTTCACAGAAGATAAATTTTGAACCTCATCAAAAAAACCAATGTAAAGCTCATCCAAACAAGGCATATCAATTGAACCTATAATAGGTTTTTCATTGCTGCATAAAGCAATAAGCGTCCCGAATATAGGTTTTCCCGCTATGAAGGCTCTAGTGCCGTCGATTGGGTCAATACACCAACCTATTTTTTTATCTAGACTGCCTCCATACTCCTCCCCAAAGATAGGATGAGATGGGAATTCTAAATTTAATAGTTCTCTTATTTTTTCTTCAATTAGCTTATCAGCAATTGTAACTGGCGAATTATCAAATTTGATATCAACTTTATTGATATTGCGAAAGTATTTTATGGCTATTGGTCTTATTGAAGCAGAGACTTCTTCTAGGAAGCTAGCTAACTTTTCTATATTTAAATCTAACTGTTCAAGTGGGTATTTAATTTATTTTTTCCACTTCATTTTTTCAATATTCAACTAAACTCAGAGTTTCTGCGATTATTTTTCTGCATCTATTTGCTCTTGAGACGGTAATGCAACGGGTGAAGCAGACAGACTTCTTAAATATGCGATCATATTAGCCCTATCAGATGGTTTCTTCAAACCAGCAAAATTCATTTTTGTTCCTTTTATATAAGCCTTTGGCTTATACAAAAAAGCATTTAAAGATTCATAATCCCATTGGCCTCCCATACCAACCAAAGCGTCAGAGTACTGAAAACCGTCCTTCTCACCTTTGCCTGCATCTACAATATTCCATAACATCGGACCCGTTTTATTCTTTCCATCCTCGCTAAATTCATGACAAGCTGTGCATTTTTTTGCTAACTTCATCCCTGCTTGAATATCTGCTGAGGAAAGTAAAGCTAAAATCGGCTCTGGACCCTGGTCAGTAGGTGCTGCACTGTTACCTTCGGTCGACACTTGTTTTACCTCTATAGGATAAGCATTTTCAGCTAGCTCTTCATGTGGAACTAATATTTCCGCAATTTTTCCGCCACCCATTGCCAAAAGACCTGCTAGCAAAAATGCCGCCAGAATTTTATTCGTCTTTAGATTATCCATGCGAAACCCCCAATATCACAATTATATCTATTAAACACTCAAGAGCCTACTTGAAAATAAACACCAATTTTGTTTTATATTTTACACTTTGTGATACCCTAAACTATCATCTCTCTCAAGCCCTAGAGAGTTGACAATTGCTGAATTCTTTTGCTGGATACACCGAATTATGAAAAAAAACGATATGCCTAACAAAAATAAATTCATTACTGTTATTCCTGCTCGAATGAATTCTATCCGTTTGCCTAATAAGCCTATGAAAATTATTGCAGGCGAGCCAATGATTATTCATGTCTGGAAACGAGCTGTGGCCGCCAATTTAGGACCCGTTTTGGTTGCATGTGATGATGATAGTATCCTTAAAGCTATCCAAAAAGAAGGAGGAACCGCCTTATTAACTGACAGTAATCTGCCATCTGGCTCAGATAGAATTTTTGAAGCTTTATGTGAATTCGACCCAGATGAGACATATCGACGCATAATAAATTTACAGGGTGACCTCCCAGATATTCCAATAAACTATCTCACGCTGTTAGCAAATATGCTGTGTCAAGATAAGTTTGATTTATGCACATTAGTAGCGCCATGTAAAAAAGATGAAATTAATGCACCACAGGTGGTGAAAGCTGTAATGAGTTGGAAGTCCGAATATTCTAATTCAGACTTTACAATAGGTAGGGCACATTATTTTAGTAGGGCGCCAATTCCATTTGGTAGTGATATATTTTGGCATCACATCGGGGTATATGGATGGAAACGAGATGCGCTAAAAAGATTTGTTGAAAGTTCTCCATCAGACTTAGAACAGACTGAAAAGTTAGAACAGCTCCGGGCTCTTGAGCTAGGTATGACCATTGGAGCAGGGAGAGTCGATAAACCTGCTGCTGGAATTGATACTCCACAGGATTTGATAGAAATTCGAAAAAAATTAGTGGCCATTTAAAAAGAGGTAATAATGAGTAATTTACAGAAGATAGCATTTCAGGGTGTTCCAGGTGCATACTCTCATCTTTCCTGCCAGGCATTTTGCCCCGACTGGGAGCCTGTAGCTTATGATAGTTTTTCTGGAATGTTAAGAGCTGTACAAAATGGTGAATGCTCTTACGCTATGGTGCCAGTTGAAAACTCAACGGCTGGCCGAGTTGCTGATATTCACCATATGTTACCTGAATCTGGATTACATATCATTGCAGAACATTTTCAACCTGTAAAACACCATTTACTTGGTATTAAAGGAACTAAAATATCTCATATTAAAGAGGTGCATAGCCACGAGCAGGGTTTAGCACAATGCAGAAAAACACTTGAAAGACTTGGTATAGAGCCTGTTATTCATTCAGACACAGCAGGTGCGGCGCGTGATGTTTCAAGTTGGAATGAACCATCTAAAGCTGCGATAGCTTCAAAATTAGCAGCTGATATTTACGGCCTAGAGATATTAATGGATGAAATTACAGATATGACACTTAATACAACTAGGTTCCTAATTATGCAAAAACATATTAAGATTCCTGATACTAAGTTTGATAACACACATTGTACATTCGTCTTTTCTCTTCGATCCGTGCCAGCGGCGCTCTATAAAGCACTCGGTGGATTTGCAACTAACGGAATAAATTTAACGAAAATCGAATCTTATATGTATGGTAATCAAATGCAAGCTGTACAGTTTTATGTGGATTGCGAAGGACATATAGAACAAGAGAATATGCAACTTGCCTTAGAGGAATTAAAATTTTACTGCCTCCCTGATGCAGTTCGTGTTCTTGGCTGTTATCCTTCAAGCCCATATCGGCAAAATATCAAATAAGAAATAATTATCTTCTGACTCTAAAAAAGCTTGTTTGTTGTAATGCTATGTTCCATATTCTGCTATGAAAGGTTGAATAGACGGTTTGCTCTGCACACCAGGTCAGGTCCGAAAGGAAGCAGCCAGCGTAGTTTATAATTGGGTTGTTCAACCTTTCGCTTTACCTATAGCTATATACGTTGAAATACTCTTTACTAAGTTAGTTTCAACATTAAATAATTGAAGATTTCCGAGAGGATAGCATTTAAGTAAGGAAAATTATTTTCAATAAATTATAGAGTTAGCATTGTTGAGAGTAAACATTCATGGAACAAAGAAACTCTTCCATATATAGGGTTTTAGCACGAAAATATCGTCCAGATAATTTCGATTCGTTAATAGGTCAAGAAGCGTTAGTTCAAACACTTACTAACGCTATAGAATTAAATAGGCTAGCACATGCCTTTATTTTAACCGGTGTTCGTGGAGTTGGTAAAACAACTACAGCAAGAATATTAGCTAAAGGTCTAAACTGTATCGGGCCTGACAGCACTGCAAAGCCAAACATTAACCCTTGTAATCAATGCGAACCATGCAAAGCGATTCAAATGGGCAACCATATAGACGTCCTAGAAATGGATGCTGCCTCAAATACCGGGGTAGATGATATTCGTGAAATCATTGACAGTAGCGTCTACCGTCCTGTTTCTGCAAGATATAAAATCTATATAATAGACGAAGTGCATATGCTGTCAAAAAATGCATTTAATGCCTTGTTGAAAACATTAGAAGAACCGCCAGACACAGTAAAATTTATCTTTGCTACTACTGAAATTCGTAAGGTTCCTATAACAATTTTATCGCGTTGTCAGAGATTTGACCTGAGACGCGTGCCTATGGATTTACTAATTACACACCTATCAAATATCGCTACTGCTGAAAATATACAAACAGAGCCAGAAGCCATCCGCCTTATAGCATATGCTGCCGAAGGATCTGTTCGTGACTGTTTATCCCTACTCGACCAGGCCTGTGCGCTTGGAGCAAATAATATCACTACATCTGTAATTGAAAATATGCTTGGCCACGCCAATTCAAATGCTTTGTTGGATTTACTGCAAAGTTGCCTTGAAGGAGATATTCAAATAGCACTATCATCCTTAAAAAAGGCTGTTGATATAGGTGCTGAACCAGAGCAAATTATATCTGACTTGATGGATTTTACTCATCAGGCGTCACTTATTGCAAGCAACTCTGATTTACCGGATATCAGTGACTCTGCACGTGAAAAACTTTCAATTCTTGCAAAATTAGGCATCCCACAACTAGCAAGATGTTGGCAAATATTACTTAAGGGTTATCAGGAAATAAAATTTGCTCCTAGACCAGAAGCATCTGCAGAAATGTTGATTATCAGACTAGCTCATACATCTCCAATGCCTACCCCTTCTGAAATTTTAGAAAAACTTCCCAAAGCGCCCATGCAAACAGCGCGAGAGCCAGACAAAAATAGTGAACCTCTTTCTTTTTTGAGGGATGATGACAAAACAGTTAACCAATCAAATAATTCTGATGTGTCGAATCAAGAGGAATCCAATATTAAAAAGATTGTAAGCGAACAAAGCCAATCTGAGAAAATAGGTGCCGAGCACGAACAGTTTGTTAAACCTCTAGATAAAGAAAACAATTCACCATTAACAAATCTGCGCGATATTGCAGAATATTGCGAAAAAAAAGGGGCTCTTATTCTTGCCGCTGATATCCGTAATTACGTTAAATTAGTTAATTTTAATAGTTCTAGCCTAGAAATTCAATTAGTGGAGGGAGCATCAGAAGATCTGCCTGGTAAAATTATGCAATTTTTGAACGCTACTACGGATAAAAATTGGCAGATTTCTATCAGCGATAAATCTGGCAACCCTACCCTTCAAGAGGAAGATAAACAAGTAAGGGAAAAACAATTGTATCTAGCATCTAAACATCCTGTGGCACAAGAGGTGTCAAAAGCATTTCCAGGCGCAAAGGTTATAGATGTTGTTGAGCCAACTCAATCAGAAAGTCTTTCCTCATCATCATCTATGGAAAAGTCAAATTTTATTACTAATTTGGAACAGTCTGGTTTACAAAAACCTGGAAACAGACAGGAGGAAATGTAAAATGCGCAATCTGGGTGGAATGATGAAAAAAGTGCAAGAAATGCAATCTCAGATAGAAAAAATGCAGAATGAAATAGCAAACCGTCATTTCTCGGCAACTTCCGGAGGAGGTGCAGTTTCAGTAACAATTACAGGAAAAGGAAGAGTTATTTCAGTCTCCATCACGGAAGATGTTGTAAATCCAAAAGATATAGAGACGTTAGAGGATTTAATACAGCTAGCAGTAAATAACGCTAAAGATGAAGCAGACAAGGTTTTAACCTCAGAAATGAGTAAGTTAACTGGGGGGCTCCCCTTACCACCTGGTATGAAACTTCCATTTTAATATGGCAGAAGATAACCTAAAGAATCTAATTAAAAGGCTTAGTAAGTTGCCAGGACTCGGGCCTCGCTCTGCCCAGAGAGCTGCCCTCTCTCTTATTAAAAATAAAGAAAAGGACATGCTCCCACTTTCGAGGGCCCTATATGAAGTCGCTCATTATTATAAGCCCTGCGTACAATGCAACAATCTAACTGAATCCGATAGATGTTCAATTTGCAACGACCCACGAAGAGACGAAAACCGTTTATGCGTTGTTGAGGATATATCTGATTTATGGGCAATGGAAAGGTCAGGTGTTTTTCAAGGAAAATATTTTGTTTTGGGAGGCAATTTGAATATTATGGATGGACGGGGTCCAAGTGAGCTAGGAATTGACAAATTGGTTAAATACGTGAGTTTGATGTGTGATACACATACTAGTAACGAAATAATTCTTGCAACCTCTGCAACTGTAGAGGGCCAGACAACCGCCCACTATATTGCTGAAAGACTTCAGGAATTTTCTATTATTATTTCAAGACTTGCCCATGGCGTGCCAGTAGGCGGTGAGCTAAATTACCTGGATGATGGTACTCTTGCACTAGCAATGAAAGCTAGAACACCTGTTGGTTAATTAACAAGCTTGAGATATTAGGCTTCATCATCTGTTTCTTTTGATGACCTAGCCACGGTTTGAATTTCTGAATTTACCACAGAAATATTTTCGTCTTCGGTTACCTCTAATTCTGTAATCCTGTAGCTTCTTTTTGAAATACGTGAAGTAGAGGTTTGAATTTCTGATATGTCTTTTTGTACTTGTGAAAAATGCCTATTTAAATTTTCTACTCTTGCATCCAATCTTGATACATCCTCAATTAATTTAAGCATTTCAGACTGAATTATTGCCGTTTGCTCTCTTAGCCTCGCATCGCGCAAAACCGCCCTCACTGTATTGAGCGTTGCCATCATTGTTGTAGGTGACACTATCCAAACCCTAGCTTTATAAGAGGCATCGATAACGTCTGGCAAATTGGCATGTAATTCTGCGTATACTGCCTCTGAAGGCAAAAATAAACAGGCTGATTCCGCCGTACTGCCTGCAATAATGTATTTATCTTGAATATCTTTTACATGACCCCTAACAGAAATAGCGAGCTGTCTCCTGGCAGCTATTTGTTGTTCCTTTGTTTCTGAATTCTGCAAATTATACCACGCATCGAGTGGAAATTTAGAATCTATAACAATATCACCTGGCGGGTTTGGCAACTTTAAAATACAATCAGCCCTTTTTTGATTTGGAAGCGTAACTTGAAAAGCATAGGAATTTGGTGGTAATACTGTTTTAACTAAATTTTCTAGCTGCACTTCACCAAAAGCTCCACGCTCAGTTTTATTCGCTAAAATATTATGAAGTTGTGTAACTTGTCCTGTTAATTCAGTAATTTGGCTATTCGCCCTATCAATTACAGCTAATCTTTCAGACAATTTGGTAAGATTATCATGAGTGGATTGTGTTTGTTGTTGGAGTGATTGACCTAGTTGCTGTCGAAAATTTGAGAGCGTTTGTTCCATTCTAGCAGATTGCTCAGAAAGTTGGCTTGTAATATTTTGTTGTTGCTGACTTGAAGCCTGCACCATCTGTGACAATTGGCCTTTCAATTCTGCCACTGAATCAGATTGTATATTAGATAATTTTTTTCTGCTAATCATTAATAACAATGCAATGATAAGGCAGATTGTTAAAATCAATAAAATACCAAAATATAGGTTTGAAGGAAGCATAATTTTTTCTTTTTATTTTGCCCGTAATTTCAGCTCGCTTGACCTTTGTTCTACCAGTAGCTATTAAATTTTAACAACTCCGTGAAATAATAAAAACAATTTATGTATAAAATTCAAAAAACCTTAGCACAAGCATGATTGCTAGCTAAATAAAATTAGAAAATATAATGGCTATTAAACCAATTCAGTTTGTTCCAGACCCTGTGCTCCGCAAAAGTGCGTTGCCTGTTGAAAACATCACAGATAAAACTCTTCAACTGCTAGATGATATGGCGGAAACAATGTATGACGCGCCTGGAATTGGGCTTGCAGGGCCCCAAGTTGGTGAGTTGAAACGACTGATTGTAATGGATTGTAGCCGGGATGATGAAAAAAGCGAACTATGGCAGATGATAAACCCAGAGGTTATTGAATTATCAGAAGATAATTCAACTCTTGAAGAAGGCTGCTTATCTATCCCAGGTCATACTGCAGAAGTTTCAAGACCAGATTGGATTAAGTTACGTTTCACTGATATAAAAGGTAAAGAACAGCAAATTAAAGCTGAGGGTTTGCTTGCTGCTTGTATACAACATGAAATTGACCATCTTAATGGCATATTGTTTATTGATCATATATCAAAATTAAAACGAGATATAATTTGGCGAAAAGTGCTAAAAGAGGCACGCCAGACTTAGTTTTTTAATTTTATTTGGTGAACCTCATGCGTATAATATTTATGGGAAGTCCTATATTTGCAGTCAAAAGTTTAGACGCCCTTCATCGACATCATGAAGTCCTTTCCGTTTACACTCAGCCACCACGCCCTTCAGGTCGTGGAATGCAGGTAAGACCAACGGCAGTTGCTGAATATGCTAAAATCAATAACATTACCTGTTATGTCCCCCCGTCACTTAAATTAGAGAATGAAATAACCAGGCTCAATCAAGCTAAACCTGATTTAATAATTGTAGTCGCTTATGGACTAATTCTATCAAAAGCCGTTTTGAATATTCCTCGTTTTGGATGTATTAACGGGCACGCTTCACTACTACCAAGATGGAGAGGTGCCGCACCAATTCAACGTGCCATTGAAGCTGGAGATAAACAATCTGGGGTAACTACAATGCAAATGCAGACTGGTCTTGATACAGGTCCTATGCTGCATCAAATTTCAACAGAGATTAACCACTCTGATACTTTTCAAACATTACATGACAGGCTGGCGATCTTAACTGCGGAAAGCTTAATTCACACAATTCAGCTAATAGAAAAAAATAAACTAAATCCAATTATCCAGCAGGAATCTGCTGTTTGCTATGCAAATAAGATTTCTAAATCAGAAACTGAGCTAGACCTTAGACAACCTGCACAACTAATAAGTAATAAAATTAGAGCTTTCAGTCCAATTCCTGGATGTTGGTTACGTTTAAGAAATGGAAATAGAATAAAAATTCGTAAAGCAAAAATTAAAGAAAGGGGACCAGAGTTTCCTATCGGAACTGCCGTTATATTAGATGGTCGAAAGAAATTGGGAATTGCTATATCAGATAAAAAAGTTCTATTTCTCGATGAATTACAACCCGCTGGTAAAAAGCCAATGAATAGCGCCGATTTTTTAAATGGATATACGATTGAGAGTGGAGAAATTATTTGGGAATATGGTAACAGTTAAAATGAACCGTATGCTATTAAGAATTGAATATGATGGAACTCCTTTTGTTGGCTGGCAAACTCAGGAAAATGGTATTTCTATCCAGAAAGAACTAGAGGTAGCTGCTCAAAAACTTATAGGAGAACCAACTCATATTCAAGGGGCTGGAAGAACCGACTCTGGTGTACACGCAGTAGGGCAAGCTGCCCATTTAGATGTCCCATTAAATTATTCAACTCACTCCGTTATGATGGGACTGAACAGCTATCTTAAAGGGCTACCCATTTCTGTTTTATCTGCAACTAAAGTAGGCGGTGAATTCAACGCACGTTTTGATGCCATCGAAAGACATTATCTTTATAGGATCTTAATTAGAAGAGCTCCTCCTAGTCTTAACGCATTTCGCGTTTGGCACTTGAAAAATGAGTTAGATTATGAAGCTATGAATATTGCGGCACAATACCTTGTTGGCAAGCACGATTTTACTAGTTTCAGAGCATCTCAATGTCAGGCACTCTCACCTATTAGAACAATGAAAACTCTAAAAATTAATAAGGTTGATGATGAAATACACGTTATCGCGATTGCAAAGTCCTTCCTTCATAATCAAATTCGAAATATTACCGGAACTCTAGTTGAGATTGGAAAGAGGAAATGGATGCCAGAGAAACTAAAAGATATACTGCAAGCAAAAAATAGGCAGGCAGCAGGCCCCAGCGCACCACCTCACGGCTTATATTTAAAAGAGGTTATTTATCCAGAGAGTTCTTTTATAAGGGAAAATTAACCTATTGAAAAACTTATTCCAGCTGTTATTCCTAAAATAGTCTCTATAAGAAATTTACCTGCAAGAAACCCAAAAGCAACAAAGCGGCTTACATTTAATTGTTGCCGAGCAATTCTAATTAACCAATATAAAACCCAGATTAAAGCGGGGATTGAAAAAATACTGAATGCGCCTACACCTGTAACAACTGAAAAAAGTGTTATAACTGCAAAAAATATCATTTGCATTGTGCTGAGCCACAAATAAGGGACCATGAACTTTAAGTATAAATTACTCTTACTAATGCGTAATAAAAAATAATAAACCAGAATTACAAATAAAAGTAGCGACACAAGGGCCGTCGATAAGAATAAAGGGAAAAAATTCCATCCAATCGTCTGCATAGGAATAATTGATACGATGCCAGAAATTATCCAGCTAACAAATATAGCCTGCCATAGTCCATTTTCTGATATATCAAAAGAAGCTTCTGGAGATTGTTTGCCAAGCATCATTTTTAAAGTAGCTTGAAGATATTTAACAACTGTAAAAGGACTAATATTCATTATGCGCATCAAACCTATGTAATATATCTTCATATATGTTGGTTAAGACATCAATATCTTTTATAGATACATTTTCGTCAATTTGATGCATTGTTTTCCCAACCAAACCAAACTCTGCAACAGGACAAATTTTGGTTATAAATCGTGCATCAGAAGTACCTCCAATCGTAGAAAGTTCTGGCACTCGTCTCGTTAGCTTTTTTATTGACTGACTTAAAAGTTCTGTTAGTTGACCTTCTTCGGTGACAAAGGGGTCTGCATTTGATTTCCACTCTATCTCAAATTGAACACTATGTTCACTTGCTACTTTAATGAAATGCTGTTCCAACTGAGCTATAAGAGTTTCCTTTGAATGTTCCGTATTAAACCTGATATTGAACATTGCCGTTGCGCTCAATGGAATTACATTCGTAACATTTGATGAAGTAGATAAACCTGTAACCTCTGCAGTTGTAGGACCAAAATAACTGTTTCCTGTATCCAATTTTTTACTGGAAACGACCGATAACATTTTTATTAAGGCTGATGTTGGATTTTGAGCTAAATGGGGATAAGCAACATGCCCCTGCTTACCTTTAACAATCAAACTGCCAGATAAGGAGCCGCGCCTTCCATTTCTAATATTATCACCTATTTCATGTTGGCTGGTTGGTTCAGCAACAATACACATATCTGGGAGAATATTTTTTTTCTTCATCCACTCTACAATTTTTGCCGTCCCATTTATGGCGTCTGCTTCTTCATCAGCTGTAATAATAAGGCTAATCTTTGTATTTGATCTTGAAGTTTGCTGCCACTTTCTTATAGCTGAAACAAATGCAGCGATACCGGTTTTCATATCTGATGCGCCACGACCGTATAGTGTTCCATCGTTAATTTCTGCATCAAAAGGAGGAAATTTCCAATCTGTAACACTTCCAATTGGTACAACATCAACATGCCCAGCGAATGCAAAATGAGATGGCCCATCTCCAAATTCTGCATACAAGTTTTCAATT
>JAAXKA010000101.1:42053-48862 GCA_012269555.1 Alphaproteobacteria bacterium
GGACTTCCATCTGGTAAATTTGGACCAGGAAGGCTTCCAGGTACAACTACCGAATAGGAGGGCACTCGACCAATAAAAATCTCACCTGTGGCCCTATCAATTATTTTTGTAGATTGACCAATAAAAACACCCATAGAAATTACAGACCCTTGTTCTATCACCACGCCCTCAACAATCTCTGAGCGTGCGCCAATAAAACAATCATCTTCAATTATAACGGGGCCTGCTTGTAAGGGTTCTAATACACCCCCGATGCCTGCTCCACCGGATAAATGCACATTTTTCCCGATTTGAGCACAAGAACCCACTGTAGCCCATGTGTCAACCATCACGCCACTGTCAACATATGCTCCAAGATTTACAAAGCTTGGCATCAATATCACAGAAGGTGCGATGTAGGCTGAATGCCTAACATAGCATCCAGGCACTGCTCTAAATCCAGCCTTAGAGAATGTTTCCGCATCCCAACCTGCAAATTTAGAAGGAACTTTGTCCCACCAAGCTGAAACCCCCTGCTCATTATGGTCAGCACCACTGCTAATAACTTGCATTGGATTTAATCTAAAAGATAATAACACGGCTTTTTTTAACCATTGGTTTACCTTCCATTCATGGTTACCTGTTGTCTCCGCAACCCTCACTTCTCCTCTATCAAGTAATCTTAGAGCCTCCTCTACCGCATCTCTTACCTCGCCAATAGTGTCCTGCGTAATTGAGTCCCGTGCATCAAAAGCATCATTGATAGTATTAGTTAGTGTTGAGTATGTCATGTAAGTTCTCCGTCAAATCTTTATTGGTAACTTAGACTAGTAGATAGGCCCTTGTTTTACGCCTAATAAAAATTGCTTCAGGTCCTTAGCGATGAAGTGGACATAGGGTTCCGTTGCACCTTTTTTTGCCCAGCTATGGTCAGCCATCAACCATACTGTTTTCATGCCCAGCTCAGCTGCTGGTTGAAGGTTGCAGGCCATGTCCTCTATCATCACTGCCTTCTTTGGATCTACTTTGCTTTTTTTCAAGAAATCTTTATATGGCCGCATAGCCGGTTTTGGCAAATGGTTCGATGCGAATATATCAAAAATCAATTCAAAATGATGTTCAATTCCAAAAGCCTCTAATATCCGCCTGGCATGTAATACGGTTCCATTAGTATAAATATATTTTTTACCTGGCAAAGCAGTTATTCCTAAATCAAGCTCTTCATCGTAAGAAAGATCAGATAAGTCAATATCATGGACATAAGATAGAAAATCTTCAGGATCAACTGCATATTCAGAAGATAGTCCGTTAATTGTTGTACCGTATTCTAGGAAAAGACGATTCTTTAGTTCCTCAGCGTTTTTTCTATCTAAATTAAAATTCGTCTCAATCCATTCAATCATTCGACTAGCCACTCTTGGAAACAAACTCTGATGTGCTGGGTAAATTGTATTATCTAAATCAAAAACCCATGCAGAAATTTTAGAGACATCGAGCTTCCCAGGGTCTTTTTCTTTTAACATCAAGTCAGTAATTTCAGTCATGACATTTTCCATTTTTAACTTGGTTAAATTAGGTCTAATCAGATATTTAATATAAATTTAACTACGCTTACTCATCTGCATGGATCAATGTACCAATTCCATGTTCAGTGAATAATTCTACCAAAACTGCGTGTTTTTTTCTTCCATCTAGAATAACAGCAGCGCCTGCTCCAGACTGTACAGCTTGAATACATGTTTCAACTTTTGGAATCATTCCACCTTTAATCACTCCATTCAGAATTAGCTGTTTTGCCTGCGCAGTAGACAACCGAGGAATTAGTTTACCATTATCATCCAGAACACCGTCTACATCTGTCAGCATTAAAAGCCTTGAAGCATTTAACGCACTCGCAATAGACCCGGCGGCAGTATCTGCATTAATATTATATGTCTGGCCATCTGCTCCAAGACCGAGCGGTGCAACGACAGGGATCATATTTACCCCCAACAGGGCATCTAGTACTTTTTTATCTACTTTATCTGGTATACCCACATATCCAAGGTCTACGAGATTTTCGATAGCGCTATCTGTATCTTTAGTTCTATGGGAGAGTTTTTTAGCAATGATTAGGTTCCCATCTTTACCTGAAATGCCAACTGACATGCCGCCAGCTGCGGAAATAGATGCAACAAGAGATTTATTTATAGCACCAGCTAACACCATTTCCACTATCGAGATAGTTTGCTGATCTGTCACGCGCAGACCGTCTATAAAATTAGACTCCATTTCCAATCTTGCAAGCATTGAGCCTATTTGTGGTCCACCCCCATGTACCACAATAGGCTTAGCACCTACTTGTTGAAGAAATACAATATCCCTTGCAAAGGCCTCAATGGAAGCTTGTTCGCCCATGGCATGACCCCCAAATTTTATAACCACAGAAAGACCAGAGTATTGCTTCATATATGGTAGTGACTCAATTAGAGTTGCTACCTTGTCAAGCCACATATCCGATTTAGAGCTATTCGACTGCATTAATTCATTTTCCGTTTTGTTTGATTTCTGACTTCTTAAACTATGTGCCCTATTTTGTTTTTCTAATCTAGCATTGTTTTTCGGTATTTATTTAAACACTAACATGTTTTTTTACTTAATGAGTTAGGGCGAGCCCCGCAATATGCGCTCTAAGCTCTGTTATACCAATATCTTTTTCAGAAGAAGTTACCCAAATTTTTGGGAAGGCAGCAACCTGTTTAGCAGTTTTTTGTTCAGTATTCTTAAGTAACTTATTCATCTCTGGCACTTTGAGTTTATCTGCCTTAGTTAATACAACTGCAAAACTAACTGCCGTCTTATTTAAAAGAGCCATGACATCCTCATCTGCTGTACCTATTCCACGCCGTGAATCTATGAGAAGGAAAACACGTTGCAAAGATTGCCTGCCAGAGAGAAACTGACGCGTGAGTTTTGTCCATGCTTTAATATCAGTTTTCGGAGCAGATGCGTAGCCATATCCTGGAAGATCAACTAGGTCTATTCTATCAGCAAGATTAAAAAAAATAAGTTGTCTCGTTCTACCAGGTGTCTGACTAGTTCTCGCGAGCATTCTACGGCCCGTTAGCGCATTCACAAGTGATGATTTACCAACGTTTGACCGTCCTGCAAAAGCAATTTCAGGTCTTATCATTTCAGGTAATGCCCGCAAATTGTTGGCTGCCGCAACAAATTGACAGGGTCTGGCAAAAAGCAGTCTGCCTGCCTCTAAATCATCCTGTTCCACCGTCTCCCCCGATGGTATGGGCTTTCTTTTCACCCATACTACGCATAATCCACCACTGTTGCACAATTGACAGTAGGTTATTCCAAGTCCAATAAATCACTAGACCAGCTGGAAACGTTGCTAACAGAAAAGTAAAAAATATCGGCATATATTGGAATATCTTTGCTTGAATAGGGTCTGGAGGGGGTGGGTTCAATTGCATTTGTAGATACATTGTAATGCCCATCAAAACAGGCCATAGCCCAATAGACAAAAAGGCCGGAAGAAAATCAACAGAATAAGGTAATAATCCAAATAAATTAAATATTGATGTTGGGTCAATTGCTGATAAATCTAAAATCCAACCATAGAATGGTGCATGTCTCATTTCTATGGAAACATAAAGTACCTTATAAAGCGCAAAAAAGACAGGTATCTGTAATAAAATTGGAAGGCACCCTGCCGCAGGGTTCACTTTTTCTTTTTTATATAATGCCATCATTTCTTGATTCATTTTAGCTCTGTCATCGCCTGCATTCTCGCGAAGCACTTGAATTTTTGGAGCCAATTCACGCATCTTCCCCATAGAGCGGTACGATTTGTTAGCAAGCGGAAACAGCACTAATCTGACAATAATTGTAAATGCAATAATAGCTAAACCAAAATTTCCTAGTAAACTATTCAAATAGGTTATGGCATAGAAAAAAGGTTTCGTCATAAAATAGAACCAACCAAAATCAATAGCTAAGTCAAAATGAGTAACACCGAGTTCCTCTTCATATTTATCAAGTAAGTCAACTTTTTTTGCTCCTGCAAATAAATATCCAGACCACTGTACCTCACCTCCTGGTGGAACAGTTATAGCACTTCCCAAAAAATCTGCTTGATATCTATCCTCACTTCCTGATAAAGCACGCATACTAAAATTAACTTTTTCTGATTGCTCTGGCATTATGGCTGCAAGCCAATATTTGTCGGTAATGCCTGCCCAACCACCTGGTTCTTCCGAGTTATGATTAAATCCTTCTTTATTATCATCTTGTAAATCAGAATAAGTCCACTCTTTAAGGGTTGTATCAAATACGCCTAATAAACCTTCATGTAAGATCCACATTCCTTGCGTTGAAGGAGTGCCGGTGCGCCTTACTAATCCATACGGATTTAACGAAATTGATTTATTTAAAGTTGATTTAATTGTATCTTCAATTTTAATGAGGTAGTCATCATTTATAGAAATGGTGCGTAAAAATATAAGACCGTTGCCATTATCCCAGCTCAGCTGCACAGGTGTTTGTGGTGTTAATTCAGAACTTAACACCTTCCAGATCGTTTTACCGGAAGGCATGGGTTGACCATCGGCTTGACTGACCCACCCAAATTCCGAAAAATATGGATTAGCTGATGATACTGGTTCGAAGAGCTTTACGTTTCCTGAATCCTCAGAAAGTGAAATACGATAATTCTTAAGCATCAAATCATCAATTCTTGCCCCTCTACTTGTGATAGAACCCTCTAACAACGGTGCTGAAATTGTTATTCTTGGGACATCTTCAAGAGGCCGCTCAGGCTTTTCTATCTGAAGTTGCCCTCCATTATTTTCTTGGGCTAAACGCGGAGTTCCATCAGAGTCTGCATCTTTCGAGAGATTTTGCGATTGCTGCTCTGCTTGCATTTGAGGCTCAACAAAAAAACTTTGCCATAAGACAAGTATCGCCATTGAGACGGCCATAGCTAATATTAAATTTCGATTTTCTGGGCTCATTATTTATTCCTGTCAAAACCAATCAAACGGACTTAAACTGTTTTTCATTTTCTAGGCTTTCTTATTCATACTTTTTTTTAATTTTTTTTCACGAGTTAAGTTTTCAGGGACGGGTCGATATCCATTTCCACCCCATGGATGACATGATGCTATACGTTTAACGGCTAATAAGGTTCCTTGCAATGGCCCATGTAACTTAATTGCATCGATTGCATAAGCTGAGCATGTTGGCTGGTATCGGCATGCCGCAGGCAAAAAAGGAGAAATAAACCATTTATAAAAAAAGATTGGGACTAATATAAAATACGAAATTACTGCTAATACTATTTTCATTTACTATGTCTCCATGACATTTAATCAACTATAAAAACAAGGAGGGCCATCATCTTTATTCAATAATGCTCTTGTTTAAATGTTTTAGGGCTCTCATAATTTCACTTTCAATCAAATAAAACTTTTTATTTAAAATAGCCTGTCTTGCTATAAATACATAATCAAAAGAGCTGGCAAGCTCATCGCTTTGCCTATATACAAGGGAACGCATTAGTCGTTTAGCATAGTTTCGTTTAACAGCGCTCCCAATCTTTTTTGAGGCCGTGAATCCCACCCGAGTGCTAAATTTTCCTTGAATATCGTTTGGTATTAACTGAATAACCACGCCTGAAGTAATATATTTTAGATTTCCTTGCTGAGCTCGTAGGAAATCTCCGCGCTTTGTCAGCCTTTTAAAGCGCCGCAAGCAGAAACACCAAACTTACGCTGAAAGTCGCGCTCTACCCTTAGCACGTCTTGCGCGGATAACTCTGCGACCTCCAACAGTTGCCATACGGGAACGGAATCCATGTCGACGCTTTCGAACAAGTACACTTGGTTGATACGTACGTTTCATAATCCAAACTTCCCTTTTTAAACTTCTGCTTTGAAAACGCGTTTTTAGGAATTTTTAATAAAAATGTCAATTAATTTTTAGACTGATAAAGTCTATAAATCAAATCGTAAATTTATTTCTATCAATATTAGAAAAAATTAGAAACTAATCAATTTAACCAAAAAAAGAAACGCCCAAGCATGTTTTCTGCTTTGAGCTTATTTGTTCAAACCAACTATCGGTTGTGAAGGTTGTGGTTCTAAATCCCATGGAAAATATATCCAGGTATCTTGCGAAACTTCAGTTACAAATGTATCCACAATAGGTCTTCCCAAGGGTTTCGCGTAAACGGTGGCAAAATGGGCTTTTGGCATAATTTGGCGAAGTACTTTTCCAGTTTCACCAGTATCCACCAGGTCATCTACAATTAGCCAACCTGTTCCATCACCCACGCTCTGTGGAGCTTTTAAAACTTCCACCTCACTTTGAGATTTACCGTGATAGGACGCCAAGCAAGCTGTATCAATCAACCTCACCTCTAATTCACGAGCAATAATAGCTGCTGGAACTAACCCTCCTCTTGTGACAGCAACAATACCTTCGAACGGCCCTATTTCTAGCACTCGCCATGCAAGTGCCTTAGATGTTCTGTGTAATTCCTCCCACGAAACAGGAAAAGATTTTTTTGCTAGATTCATGATTTGAGCTTGCTAAAGAAATAAATTTACTAATTTTTAAAAGACTACCTATTTAACAAATAATTTGGAAGTGATAATTGCATTTGTTAAATATCAAATCTTTGCGATCATTTGGAAATATAAGATGTTCAGCAAGATTAAAAAACTTTTTTAAACTATAAATCTTGTTTTTAGGCACAAACTTAGATATCAAATGCTTTTAAGCGCTCGTAGCTCAGCTGGATAGAGCACTAGACTACGAATCTAGGGGTCAGGAGT
>JAAXKA010000188.1 GCA_012269555.1 Alphaproteobacteria bacterium
TTTCAAAAATCCAGCTTCAAAAACTTGTAGTGAAATCTGACAAGGCTGCTGTTGACGAAGCCTTGGATAACCTCGCCTCATCTGCAAATGACTTTAAAGATCGGAAAAAAGGCTCCAAGGCTAAAGATGGTGACCAAGTTGTTATAGATTTTTCGGGAACCATTAATGGAGAAGCTTTTGAAGGCGGTTCATCAGAAGACTACCCTTTGGTACTTGGCTCTAATAGTTTTATCCCAGGATTTGAGGAACAATTGATTGGATGCAAAGCTGGCGAAGATAAAAACGTTAAAGTTACATTTCCTGAAAACTATGGTTCAAATGATCTTGCAGGTAAGAATGCTGAGTTTGCCTGTAAGGTTAAGAACGTCAAAGAGCCAGTCCCGGCAAAAATTAATGATGAATTGGCGACAAAGTTTGGTGCAGAGGATCTTAAGGCACTGAAAACTCAGATCAGCGAACGTTTAGAGTCGGAATACAGTGGGGCTGCCAGATCTGTTATGAAGCGCCAACTTCTTGATGCTCTTGATAAGAAGGTAAAATTTGAACTGCCGCCTAGCCTTGTTGAGGCAGAAGCCAAACAGATAGCTCATCAATTATTTCATGACGAAAATCCAGATATTGAAGGCCATGATCATGACGAGATAAAACCTAGCAAAGAACATAGTAAGTTGGCTGAAAGGCGAGTTCGGTTGGGATTGTTGTTGGCAGAACTGGGACAGAAAGCTGAGCTTGAAGTGTCTGATGCTGAGATGACCCAGGCAATCATGGCTCAGTCTAGACAGTACCCGGGTCAAGAAAAGGAATTTTTTGAGTTTATTCAAAAAAATCAACAAATGCAGCAGCAACTACGTGCTCCGATATTTGAAGATAAAGTGGTCGATCATATATTTGAGCAGGCAGCTGTTAGTGACAAGAAGGTTAATAAAACTGAATTGCAGAAGGCTGTTGAAGCTTTAGACGAAGACTAATAGCGGTTTTATCGAAGGATTTTGCACTGGGGTTTTAAGAATTTTTGGCCAATATAGGACTGTCAAACCCTAAATCCGTAAGATAAAATTGCGGTGCGAGGTGTAAATGAATTACAAGAGTTTTTCGGGTGAAGATTTCAGTGCCTTCCGTGCGATGCGAGACACTCGTCCAATAAACATGCTCAATTTAGTAAAAGTTTTTTCCACGGTTGAATATCCAGACGGTGAAGTAGTCTCTGGTGTGGAAGCTTATAAAAGGTATGGACGGCTAAGCTATCCTGTATTTGAAAAACTGGGTGGCAAAATAATTTGGCGCGGTGAAATGTTACTTTCATTA
Source organism: Alphaproteobacteria bacterium (assembly GCA_012269555.1). Lineage (GTDB taxonomy): Bacteria > Pseudomonadota > Alphaproteobacteria > Puniceispirillales > Puniceispirillaceae > UBA5951. The sequence goes on from JAAXKA010000188.1 coordinate 1,306, forward strand.
ATCGGACCGAGTGACGAAAACTGGGATTTTTGTTTCATAGCAGAATATCCAAGCGCGGAGGCATTTGTCTCAATGGTTAAAGATCCTGATTACCGTGAGGCAATGAAGCACCGTCAAATCTCGGTTAAGGATTCTCGGCTTATTCGAATGGCACCCCTATCAAGTGGACAGAATTTTAGTGAATAATAACAAATTTTTTTTTTCTCTTTCTAAAGCTGATAAAAAAGCCAGGTGTGGGGTCATTTCTACGCCTAGAGGTGAGATAAGAACCCCGGCATTTATGCCCGTTGGGACAGCGGCGACTGTCAAAGCCATGTTGCCAGAGAGTGTCAGCGCTACAGGTGCAGATATTCTATTAGGAAATACATACCATTTAATGTTAAGGCCAACTGCAGAACGAATTTCAAATTTAGGTGGACTTCATAAATTTATGAATTGGAGGAAGCCAATACTTACAGACAGTGGTGGCTTTCAGGTTATGAGTTTGGCTGAACTCCGTAAATTGACTGAAGAAGGCGTTACGTTCAAATCACACATAGATGGATCCCAACATATATTGAGCCCAGAAAGATCTATGGAAATCCAAAAAATGCTGGGAAGTGATATTGTGATGTGTTTTGATGAGTGCCCAGCTTTGCCATCTTCACATGAACGTATTTCAGACAGTATGCAGCTTTCTATGCGGTGGGCTCAACGTTCTAGGGACGCTTTTGGTGATCGGCCCGGTCATGCACTGTTTGGTATCCAGCAAGGCGGTTTGGAACAGGATTTGAGGGCTAAAAGTGCTGAAATTCTTCGTTCTATAGAATTTGATGGGTACGCATTAGGAGGATTGGCGGTAGGTGAGGGCCAAGAGGAGATGTTCCGAGTGTTAGATTTTGCGCCGGATATGCTGCCAATCGACAAACCAAGATATTTGATGGGGGTTGGAAAGCCGACTGATATCGTTGGCGCAGTTAAAAGGGGTGTGGATATGATGGATTGTGTTCTTCCCTCGAGGTCTGGAAGAACGGGGCAGGCTTTTACACACAGAGGTGTCGTTAATATAAAAAATTCAAGACATCAAAATGACCCTCGACCGTTGGATTTTGATTGCCAGTGTCCAGCCTGTGGAAATTATTCGAGGGCCTATTTACACCATGTATTTAAAGCGCAGGAGATTATATCATCAATGTTACTTACGTGGCATAACTTACATTATTATCAACAGCTTATGGCAAAAATACGCCAAGCTATAGAGAACCAGAAATTTGAGGAGTTCGAAGCAGAGTTTTATAAAAATTTGAGCCTTGGCGACTTAGAACCTATATAAACTCGATTAAAACTTTAGAATAATAAAAAACCAGCAAATAAAATGGGTTGATGCACTAAATATATAATCAGGCTGTTTCTGCCTAGCCATGACAGTAGTGAAAGCTCTCGAAAGGAAATATTATATTTATACTCTAATAAACCCCACCTTTTAAAAAGTTGGAAAGATGCCATTCCGAGAATAAATGGTACTATCCAAGGTATAATTGGTCGGTAATCTAGTGAACTGGGTGTCTTTGGGGTGTAGATTATCCAGTGCCAAATATTATGATCTTCTAATGGTTTGGATATTAAAAGATTTATCAAAAAAATTGAAAATGCTAATAAAACCAAAGAGAGCGAATTTAATCTTAATAAAAATAAACCTATTAACCCTGAAGCTGAAATAACGTGTAGAATTCCAAAACGTATCATTTCTGCTTCAAATAAAAAATAAGTCAAAATGGAAATTAAGATAGCAAAAGCTGTGGTTGCCCCATACCTTCTAAAAAATGATTTCCAATTAATTTGTGCCTGATGCGTGATAAATAGACTAAGACCTGCAAGGAACAAAAAAGAACTAGCTATAGTACGCTGAAAGAGTTGCCAGTCAGGTTGATAAATTAAGTTTGGTTTAGTGAACCCAAAAAACATTAAATCAAAAGCAAAATGAAAAATAATCATTGCTAGAATAGAAATGCCCCTAAAAACATCGATCCACAGAATTCTGTTGGGCATTTATAAATTAATCCTCAAGCGCTAATTTGTTATTTAAATAGCGTGTCTAATTGATCCAGCTCTAAACAAAGAACCAAATTTTCAAACTCTTTTACCAAACAAATAAACATCTCTTCTTTATATAGAACACCCATCTCAGTCGCGCCGGATAACTTTGGATTATTCGATGGGTTAGCGAAGAGTATTGTGCCTGAGTTAATTATTTCCTGTGCTTCGTCTCCAATAGGATAAGCATAACTAACATTACTTATAAGCGCGGCAATTAACATTGCCATAAAAGTTCGCATCGTGTTTGCACCACTCCCCGAGGTACGTAGTAAAATGATACACATCACATTTTGCTAATCAAGTTTTAAATGAGGAATGAATTTCTCTAAATAAAAATAAAAAACAAAAAGATCGTGACTCGCTTTTGTACGAATGCGGTAAGCCTAAGCAATTTCTACGGCTATAATTACTAGACAAACAACCGCTGATAATAATTGCGAAATTCTAACCTTGCTCTGCTCGTACATAATTTTGCCCTTTTCATAAATTATCGCATTTTTTTTCAAAAACACAAGATGTATTATAAAAAGCCTCAATTTGACGCAAATTTACACTATATATTGATAAAGATTATTCCACTTGGCCATAGAAACTTCATTAAAACTGAAAAATTTTAAAATGGCGGACCCAGGAGGATTCGAACCCCCAACCCCTTGATTCGAAGTCAAGTACT
>JAAXKA010000079.1 GCA_012269555.1 Alphaproteobacteria bacterium
GTTGATAGTAATACAATAAAAAATAAAAAGCTGTTAATTAAAATTTCTTCAAAATATGCTATAATTTTAGCTTTTTAAAACATAAATTTTGAAAAAATATATAGTAAAACTCTATAAATACCTTTTATGATATTTTTGCAGAATAGATTTAGTTTTTTGAGTTTTTGCTTAAAGAGTCAATTTTATGAAAAAGTAAAACTTCAATGGGTGTAATAAATAGAGTAAAAATCATTAAGCCTCATGCTTCAGGTTGGCCTTTCATAGCTATCATTGCGCTATCAGGGTTTATAATAGGAACGGTATTTGGTATTCCTTTTATTTTTTCCATTTGCTTTGCTTTGGTCGCAATCTATCTTTTCCGTATTCAACTATCTACAATATCTTTAGACCAGAATGCCATCGTAGCGCCACTAAATGGCACTATAACTCATGCTGAGACAAATAATTTGCCTTATGAATTGGTTCCGTTTTACCTGCCATATAAGAATATTGGGATTCGGTCTGGACTTTTATCAGCAGCTAGTTTGCATGCACCGGCATCCATCAAGATAATTCAAAAACAAAAAATAGAAGACACAAACCGACGTTCAATTTTAATTAAAGCCTTAATATTAGACTCGATTGAAAATAATAATTCAGGCGAGATAATCATGATTTTTAGTTCGTCAATGTCTTTTTTGTATCCAGAATGTAGTGTTGAAGTCCAGGATACCTTATCCAAGGGACAGAATTTTGGGTTTCTTCCGTTTGGTGGAAAATTAGATTTGTTAGTTTCTGATAACTTCTCGACTTCAAGAGTTGTGAATCAAACATGTATTTCGGGGGAGACAATTTTGGCAGTTTTGGATTGATTTTTCGTCTTAAAACAAAATATGGATTTCATATGAAATTAGACAGATAAATCGTTTTAAAAAAGATTTAAAGTTTAGGGAAAGAAAGAAAAGTTTTTGGTGGGTAGATAATGAGATTAATTCCGTTTTTATTTGTAATTTGCGCGTTACCTTTATGCGTAATACTTTTTTGGTTAAATCCAGAATACGCTCTATTAGTTTGGGCAAATATATTGTTAATACCTTTTTTCTTTCTTGGAATTTTTGACTTCTATCAAAAAAAATCTCCTGTCCTGAGAAATTATCCCATAATAGGAAGACTGCGTTTTTTACTTCAAGAGATTCGTCCCCAAATTCGTCAGTATTTTATAGAAGCAGAGGATGAAGAAGTACCTTATTCGCGACAACAGCACTCTATGGTGACCGAACGAAGTAAAGCCAAAGATGGAACACTTCCATTTGGAACACTTCAAGGTGTATATGATATTGAACACGTTTGGATAAATCATTCTTTAACTCCAATGACAATTGAAAACAACGATTTTAGGATACATGTAGGTGGGGAAAAAAGCGGATATAAAATATCTATTATTAATATTTCTGGGACTAGTTTTGGAGCTGTTTCAGCTCAGGTAATAGAGAGTTTCAATAAAGGTGCTTCTATAGGTGGTTTTGCTCACAATACGGGTGAAGGCGGAATTACTCCATATCACCGAAAACACAATGGTGATTTAATTTGGCAGATTGGTACAGGATATTTCGGGTGTCGCAATCATAATGGTGAATTTGATTCTCAAAAATTCTCAGAGAAAGCCTCTTTGGATCAAGTTAAAATGATAGAAATTAAACTTAGCCAAGGAGCAAAGCCAGGCTCTGGAGGTGTTTTGTTAGCACCAAAAGTAACTTCTGAAATAGCGGCAATAAGAGGGGTGCAGGAGGGTGTTAACTGTATATCACCCCCAAAGCATAGCGCATTTTACACACCAGAGAGTTTACTTAGGTTCATAGAGGAGTTAAGAAGTCTAAGCGGCGGCAAACCTATAGGCTTTAAGCTAGCTATTGGACACCCTTGGGAATTTTTAGCTATTGTAAAAGCAATGGTGGAAACAGGTATTACGCCAGATTTTATAACCGTAGATGGGGCAGAAGGGGGTACTGGCGCTGCCCCAGCTGAGTTCAGTGATAGAGTTGGAAGCCCACTGAGGGATGCGGTTGTTTATGTAGATAATGCATTACGGGCAGCTAGTTTGCGGGATCAAATTAAAATTGGAGCGTCAGGCAAGATAGTATCAGCATTTGATATAGCTAGAATTTGTGCTTTGGGTGCAGATTGGGTAAATATGGCTCGTCCATTTATGTTTGCTACAGGTTGTATCCAAGCTAGAACCTGCCACAATGGGAATTGTCCAACAGGAATTGCGACAATGGACCCAAATCGAAGCCGTGCGATAGATGTTGAAACAAAAGCCTTGGCCATTTCGCAGTTTCAGAAAACATCTCGCCAAGCACTAGCAAAATTAATTGGTGCAGCAGGACTTCAAAATCCTAACGAATTAACAAGAAGGCATCTTGTGCACCGTGTCAGTCAGACTGAAATTATGTTAGCTTCTCAAATTTATCCAGATGCAGAACAGGGTGTTGTATTTTCAAAATCCAAATGTGATGATCCTAGAATAGCTCGGTATTGGGCTAAAGTAAGTAAAGATAGTTTTCAGCCAAAGGTTCTAGAAGGCGTCTAGATATATACGAAAATGAATTCGTTGCTTTGTTAAATTTAATTGGAGAATTCAGTGCGTGTTAATTTTTTAAAGATAGAAATAAAAAGGAGAGAAAATGACCGGAGGAAGACTGACGGTAGCTGATTTTCAATCTATTTCGAAGAAAAGAAAAATTGTAAGTTTGACAGCTTATACGGCCCCAGTTGCCGCTGCTTTAGACCCGTACTGTGATCTGTTGTTGGTAGGAGATTCAGTGGCCATGGTTTTGTATGGGATGCAGGGTACTCAGGGCGCAAATATTGAGATGATGGTTCGTCACGGAAAGGCAGTTGTTTCACATTCTAGTAACGCTATGGTTGTGGTTGATTTGCCATATGGTACCTACGAGCATAGCGAAGAACTCGCCGTTAAGTCAGCAAAAGAAATTATCAAGAAAACGGGAGCGTGTGGGGTTAAATTAGAAGGTGGAATGGCTATTGAATCTCAAATAAAATCAATCACCTCTGCTGGCATCCCAGTATTAGGGCATATAGGGTTGCTCCCACAAAAATTTAGCAATACTTCCGAATTTCGAATAACAGGCAGAGATGAAATTGAGGCGGACCAATTACAAAAAGATTTAGAAGCTGTAACAACGGCTGGTGCGTTTGGAGTTGTATTGGAGGGTATAATTGAGCCTGTTGCTCGTCAACTTTCAATCAACGCACGTATACCATTGATTGGCATAGGCGCTTCCGTGAGTTGTCATGGACAGATTTTAGTTACAGATGATTTAATTGGACTGTATGCTGATTTTACACCAAAATTTGTTAAGAAATATGCGAACGTTCAAGATATAATTCAAAAAGCAGCTCAAGCTTATTCAGCAGACGTTATTTCACAGAAATTTCCTGACAAATCACATTGCTTTTGGCCAGACAAAAAATGATAAAGTTTTTAAATGAACTTTCTGATTTAAGAGTTCAAATTTCTGGTTGGAAACGAAATGGATATATAGTTGGTCTTGTCCCAACAATGGGTAGTCTGCATGATGGGCATTTGTCTCTCTTATCAATCGCAAGAGAACATTGTGATAAGGTTGTGACTTCTATTTACGTTAATCCAAAGCAGTTTTCTGAGAATGAGGATTTTCGCAGGTATCCACGGGATGTAAATGCAGATTTAGAAAAATTATCTTCATCAAATGCATGTGATTTGGTTTATCAACCTAACAATATGTATCATAAAAAACATAAAACTGAAATAGTTCCAAACGGTGTTGCGCTTAATCTTGAAACAGAAACTAGACCACATTTTTTCGGCGGCGTTTCCACAATAGTTTTAAAACTTTTTAACCAGATACAACCAGATATAGCTATATTTGGTGAAAAAGACTACCAACAGCTATTAGTTGTGAAACAGTTAATGCGTGACTTAGACCTACCTATTCAGATTGTTGCTGGAAAAATCTTTAGAGAAAAGGATGGACTAGCAATGTCTTCACGAAATGC
>JAAXKA010000210.1 GCA_012269555.1 Alphaproteobacteria bacterium
GACTTAGCTGTTGCTGTTTTAGTAGGTGTTATAGTTTCTGCTTTAGTATTTGCCTGGAACTCCGCTATAAGGATACGAGCCGTTGAACGCCCCTCTATAAGAACAAAGGGAGCTAAGGTTTATGATATTGAAGGACCTCTTTTTTTTGGATCCGTCGAAAGTTTTGTTGAAATTTTCAAACCAGATGATGACCCGAAAACAGTTATTCTAGATTTTGCTAAGTCAAAGGTAGTTGATCAATCGGCGTTGAAAGCCATTGAAGATATTGCTGAAAAATATCAAAGTTCTGGAAGAGAGGTGAAATTACGTCACTTAAGCCGTGATTGTCATGACCTCTTGACAAAAACAGGTCAGCTTATGGTAGACAGCGATGACGATCCAACTTACCAGATAGCTGTTGATTATAATGTAAAGACAGGCGTCCTAGCTAAATAATTTAATCTTATAAATCAATTGGTGGGCAATTGCTTTTCTACTAGCCTAGCTAAAACTGATGCACCCACCGGAATTATATCTGGATCTAGTGTAAACTTAGGGCTATGCAGCGGTTGAGTTCCACTGTGGCCTATCCTACAGTATGCTCCTCTAACATGTTTTAACATATCTGCAAAGTCTTCAGAGCCAGTAGCTGGCCGTGCAGCTCTTATAATATTTTCTTTTCCGACAATTTCTTCTGCGGCATCCATATAACAATCACTTAGTTCATTATCATTATGTAGAACATCAAAAGTATTTCGAAGATCAGGAGTCACTTCGACATTGTAGGTTGCTTCAAGCCCTCTGCATATCGCTTTTACACGATCTTCAACTAACGCATAAACTTCTTCGGAAAAATACCGTATCGTTCCACAGAGGGTAGCTTCCTCAGGAATTACATTGTACGCCGAGCCAGAATGGATCTGAGTTATTGATAAGACAACGCTTTCTAGAGGTGGCGTGTTTCTTGAAACTATAGCCTGCATTTGATCAATCATGTTTGCGCAAATAATAATCGGATCTATAGATTGATGAGGCATAGCAGCATGACTTCCTTTTGCATTTATTGTGATATCAAAAAAAGAAGCACCAGCCATGGCTTTGCCTTTGCATATTGAAATCTCACTATGTCTACCATTTGGAGAATTATGTATTCCATAAATTTCAGAGCATGGGAATTTTTCAAATAAACCCTCTTTTAGCATAAGTCGCGCTCCTCCCAGGCCTTCCTCAGCTGGTTGAAAAATTAAGATAGCCTTACCTTTAAAATTGCGGGTTTCACACAGATGCTTTGCTGCCCCCAGTAACATTGTAGTATGCCCATCGTGTCCACAAGCATGCATTTTGCCCGGGTTTTTTGATGCATAATCAAGATTAGTGGTTTCCTCAATTGGGAGTGCATCCATGTCTGCTCTTAAACCAATTTGATTAGCACCTTTTTGCTTGCCATTTATTACAGCTACCACTCCTGTTTTTCCAATATTTGTATGTATCTCATCCACTCCAAAATCTTGAAGCCTTTTTTTTACTATTTCAGATGTTCTTACCTCTTCAAACCCTAATTCGGGATGCTGGTGAAGATCTTTAAAGATTTTTTTTAGTTCATTGGATATTTTGTCTATTTCTGGTAAAATATTCATATATTTATTCCTGCTTTAATAAATTGCGATAACTAGCATGCAAAGAATACGAGCTTAAATTATTTATAAATTTTAACAAGCTAATTGGAGAAAAAATTGTCAAAGGCGATCATCGTAAGTGCATATGGTTCCTCTGAAGTCTTGTCCTACAAGGAAAGGGACATCAGTGAACCTTCTGCTAATGAAATTAGAATTAGAAATATGGCTATAGGTGTAAACTATCATGACGTATATGTGCGATCGGGACTTTACAAAACACTGACTTTACCCGGCATTCCAGGGTGCGAAGCTAGTGGTATAGTCGAAAAGATTGGCGATAATGTCGAAGGCTTTGTGGTTGGAGAAAGAGTAACGTTTTGCACAAGAGAATATGGGGCTTATGCAACCCACATAAATATATCGCATGATAAAGTAATTAAAATCCCTGATTTTTTAAGTGATGAATTAGTTGCAACAAATTTCCTAAGAGCGATGACAGTAGAAATGCTTATGAATCGAATAACATTAGTTGACTCATCAAAGACAATTTTGGTAACAGCCGCGTCTGGGGGCGTTGGTCGCCTACTTTGCCAATGGGCAGCCGCAATGGGTGTGAAGGTAATAGGGAGTGTAGGATCACAAGAGAAAATAGAGGATGCGAAATTGAATGGATGTATTGAAACTTTAGTTTCGAGTGACAAAAATTTTAGTGAGAAAGTGTTAGGTATTACTAATGGAAAAGGTGTGGATATCGTTTTCGACTCTGTGGGGAATGACACCTTTGAGTCTTCTCTATTATCACTAGCGAATTGTGGATATCTCATTAATTTTGGTCAATCATCAGGTCCCGTCAAACCCGTTTTAATGAGTACATTAGCTGAGAAATCACTATCTATTTCTCGCCCTATACTTTTTCATTATTTTGGTAATCGGAAAAACTATGAAAATATGGCAGCTTCGGTATTTAAAGCTTTTGAAGATGAAATAATTAAGGTTTCGGAATTTTTGCCATTTGATTTGAAAGATGCATCAAATGCGCATGACACTCTAGAATCTAGAAAGGGCGGGGGAAGTATATATTTAGTCCCTTGATTCAATAAAATGGAAAAAATAGAAATAGGCTGGAAGTATCCTGAAGCTATAATATCATGTAAATGGCTCCAAAAAAATTTAGGAAATAAGAATTTACGTATTTATGATTGTACAACATTTTTGCACTACACAGATGATCATCCTTCTAAACCCTATGACGTTGAGAGCGGCCACCAGGATTATTTAAGGGAACATATTCCTGGGGCATCATTTCTAGATCTTCAAATCCAGATTTCAGATCCAGAAAGTCAATATAAATTTACTTTGCCTGACATTGAGCGCTTAAGTAATAGTTTTGGTAAGTTAGGAATTGGTGACCCATACCATATTATTTTGTATTCAACAAATGGACTTCAGTGGGCCACCAGGGTTTGGTGGATGATTTACATGCTGGGATATAAAAAGGTTAGCGTATTAAACGGTGGTTTAAGAGAGTGGAAACGAAATAATTATGATCTTGAGTCTGGAGAAAATTTTTATTCTAAAACAGAATTCTCAAGTTCCAAAAATCAAGGCTTTTTTGTGGGTAAGGAACAAACACTAGATGCCATGGAAGATAATAGGTGTATTTTAATTAATGCACTGACAAGTGATATTCACAATGGAGAAAGTACGCGTTATGGGAGACCAGGTAGGATCCCAGGAAGTATAAATATTCCATTTAGTGATCTGATGGATATGAGTACGCATATGTTAAAATCACCTAAAGAAGCATTGTCGGTTTTTGCAAAACATAATATCACAAAAGATAGTGAGATACTTAACTACTGTGGAGGTGGTATTGCAGCCACATTGAATGCTTTTGTTTTGTACCAACTTGGTTTTCAGAAATTGAAAGTTTACGATAATTCTCTTAGTGAATGGGCTATGGATAAGAGTCTTCCTATGGAAATGGATTAGGTGTTGATTAAATAATGAAAAATTAAAGAGGTTTTTTTGGGTAAAGACGTTCCAATACTATATAGTTTTCGTAGATGTCCATATGCCATAAGAGCTAGGTGGGCCCTTCTTTCATCAAATATTGAAGTGGAATTAAGAGAAGTTGTTTTGAAGGATAAGCCACATGAATTCTTGAAGGCTTCAAATACTGGCACCGTTCCATGCTTAAAGTTAAAGAATAAAATAATTGACGAGAGTATTGATATAATGATTTGGGCTTTAAGAAAAAATGACCCAGAGGGCTGGTTAGATATGCCTGCTGAAGGGTACCGTTTAATTGATGAGGTTGAGAAAAAATTTAAACCTAACTTGGACAAAACAAAATACGCTACTCGGTATCCCCAAAATGATTGTAAAGTCAGCAAGAATTTGGCCATAGAGTATTTGATTAATCTAGACAAAAAAAT
>JAAXKA010000190.1 GCA_012269555.1 Alphaproteobacteria bacterium
ACGGCACACCTAAACCACTTTTTGTGCGCTCGTAGACAGCTGTGAGTTCAGCGTCAGCCGCATATTCTGGAACTGGATAGATGGTTGGGATCGGATCAGGCTTCAGTCGACTTAGTTTAGACATCCACTTACCTTTCTTGCGGCAATCAATCTCATATTGGTATTCATACAAAACTAGCAGTTTGAATCAATAGCAGCATTTTTCCCTAAAAAAGGTTGTCATAAGTAGTAAAAAAGAAAAAGCCCCAAGGCGGGGCTTCTCTAAAACACTCATTTTATGGAGTTATTTGGCAGGGGCAGCAGGGTTCGAACCCGCGACCTACGGTTTTGGAGACCGTCGCTCTACCAGCTGAGCTATACCCCTATCCAGCTTGATGGGTATGCTTTTTTAATAGTTTGATCAAGTGCTCACAAGAAATATTTTGAATAGAAGAGGCACCTTGTAACAAGCGATAACAATTACTACCATCGGGGCATCGAAAAGTGAGGCAGTGATGAATATAAAAAAAATTGGTGTAATTGGCGCAGGTCAAATGGGAAATGGCATCGCCCACGTTTTGTCACTTGGTGGATATAAGGTTATAATTAATGATATTGATGAGGGCATTCTCAGAGAAGCATCACAAAAAATAAAAAATAATTTAGAGCGGCAAATTAATAGTCAAAAAATTTCAATCGATGAAAGTCATGCTGCTTTAAAATTAATTAATTATTCAGTATCACTTGAAGATTTCAGCGACGTAGATTTAGTTATTGAGGCAGCAACTGAGGATGAATCAACCAAACAAAAAATCATAAGTTCTTTATTGCCACATATTCAAGAACATACCATTTTGACTAGCAATACATCTTCTATTTCAATAACCCGTTTAGCAAGTTGCACTGATAGACCTGAAAAGTTTATGGGCTTTCATTTTATGAATCCAGTACCAGTGATGCAACTTGTTGAATTAATAAGAGGTATTGCTACAAACCAAGATACCTACCAAAGTTGTCTCGAGGTGGTGGAAAAGTTAGGAAAAACAGCTGCCAGATCCGAAGACTTTCCGGCCTTTATTGTAAACCGAATACTGATGCCGATGATTAATGAAGCGGTATATGCATTGTATGAGGGCGTGGGATCTGTAGAGTCAATTGACACTTCCATGAAGCTTGGTGCAAATCATCCCATGGGACCTTTAGAACTAGCCGATTTCATTGGACTTGATACTTGTTTAGCAATAATGAATGTTTTACACGATGGGCTGGCTGATACCAAATATCGACCTTGCCCGTTGCTTACTAAGTATGTTGAAGCTGGATGGCTAGGAAGGAAATCCAAAAAGGGTTTCTATGACTATTCCAGCAACCGACCAAAACCATCTAGGTAGGATTAGCGCCTAGAACCTAGTGCAATTGTTGTATCTCTTAACCACCTCATAAAACCACGGGGATCCCTCCTCCAAGAGGAAATTTCATCTTGTTTTATAAGATTTCCCACCACTGGTTTTTGGGGTTTGTTCATCGCGTGAACAACTTCATAAATCAGAAGTCCTTGACGAAGTGTGGCTGATATTTGATTTGCAATTTGGTACATACGCGAATTTGAACCGGGAAAAAATATTGGCAAAACATCTGCATTCGACTTTTGAATAAGCTTAGCAGTAAATGGACTCCATTCGCCTTCGACTACTGAACCAAATATAGTATCCGATGATGCAACTTTCCCCGATGGAAAAAGAACAAGTACCCCATCATTTTCTAGGTGTTTCATAGCAAATCTACGCATCTCTAAGCTTTTTTGCAGAGCATTTTCCTCATGATCAAATGGAACTGGAATCATGAATTGATCTATTTGCTTAACACCTGTCAGAAGCGATCTGGTCAGTATTTTGTAGTCGGTTCTAACAGTACCAATGAGTTCGGCAAGCACCATTCCATCAACTAAGCCGTGGGGATGATTAGCCACTATAACTACTGGACCTTTTTTAGGAATTCTAGAAATTTCACTTTCACTGGTAAGCAATTCAATACCAAGCAAATTTAACGCCTGACTCCAAAATGGCTGTCCAAACGGAATACCCATTTTTTCGAATTGGCGTACTTTTCTAAGTAACCGTAATTTTCCTGTTAATAACTCTAAAGTTTTTATTGTGTTCCTTTGAAAGGGATTTGTAAAAGTATTCGCATAAGATAGCTTTCGCCTATCGTAAGGCACGTCAGCTTGTTGAGCATTTTCAACCGACTGGTTCACTTTTTTTTTCGTATAGTCCAATCTAATTTACCACTTAGTTTTCTTCACCAAATTTGGACTTTATTAAATTATCTAGTGCTAGAGATAATTCTTCTGCATCATCTCCATTCAACGTTACTTTTATATTTGTACCCTTTGAAGCAGCTAACATTAGTAAACCCATTATGCTGCTTCCAGAAGCTGCCAACCCATCTTTTTCTACTATTACTTCAGAATTGAAGTTTTCTACAACTTCCACAAACCTAGCAGATGCTCGGGCATGTAGGCCTTTATCATTCAGTATCATAAAATCACGGGAGAATTCTGACATCTACTAACCAGTATTAGGTATATTTTTAGAGTCAAGATATTGCCTACCGGAACAAAGTGCTGCACTAACCGCTTCATCAATCGTTAAATTTCTGGATTTGGCTAACTTGAGAAGCATTGGCAGATTCGCGCCATAAACTATCCGCCTATCATCAGGGCGACATGCAAGCATGGCTAGGTTAGATGGGCTACCACCAAAAATATCAGTAACCACTACTACACCAGAACCCCTATCCACCTTATCAGCTGCCAAACAAATTTCATCTTGTTTAGCATCTCTATTATCGTCATTTTTTATTGATACTGCTGTAATCCCAATTTGCTTACCCATTACATGTTCAACTGCAGCAAGATATTCTTGTGCCAGACCACCGTGAGCAACAATTACAATACCAATCAAAAGTTTTGTCCCCAAGCAAATAGGAATTAAGTATCTAACCGTTTAAGAACGCAATCTTTTATTGACACACTCCACCCTGAATAGGCAAGTTCCTTTGCGACAGTTTCCGTTACGGCAACGGATTTACTGAAAAATTTTTATATCAAAAAGCAAAATAAATTTTTTTTATTACGTTTTTTAGTTATTGCTGGCTGTACCATATTGTAAGTCTAAGAGAGATTGTTTTTCGCTAAAACATAGACTCTAAATGCTATGTCCTGCATTTCCTTGGCAAAAACTGTAGGGATTTTATGACCGTTGATTTCAGTAAACCTTGAGCCTGGCATCCGTGCTTCTTCAACTTCATCCATGTTAACGATCCAATTAAGATATGTTTGATTAACCATAGGAACAGAAACCAAACCAATACCTCTCATTTCAATGCTTTTGGGTAAAGATGCTGGCTTTGAAATTATTAACCCATCATCAACATTTTTTATTTCGCATTGATCGTCAGCAACAAGATATGCACCCAAAGCTATTAGACCGATTGCCAAACTTGATTTTCCTGCTCCAGAACTTCCGAGTATCAGAACCCCAGAACCCTTTATGTCTACACAGGTACCATGCAATATCGATGATTTTTTGATTTCCAATTTTTGGACTCATCATAGATTTCAGAAAACAATAATGAAGAGGTGTTAAAGTTTAACACCCCCTTAGTTAATCAGATAATTTTTCCGTTAATTCTGGAACGGCTTCAAATAAGTCAGCCACCAATCCATAATCAGCAACTTGAAATATTGGCGCCTCTTCATCCTTGTTTATTGCAACGATAATTTTTGAGTCTTTCATACCTGCAAGGTGTTGAATTGCCCCAGAGATACCAACAGCGAGATAAAGATCGGGCGCTACAACCTTGCCAGTTTGACCCACTTGCCAATCGTTTGGCGCATATCCACTATCTACAGCTGCGCGTGAAGCGCCAACTGCAGCTCCTAACTTATCAGCTAATTTTTCAATCATTGAAAAATCGTCTTCAGAACCAACTCCTCGTCCGCCTGAAACAACAATTCCAGCAGACGTCAGT
>JAAXKA010000207.1:0-3273 GCA_012269555.1 Alphaproteobacteria bacterium
TAAACTGGGGTATGAAATCAAATATTGATTTTGACGTGCAGCCTGAAGACCAACCTCATTTTCAGTTTTTGAAATTTAATTGATAGACTGATTTAATTCTGCCGGCTTTTAAGTTTAAGGTCGGCAGAATGATTGTAAAATTAAGATGATTTTCATTATTCTAAGACGCATTCTGCAAGCGATAATGGTATTGCTACTTGTCGCGTTAGTATCATTCATAATATTTAGGTATGTAGGAAATCCTGTTGATAATATTTTAGGCCAGGAAGCGACAATGGCGCAAAGGGCTGCACTTGAGGATGCATTAGGACTTAATCAACCGATATATTTACAATATTTTGATTTTTTGGTGAGCGCAGTTCAATTTGATTTTGGTAATTCCTACAGAGGAGCGCTGCCCGTTGCAGAATTAATTTTATCTAGATTGCCAGCTACTCTGGAACTCGCCATCACTTCCGCAGTTTTAGGAGTTTTTTTTGGTATCACATTAGGTATTTATACTGCAATAAATCGTGGTTCTTTTATTTCTAACTTTATATTATCATCCTCACTCATAGGAGTTTCTCTACCGACCTTTCTGATTGGAGTTTTATTAATTTGGATTTTTTCCGTTGAGTTGAATTGGCTACCATCATTTGGTCGCGGTGAAGTTATTGATTTAGGATGGTGGACCACTGGCTTCCTTACGATGAGTGGCTTAAAATCACTTATACTGCCTAGTATAACGCTTGGCTTGTATCAGATGACTTTGGTTATGCGGCTTACACGCGCAGAAATGCTTGAGGTGTTAAAGCAAGATTATATAAGGCTTGCTTATTCATTAGGACTTACAAATAAACAGATTTACTTTTTCCATGCGTTGCCAAATATACTTATTCCTGTAATCACGATTGCTGGACTTCAGTTAGGTTCAGTGATCGCATTTGCTATTATTACTGAAACAGTTTTTCAATGGCCAGGAGTTGGACTTCTTTTTATTAACGCCGTTTATTATGTTGATATACCAGTTATGAGCGCCTATTTGCTTTTAGTTGGTTTCGCTTTTGTAATTATAAACCTGATTGTAGACCTCACTTATCTTTTAATTGACCCTCGATTAAGAGATAACCAACTCAAATCAGAGAGATGATATGAAGCACCCACTTTTAGAATCTGATTTATATTATAATTTTAAACGCACTCCTGTTGCTGTGCTTTCTTTTTTCGTTTTCTTAATTATCGTGATAATGGCAATTTTTGCTGATATTATAGCACCGCACACGCCGTTTGAGCCTTTGACCCTTAATCTGTTGAATGGTTTCACACCTCCAATGCAGGCTAACGAATTTACAGGTACTATCTTCTTAATGGGAACAGATGATCAGGGAAGAGATTTATTCTCAACTATTTTATTTGGGCTAAGAATATCACTCTTTGTTGGTTTAATGGCTGTTTTTTTAGCAATGGTTATCGGCGTAACTTTAGGTCTTATAGCCGGCTTTGTAGGGGGGGTGCTTGACACTGTGATAATGAGGTTTGCAGATATTCAAATAACTTTCCCATCAATCCTTGTCGCAATGCTAATATATGGTGTTGCTAAAGGATTATTGCCACCAGATTTACGTTATGAGATGTCAATTACAGTATTAATTATTTCGATTGGTTTGTCTGAATGGGTGCCTTTTGCAAGGACCGTTCGAGGTTCAACTCTTGTCGAAAAAGAGAAAGAATATGTCATTTCTGCTAGAATGCTTGGATTGAGTTATCCCCAAATTATGGTTCGTCATATTCTTCCTAATATTTTAAGTCCTGTGTTGGTTATAGCTACGATAACGTTTGCACTCGCTATTATTACTGAGGCAACATTATCATTTCTTGGGGTTGGAGTTCCCACTACCAAACCAAGTTTGGGAACACTTATTCGTATTGGGCAGGATTTTCTATTTTCTGGTGAGTGGTGGATATTACTGTTTCCGGCACTGACATTATTGCTGTTAGCATTATCTATAAACCTCTTCGGGGATTGGCTTCGTGACATGTTAAACCCTAAATTGAAATGAAAAAAGGATACAGAAAATCACCAAACAACCTTTGCTAGAAATTTATAATTTAGATGTAAATCTTAGTTACCGAGGGTCTCAAATTAAAGCTCTTGATAATTTATCATTTAATGTATACCCAGGCGAGATTCTTGGTCTCGTGGGAGAATCTGGTGCTGGAAAATCAATGACAGGTTTAGCAATACTTGGCTTAATTGAGACACCACTTTCTATTTCAAGAGGTAAAATTATTTTTAATAGGCAGCGAATAGAACAAAACGCTAATGCTGTTCGTGGGTCAAAAATTTCCATGATTTTTCAAGACCCTCTGGTAAGTTTAAATCCACTTAGAACTATTGGAGAACAACTAGTTGAGACAATTCGAACACATATTAAGTTTGGAAGGAAGGAAGCAATTGAATATGCCAAAAGCTTATTGGAAGAGGTTGGCATTGAGCAAGAACGGTTCGATGCCTATCCACACACTTTTTCTGGTGGAATGCGCCAACGCGTTGTTATCGCTTTAGCCCTTGCCCCCAGGCCTTCTCTGGTTATTGCTGATGAGCCAACAACTGCACTGGATGTATCTGTTCAAGCACAGATTTTAGAACTTTTAAAGAAATTATGTAGAGAGCGAGAAACATCGATTATTCTCATAACTCATGATATGGGGGTTATAGCAGAGACAACTGACAGAGTGGCCGTTTTATATTCAGGGACGCTTGCAGAGATAGGGAGGACTTTTGAGGTTTTGAATAACCCTCAGCATCCCTATACCAAGGGCCTCATCGAAGCAACTCCTCGTATTGACGCAAATTCTTTAAATTCTAAATTATATCAAATTCCAGGTGTAATGCCAGATTTAAAAGAAATTCCAGTTGGATGTCCATTCCATAAAAGGTGTCCTCGATATATTAAAAAGTGTGTAGATATAAAACCTCCTCTTCTTAATGAAAGAGCAGCATGCTGGTTATTAGATACTGAGAAGGGTCTATTATGAGTTTTCTTTTAGTGAATCAATTATCACGCATATTTGATCTCTCTGAACCCTGGATTCTAAGGAAAATCAAAGGACAGCAAAAAAAACTCTTAAAAGCAGTTGATAAAGTTAATTTCTCTATTGAGAGGGGACAGACATACGCCTTAGTTGGAGAAAGTGGCTCAGGGAAGTCAACTATTGCAATGATGGTAGCTGGTCTGATTAAACCATCATCAGGATTTATAACCATAGATGGATATAATTTTTTTTCACCCA
>JAAXKA010000207.1:3373-47164 GCA_012269555.1 Alphaproteobacteria bacterium
CAGAGGCAAAGAATTTGTATTGCAAGGTCTCTTGCATCTGAACCAAAACTAATTATCTGTGATGAACCAACTTCAGCACTGGATGTGTCTGTGCAGGCACAAGTTTTAAATTTACTTAAAGATTTACAGAAACAATTCTCGTTAACTTACCTTTTTATTTCCCATGACCTTGCTGTTGTTTCAACAATGGCAAATAGAATTGGTGTTTTAAAACAGGGCATCCTCGTAGAAGAGGCTTCACCAAATAAGTTATTTGAAAAGCCAGAACATGATTATACTAAAATGCTTTTATCCGCTGCACCAGATATTAAAAATGTATCCAAAAAACCTTAATATTTTAGATTATTAATTCATTTAATTAAATTCTTATCAGAAAAGAAATTACGAAACATTCTTGATAGCTTTGATGATTTAATTTAATTTGAAATTAAATCTTATGTAAAGTTCAGGAAAAGTAGTGGAAGCAGAGTTACTTAAAAAATGTACAGATGCAGGGATTAGGATAACTGCGCAGCGTGCACTCATTATCGAGACGTTAATAGATTCTGATGATCATCCCGATGCCGACCGTGTATATCGCCGTGCAGTGGAACGAGATCAATCTATTTCCTTACCTACTGTTTATAGAACACTGAACCTTCTTGAAGATGCTGGTATAATTAAAAAAATAAATATGAATGATGGCAAAGCACGCTTTGAGCCGGTGAGAAAAGACCACGATCACTTAATAGATGCTGATAATGGTCACATCCATGAATTTCAAAATCAGGAATTAAAAAAGATATTGGATTCTATAGCTAAAGAGATGGGCTATGAAGTAATTGACCATCGAATTGAGATAGTTGGAAGAAAACGGGGTGAGTCTAACTGCGATTGCATACAGATTAAGGTATATTAAGTTTTCAATTTCACCTTAAGTTTTTAGTCAGAAAAAATTTAATTATATAATAAATGAAAAATACTAGTTAATCCAAAATCTAGTTATGCTTTTAAACTCAAGCTGCATTAGATTGCATTTTGGACGTGTCTAATTTTTTAAATATTATTATTAAGAAAACTGCTAATAGACTTAACAAGCCTGCCACTACAAATGAAGGCATATAGGTAAGAATTGTGTCACGAGACCAACCAGCGCTAGATGCAGCTATTGCCGAACCCATTTGGTGAGCTGCGAATATCCAACCAAAAAGTACCGGACCATTTATTGTGCCAAAATATTTGCTAGTAAGTTTAACTGTAGGAGGGACAGTAGCAATAAAATCTAGTCCAAAAAACATTGCCCATAAAAGAAGTGTAAAAAACTCAAATCCGCTAAAAGGTAAATAAATTAATGATAACGCTCTGAGTCCGTAAAACCACATAAGCAATTTATAATTATCAAACCTATCAGAGAGCCATCCTGAACCTATAGTCCCAATAAAATTAAATATACCCATAATTGCAAGATAAGAAGAAGCAGCAACAATACCCACATTATTATCTGCACAAAACGGTATAAAATGCTGACCAACAATACCTGTAGAAGACAAACCACATATAAAGAAAGTAGCTGATAATATCCAAAAAGCAGGTTGAGTAGTTGCGCTTTTCAGCACCTGGAAGCTAACTAGTACTGCATTTTGACTTGCTTTTTTAGGAGGTTTTTCGATAGTTAGACTGCCAAAAGGTGCAAGATTTAAGTCTGAAGGCCAATTTTTACCAAAAAATAGAAATAAGATAGAAGAAATCAAAGAGCCCATAATCGGGATCAATAGTGCAAATCGCCAATCTACTACCGTAGTAATCCAAGCCATTAATGGAACAAACAGTAATTGTCCCGCGGCAAATGCAGCTGTTAGGAAGCCAACTACTAATCCGCGTCTTTTTACAAACCATCTAGAAGCAACTGTGGCGGTGAGGCCTAGACCAATTATACCAGAGGCTGCGCCTAGAAATACGCCGATCGTAATTAAAAAGTGCCACTTTTCAAAGGAAATAATTGACAATCCTAATCCAATTATGTTCAGTCCAAGCGCCATTAGGACTACTGGTGTCACCCCTAAATTAAGTATCAAAGCCCCACTAAAAGGAGCAAGGCAGGCAAGCGTAAAAAACATAAGACCAATTGCATTGGTTATATCTGAGATTTGCCAGTTATATTCTTCAGTGATTGGTAGAATTATGAGTTGAGGAGTGCTACTAACAGCTGATGCCATTATGGTCATCAAGAATACAAGGCCGGCCATTACCCAGCCATAATGAATTTTATGGCTCTTTAAGTAAGAATTGAGGTAATTTGAAAACACGATTTAATCCCAGTAAATTAATAGTAAATGATAATATTAGTTTTTTAAGTTGAGATAAATCAAGTTAATTAAAAATCAAAAAATACTTATTTGCTCTCCACTATATTTTTTTTGAATATTTAATAATTGCGAAAACTTAGAAATTCACTAGTTACGTGTATTGTCTTTTGGGGGTAATAAAAGATATCCTGCAGCGATTAGCACTAAAACAACGGACATTCCAACTCTATCATATCCACTCAACATCACTAACCAGCCGTATAGCAATGGTCCGATAAAGCTCGTAAGCTTTCCGGAGACCATGTAAAGCCCAAATAACCCTCCTTTATAAATGTCTGAAGCCTCAAGACTAATATAAGTTCTTGAAGCAGATTGTATTGGGCCAACAAATAAACCTAGGCCAATCCCAACAAACCAGAAAAGTAATTTATAAGGTGTAATTATAGCTATTAATCCACATAGAAATAAGCCTATCAGACCTATCTTTATTGTTTTTAAAGGTCCTATAGAGTCATCTATATATCCACCGATCATTGCCCCAAAACCCGCTGAAATATTAAGGCATATGGCAAATAAAATGATTTCCAGCTGGCTAAAATTAAATACTTTTGCAGCATAAATTCCGCCAAAAGCAAAAAGCGTTACTAAACCATCATTGTAAGCCATGCGTGCAAAAAGAAACCTAGTCATATAGCGAATTTTTGCTGCTTCAACGAGACTTAGTCGTAAACTAGAAAATATTGAATATCGTCGTTCTTGTTTACTGAATGATGGCAAATAAATCATAATTGGTAGAGAAAAAATAATCGCCCAGCCCGCAGCAAATAACATGGTAGCGCGAATATGCTCTGAGTCTGATTTATCAAGGGAAAATGCTGGGCTCTCTGGTAAAATGAAGAACGCAAGAACAATAGTTAAGGCAATAACTGCTCCTATATATCCACCCCCCCAAGCAATACCAGATAGAGTGCCGATATTTTCTTTTTTTGTTATTTTACCCAGCATTGCATTGTAGAAAATAAAACTACTTTCTAGAAAAAATATTGAGATTGCAGAAAAAATGATAGCATAGGTAATAAAAGCCGTATCTGGTCGTGCGAACCATAATAGTCCAGTTGCTATTGAACCAATGCAAATAAAAAAAACAATTAATTCCTTAAATTTTCCTGAACTATCTGCGTAACTTCCTAAGAAAGGGGCGACTATTGCTACTAATATCGCTGTGATACCAGTCATATAGGCCCAAACCACTGATCCCCCTTCTGGCATAATTACCGTTGTAAAATATACAGAAAAAATAAATGTAGCATGAAGGGTTGGAACAGGAGACGATGCCCAGTCATATAACGCCCAACCTATTTGTGATTTTTTAGAGATAAAAATATTCATGTTTAAATCTTAATTCATCAGTTATTTCATAAAAAGAACTTAATATAATAATTGAAATTACTAAAATTTAGAAAATGAGCTGATTTATAATGCTTACTTTCTATTTGCAGCACTGATGAGATCTTGTGTGTAGGCGTCATTCGGATTTTTCAATATTTCCTGAGTAGTGCCTCTTTCAACTATCTTTCCATCTTTCATTACCATCATTGAGTGGCAAGTCATACCTATTAAAGATATATCGTGGCTAATAAAGATATAACTTAAAGAATGTCGTTTTTGAAGTTTAAGAAGCAATTCAACAACCTGTTTCTGAATAGTTACATCTAGGGCAGAAGTGGGCTCATCAAAGATGATGATTTCTGGTTTCAAAATAAGGGCTCGCGCAATTGCAACCCGCTGTCGTTGCCCCCCAGAAAATTCGTGTGGGTAACGTAATTGAGTTTCCGATTCCAAACCTACCTCTTTTAACACTTCATCTATTTGTTTTTGGAGTGCTAAATTATTTTTATGTCCATGAGCTTTTGGCCCTTCGGCAATTATTTCTCTAATAGTTAACCTTGGTGATAATGAGCCATAAGGATCTTGAAACACAATTTGCACTTTTCGGCGATATGGTTTTAGCAACGACGAACTTTTATGTTTGATCTTAGAGCCTGCAAAGTAAACCGATCCCTCATGGGGTATAAGCTTTGTTAAAGCTCTTGCTAATGTTGATTTTCCAGAGCCACTTTCTCCAACTATTCCAAGACTTTCTCCAGAATAGAGCTTAAAACTTGTATCTATTACTGCATGAACAAAGTCTGAAGTTCGACGAAGTAAACCCGTTCGAATTGGAAACTTAACATTAATATTCTTTGTCTCTAAAATAACTGCAGTTGATTTCTTCCTCCAATTTTTCTCCATATTTACTTTTGAATTAACTAATGAGCGCGTATATTCAGAAGAAGGATAGTCAAAAATTTGCTGTTTCAAACCCTCTTCTATAACTTGGCCATTTTTCATAACAATAACACGATTAGCAATTTGTCTAACTAATCCTAAATCATGTGAAATGAATAGCATTGCCATACCAGTTTCCTGCTGAAGGTCTAGAAGTAAGTCAATAATTTGAGCTTCAATCGTAACATCCAAAGCAGTTGTCGGTTCGTCTGCAATAAGTAATTTAGGTCCATTTGCAAGAGCCATCGCAATCATTACTCGCTGTCTTTGTCCTCCTGATAATTCGTGGGGAAAACTTGATAACCGTTTTTCCGCATTCAAAATTCCAACCCTATCGAGAAGCTTAAGAACACGTTTTCTTAGATGAAGGCCATCAAGTTTCTGGTGAAGTCGAAGCACTTCTCCTATTTGTTTTTCAATAGTATGCAGCGGATTTAATGATGTCATAGGCTCTTGAAAAATTATGCCTGCTTCTCTTCCTCTAATATTTGAAATATTTTTTTGGTTATAATTTAAGTTGTCTTGGCAATGCCAATTAATTGAGCCAGAAATAACAGCATTATCAGAAAGAAGACCCAGGCAGGCAAGCGCAGATACTGATTTTCCTGAACCACTCTCGCCAACAATTGCCAATGTCTCTCCTTCTTTAATACTGAATGTCAATTTACGAACCGCGATGGTATCTACACCATTTTTCCTGAATGCAATATTAAGATTGTCAACGGATACTAATGTTGATGTCATGAAAATGTCTTTCTAGGGTCAAACGCATCACGGATGCCTTCAAATATGAAAACAAGCATCATCAACATTAAGGCAAAAACAGCAAACGCAGTAATACCAAGCCATGGTGCTTGAAGATTTTGTTTGGCTTGAAGGGTAAGTTCACCAAGAGATGGTGCAGAAGATGGCAGTCCAAAGCCAAGAAAGTCTAGTGCGGCAAGCGAGCCAATTGCACCTGTCACGATAAAAGGAAGCATGGTTAAAGTAGCAACCATTGCATTTGGAAGGACGTGACGAAACATAATTTTTATTGGAGACACACCCAGAGCTTTTGCTGCTTGAACATATTCAAAATTTCTAGCTCTTAAAAATTCTGCACGTACGACTCCTACAAGTGCTGTCCAGCTAAATAAAGTCATTAGAAAAACGAGTAACCAAAAATCCATTCGAAAAATAGCAGCAACTATTATGATTACATATAAAGAGGGTGTTGCTCCCCAAATCTCAATTAGTCTTTGCGTAAAAAGGTCAATTCTACCCCCAAAATAACCTTGAACAGCACCCATTAATATACCGATTACAGATGACAAAATAGAGACAATTATTGCAAATAAAACGGAAAGCCTAAAACCATAGATAACACGGGTAAGTACATCTCTTGCTGTGTCATCTGTACCCAATAGATGTTTGTTATCAGGAGGAGAGGGGGCTGGCACATCAAGTGTGTCCACTGTGGTATAATGATAGGGAATAAGTGGCCAGATAACGAAGCCTTTTTCGATTTTGCTATTTTTTATCATTCCATCTTTTGCATCAGTAATTAAAATTTCTGGCGTATCCCAGCATTCCTTCAAACCACCTGTAACAATTAGACATTCGATTTCTTTGTCTGAATAAATTGCCTCTGTTTTAAGATCACCGCCGAATGTTTCTTCAGAATAGAAAGAAAATATAGGTATATAAAGAGTGCCCTGATATTTGACTAAAAGCGGTTTATCATTAGCAATAAGTTCAGCGAATAATGATAAAATAAAAAAAAATGAAAATAAGATGAGTGACCAAAAGGCACGTTTGTTTTGTTTAAAGTTTTTCCAACGTAGATTATTGATGTTCTGATTTCTAGATTTTTCGATTTTCACGAAAGCCTCTTTTCAAAGTCAATTCTTGGGTCAATCCAGATATACATTAAATCAGATAATAACCCGATAACTAAGCCAACTAGACTAAAAATATATAAAGTCCCAAATACGACAGGATAGTCTCTTGCAATTGCAGCTTCAAATCCCATTCTTCCTAATCCGTCAAGGGAAAATATTGTTTCAATAATCAGTGAGCTACCAAAAAATACAGAGATAAAAACCGCAGGAAACCCTGCAATTACGATCAGCATAGCATTTCTAAAAACATGTTTATACAATACAGCTTTTTCAGATAATCCTTTTGCTCGGGCAGTCATAACATATTGCTTACGAATTTCATCTAAAAATGAGTTCTTTGTGAGTAGTGTTAGGGTAGCAAAAGCAGAAATTGTAGAGGCAAGCACTGGAAGTGATATGTGCCAAAAATAATCAAGTATTTTCTGCCATAGTGTAAAATCTGCGAAGTCTGGAGAGGTCAAGCCTCGGAGAGGAAATATCTTAAAATAAGAACCACCTGCAAATAAAACCAATAACAATATCGCAAATAAAAATCCTGGAATGGCATAACCAACAATTATGAGGCTTGAAGTCCAACTGTCAAAGGCAGTACCATCTCTTACGGCTTTCCTGATTCCCAACGGAATTGAAATGATATATGCAAGTAATGTTGTCCACAAGCCTAGAGAGAGTGAAACAGGCATTTTTTCAATGATAAGTTCTGTCACACTTATCGAACGAAAATAGCTCTCTCCAAAATCAAATCTTACATAGCTCCATAGCATAGATAAAAAACGTTCTAATGGGGGTTTATCAAATCCAAACCGAACCTCAAGTTCTTTAATAAAGTCTTCAGGTAACCCTTTACTACCAAGATAGCTCTCTGCTTTGCTAACATCCCTTATTTCTCCTGCACCACCAGCAATATTCTCAAAAACACTTGCATCACTCTCCAATCCTGCAATAATTTGTTCAATTGGACCTCCTGGTACAAATTGTACAAGCATAAAGTTAACCAACATTATGCCGAACAATGTAGGAATTATAAGAAAAAGTCGTCTTAGAATGTAAGAGGTCATTTAGGATTTCTCTACAGCTCTAAAAAGCACCTTTAGCCTTAAGATCATTATAAGCAGCTTCATCAAACCACCAAAAATCTAGTGTGCCCAGATCATAAGGAGGCAGCTTTTCTGGATATCTATACATATCATAATAAGCAATAGTGTGGTTTTTCTTGAACCACTGTGGTATCCAGAAAATTTCTGCTCTGAGAAGTCTGTCTAATGCCCGTGTTGCATCATTTAACGTTTCACGATCAGTTGCCGCTAAAATATCTTCTATTAGCTGGTCTGCACCTGGACTACTATAACCACTCAAATTAAATATGGAGTAATTTGCTGATTCCGAACCAAAATACTGTTTTAGAGAGGAACCTGAAGTTAAGGAGGTTCTAAAATTACCGACCAACATGTCAAAATCGAAATTTCTCTCTCGCTCAGTCATTTGTGCATTATCAACTCGAGTATGGATAGCATCAATGCCAAGCTGTTGAAGATTTTCTATGAAAGGGTTGATTACCCTATCAAATGCCTGAGAGTCATTTAATATTTCTAATTTGAGTTTTTGCCCCAAGTCATTGCGCCGTATTCCATCATCTCCTACTTTCCATCCCGCTTCATCGAGCAACTTTGAGGCTAATCGTAGGTTTTTTCGGTCAAGTTGACGTTCTGAGGATTGTGGCGCCAATTTGGCTTCCTGACTAAAAACAGCCTCTGGAAGGTTTTCTTTCTTTGGATTTAAGAAAACTAATTCTCCATCACTTGGAAGTCCGGCCGCTTTAAGATAGCTATTTTCCCAAAAAGAGTGAATGCGTTCATATATTCCATAAAATAACGTCTTATTTGACCATTCAAAATTGAACATAAGACCAATTGCCTCACGCACTCGAATGTCACCAAATTGTTCTTTTCTAAGGTTAAATATGAAAGATTGTCCTGAGGCTAATGTTCCATCTGGGGGCGTATCTTTTTTTACCCAACCTTGTTCAACTGAGGGAAAATCGTATGCTGTGGCCCATATTTTAGAAGACGCTTCATTTCTAAAAGTATAAGAACCAGATTTAAATCCTTCAAAGGCACTATTATAATCAGCAAAATATTCTATCCTTATTTTATCAAAATTATGTCGTCCTTTATTAATTGGTAAATGATGCCCCCAATAATCAGGGTTTCGCCGATAAATAATTTGTTGTCCTACGTCAATTGATTCCAGAACGTACGGTCCTGAGCCTATTGCAGGAGTAAGAGAAGATGCCTCAAAATCTGCTCCGGATTCCAAATAGTATTTTTTTGAAAATATTGGTAATCCTCCTACCATCTGTGGTAAGTCACGCGTTGGAATATTATCTTTAAATACAAATTTAACACGATGTGCGCTCAAAGCTTCAGCACTTTCAACTTCTTTTTCAATTACGGCTCTAAAAGAGGGAAGCCCTTTGTCTCGAAGCATTTCATAAGAGAACACAACATCCTCTGCAGTTAAAGGATGACCATCGGAAAATGTAGCTTCCGGACGAAGGTTGAAAATAACTTCACTTCTATCTTTCGGGTACTCCATTGATGAGGCAATCAAACCGTAGGAAGAGTCTGGTTCGTCTGCTGTGCCCTCTAATAAAGTTTCAAAAAATATTGATGATAATCTACCAGCTCTTCCCTTAGTGCTATACGGATGCATCGAGTCAAATGAACCAAAACCCCAAATGGAAATCTCACCTCCTTTAGGTGCATTGGGATTTACATAGTCTAGATAAGGAAAATCAATATCATATTTTAGCTCACCAAATGTCGAAATTCCATGAGAGCGTATTATCTCTGAATAAGCTTTGCTTTGGATCAGACAAGTATAAATTAAAAATATAATTACAAAACTGAATAAAAAGCGAAAGAAAGTATTAAAACCAAAATTATACATAGTTAACGCTCCTAAAAGGCATAAATATCAATAAGTGTACTATAAATTAGAATAAAAAAATAAATTAAAACACCGTTGGTAAGGAGTTTCAAGTTTCAAAAATGACTGTGTTTTTATAACTATCTAACATTAAAAATTAAATCATGAAATTATGAAATTTTTACGTACTCTTGAACTTATCAGATTGATAAATTCAACATAGGTGTGAAATTCACAAAATTTAAGCCCAACAAAAAGATAGATATGATTTTGCTGAGTTACCGTCGGTGGGGAGTAGAATTTTGTCGCTTAAGAGCAATTTTGCTCTTTGACGAAATATTATTTCTTATTTCTATTTAAGTTTAGCCGGTGTTATTTTATGTCAAAAATTGAAGAAAATGATAATGTTGGATTTGGTATGCAAATTCGAAAATCACCTTATTTTAAGGCTACTGAAAGATGGGGTGCCACAAGTTATTCCGTCTATAATCATATGTATATTCCGAGGTCATTTGGTAACCCAGAAGAAAACTTCTGGAACTTGGTGAATGCTGCAACATTAAGTGATGTTTCAGTTCAACGACAAGTTGAAATTAAAGGGCCGGATGCAGCGGAGTTCGTCCAGCTACTAACACCACGGAATTTGTCTAACCTCAAAGTTGGTCAATGCAAATATATTCTTATTGCAAATGCTGATGGTGGTATTTTAAATGACCCAGTTTTATTACGATTGGGAGAAGAGCAGTTTTGGCTTTCTTTATCTGATAGTGATATTTTACTTTGGGCACAAGGTGTTGCAATAAACTCTAAACTTGATGTTCAAATTTACGAACCAGATGTATCACCATTGCAACTTCAAGGCCCTCTATCAGGCAATATTATGGAAGCCCTATTTGGTGAGTCTATAAGAGAGCTTAAATACTATTGGTTGGCAGAATTTAGTCTTCAAGGAATACCCGTTGTTGTCTCTAGGACTGGCTGGTCTAGCGAATTAGGCTATGAAATTTATCTGTGCGATAGTAGTCGTGCTGACCAACTATGGGAGTATATTATGAAGATTGGAGAACCGCTTGGTTTAAAGCCAGGCCATACTTCGTCAATTCGTCGTATTGAAGGTGGAATGCTCTCATACCATGCAGATATGGATGCTAGTACTAATCCATTTGAACTTGGTCTGGATAGACTAGTTGATTTAAAAATGGAGGCTAATTTTATTGGCAAAAAATCATTGCAAAAGATTGCACAAACAGGAATATCACGAAAACAAGTAGGAATAGAAATAGAAGGAAATAAGCTTTTAGGAACTAATAATGAATTTTGGCAAATTGTTCAGGATTCAGTTCATATTGGCCACGTTACCTCTGCAATTTATTCTCCAAGATTAGAAAAAAATATTGCATTAGCCATGTTGCACATAAACTATTGTGAAATTGGACTAAAGGCGGAAGTCAGTACGCCATTAGGTTTGCGAAAAATAAAGATAGTTCAAAAACCTTTTTATGATCCCCAAAAAAAACTGGCAGTTACAGGAAGTCCTGCAACAAGCAATAATAATTCCGCTTGATTCATTGCTCTTTAGCATACAGTCTTTCCACGTGGAAATAATTTCGTTTCCAATTGGAGATAGATGATGGCAAATGTTCAAAAAGATTGGGTTTTAGAAGAATTAGAAAATGGAGTGATGCGCCTCATTTTAAATGATGAAAAACGTCGAAATGCGCTCTCGGAGAATATGCTTGATGCTTTGCATGAAAAAATTATGGATTCAGCAGAAAACCCAAAAATTCGTGTTGTTATAATAAGTGCTAAAGGACCAGTATTTTGTGCAGGTCATGATCTCAAAGAGATTACACAAGCGCGTGATGATAAAGATGACGGAATAATTTATTTTCAGAACCTGTTTGATAAATGTAGTGAGGTTATGAAAGGCATTGTAACAAACCCAAAGCCTTTTATTGCCGAAGTTAATGGTATTGCTACAGCTGCTGGTTGTCAGCTTGTTGCAAGCTGTGACCTTGCGATTGCCTCGGATGCATCGAGGTTTGCAACGCCTGGTGTTAATATTGGACTATTTTGTTCTACTCCTATGGTTGCTTTATCAAGAAATGTCTCTAACAAACATGCTATGGAAATGCTACTCACTGGGGATATGGTCGACAGTAAAAGAGCAGAACAAATCGGGTTAATTAATTCTTCTTGCGCAGAAAAAGTTTTGAGTGACGAGGTTAACGCACTCGCAAAGAAAATTGCTTCTAAATCTAGCTTGACTCTCTCTGTAGGAAAGAGGGCATTTTATCAACAGTCAGAAATGACATTAGGAGAAGCATATGCCTATACTGCTAAAATAATGGTCGATAATATGCTCAAAAAAGACGCAAAAGAAGGAATTTCTGCCTTTTTAGCAAAAAGAAAACCGCAGTGGCAGGATAAATAGTGCATTTTTATATTTAGCATAATGAGCTTTAAAATATGGTGATTTCATGTCAAATATCTACAATCAGAATCTAGAGAAAAATTCTGCAAATTATCAACCTTTAACGCCGATAACTTTTCTCGAACGTGCTGCTAGTGTTTATCCTGAACGAGTAGCAGTCATTTATGGAAAACAAGAATACAATTATTCTGAGTTTTACAGACGGTGTAGGCAATTAGCCTCATTCCTTTCAAAAAAAGGTATACGCTTTGGAGATACAGTTTCTGTGCTTCTTGCAAACACGCCAAGCATGTTAGAAGTCCATTATGCGGTGCCTATGTGTGGAGGTGTGTTACACTGTATCAATACTCGACTTGATGCTACTTCTATTGCCTTTCAATTAGATCATGCAGAAAGTAATATACTTATCGCTGATACTGCCTTTTCATCCTTAATATCAGAGACGTTTTCTAAAATTACTTCCAAACCACTTGTGATTGACTATGTTGATAAAGAACTTCAATTTATTGGTAGCAAATTTGGGTCTTATGATTATGAAGAGGCTTTGAATAGTGGAGACCCAGAATTTAATTGGCTAATGCCAAGTGATGAATGGGATGCAATCACGGTAAATTATACTTCTGGTACTACAGGAGATCCAAAGGGTGTTGTTTATCATCATCGAGGAGCATATTTACTGGCACAAGGAAATATCGTTACAGCTTCAATAAATAAGCATGCAGTTTATTTATGGACGCTTCCAATGTTTCATTGCAATGGCTGGTGTTTCCCATGGAGTATTTCAGTTATTTCAGGAACCCATATTTGTTTAAGAGAAGTGCGCGCAGATGCAATCTGGAAGGCAATAAAATATTATAAGGTCACCCATCTTTGTGGCGCCCCTATTGTTATGTCCACGATCTTAGATGCCGAGCAAGAATTAAAACAAGCTTTTGAGCAAAAAGTTGAATTTTTTACAGCAGCGGCACCACCTCCTGAAAAAGTATTAAATGATATGGCAGATGCTGGATTTAATGTTACTCATCTTTATGGACTTACTGAAGTTTATGGACCGGCTGTGATAAATGATTGGCACACTGAATGGTCGGATTTAACAGTGTCAAAACAGGCGCCATTAAAAGCACGTCAGGGTGTGCGATATCATGCACTTGAGGGTCTCGAGGTGTTTGATTCGCATCAAATGAAGCCAGTTCCCCGAGATGGGAAAACTCTCGGTGAGGTAATGTTTAAAGGAAATATTGTAATGAAGGGGTATTTAAAAAATAGTACCGCTACAAAAATTTCTATGAAAGATGGCTGGTTTCATTCTGGTGATTTAGGAGTGATTCATCCCGATGGATACATTCAGTTAAAGGACAGGCTTAAAGACATCATTATTTCAGGTGGGGAGAATATTTCCTCTATCGAAATTGAAGAAGTTTTATATAAGAATAACGCTATATCTTCTGCAGCAGTTGTTGCGATACCACATGATAGATGGGGGGAAACCCCATGTGCCTTTATTGAGTTAAAAGACGGATTTGATATATCTGCGGATGAACTCAGAGATTGGTGTCAAAAGTACCTAGCGGGGTTTAAGTTGCCTAGCTTATTTATTTTTGGTCCAATTAAAAAAACATCAACAGGAAAAATACAAAAAGCTCAATTAAGAAATCAAGCCATTGAATTTATTAAAACTCGTTCTTTAAGCTAATGAAATTTTACGATCTTAATTCATATAGGGGATCCAATAGTATGGTTAGAATTATTGGGCATCGTGGTGCACGTGGTCTTTACCCTGAAAATAGCTTGTTGGGCTTTATGAATGTTTTAAAATCTGGAATAGAAATTATCGAACTTGATATCGTATTTTCAAAAGATAATATTCCAATAATTGCTCATGACCAAGATATAAGCCCTTTTTTTTGTCGTGATTCCGAAGGGGAATTTATTAAAGATAAAATAAAAATATCAGCTCTTAACGCCGAAGAACTTTACACATATGATATTGGTCGGTTTAATCCTAAAACGGAATATGGAAAGTATTTTCCAGAGCAAATCCAATTAGATGGTGTGTTTATTTCATCTCTGCAGGAATTATTAAATTTAGTTCAGCTTCCTGAATATCAACATGCAAACCTTTTGATAGAAATAAAATCAGATCCAGATATCTCAGATAAAGATAGAAAAAAAATAATTAGTGCTTTAGCAAAGCAAATAAAAAATTCTAATTTAATTGACAGAGTGATATTTCATAGCTTTGATTGGGCACTATTATCACAATGCAGGCATCATGCACCGGAAATCGTTACTTCTTATTTGACGAAAACAATTCATGATGATGATATTGATATTCAAGTCTCAAATTGGAATTCTTCTATAGAAGAAGTTCAAAACCCAAGCGCGATTCCAGAAAAAATATATGAGGCTGGTGGCTCTATTTGGTGTCCTCACTTTAAAGAGATAACTAAAGATAGTCTTTTGGTAGCAAGAAAATATAATTTGCTCGTTTTCGTATGGACTGTGAATGAACCAGCAGATATCGACATCATGATTGACCTTGGTGTGGATGCAATCGTAACAGATTATCCACCCAGAGTTAAGAAATGCCTCGCATCAAAAGGGATGAATTGGAACACTGCATTAGGTGGATAAAGGGCCAAAATTTGGTGGTGAAATACGTCTATTAGATGCCTTTTGATAGGTAGAGGCAATTTTTAATAAAATATCTTCTGTTCCAGGTTCAGAGCGAAAAACAAGTGAGAAGGGCAGCCCTGGTGCATCTATGTAGGTTGGATTTTTAGATGCCTTTGATATGTAACGAGTACTATCAGAATTTAGAGTGAATACGGGGTCATAGGTTGTAGTTACAAAACCCGCTGGAACAAGTATTTCTGATAACCCTGCATTAGGTCCGTAAAGGCTTTCTGGACGCAAATTATGAATAGTATCATATTGATGTGGTTGCCCAATTATTCCAGGTGCCCAAGGGGTGTGCAGCCGGACAAATGCATCGAGCTTATTTTCCAGTAAAACCATCATATCGATGCGCCTTAACAATTCACGCAGCATAATACGCTCATTTACGCCTTGCCTTCCATTTAGTGCATTTCGGGGGTCAGTTGTCTCCTCCCAATTTTTGAATGCAGCGCGTTGGTCATCCCCCCAGAATTTTGAGCGTTCATTTAATGCCTTCCAATTATCAAGTGCCTCGTGAAAACCAGCTGCTTTCCAATCACTAGCTCTGCGAAGCAAATATTGACTAATATGATAACGAAAAGTATTTGCCAGTTTCTGCTCTTGAATAGAAGCTATCGTTAAATTTTTAGGTGGTTCAATACTTCCTTCGGATAGGCCTACCATGTAATCTATAGGGTCAAGTGAACCATTTCCAAATTCCTTTCCAGGAAGAAATTCCGTTGGCTTTATGGCGTTAGCAAAATCTGTAAAAAGTGGTTTACCTGTGCTATCTAATCGAAAAAGGATATCTGGCATAAAAACAGGTAGAAGACGTGTAAGTGCTCTTCGAAAATCTACCTTCATTACGTCCATATCCTTATCAATGTTCCATAAAGGGTCACTAGACTGCAAAAGTTTGGCATTGAGTTTGTGGCCAAGAATATTTTTTATTTCTGCTAAGGCTGCATCTACAATTGGTTTCTCAGTTAAAGAGTCCTTAGGATAAACTAACGACTCTGAAATCAAACCAAGTCTAATATTTGCAAGTGACAATCTTGTATTTTTATCAGCTAAATTATCCACAAATTTTGTTTTGATTATGGAGGAACGAGGAACGGTAGTATATGGATCCCGTTCATCATAATAACCTTCTTTTGGATCCTTTAAAGCATCAAGAATTTTTGCACAATCGTCTAGAGACTTTCCGTGCACACCTGTACGATCACAGTAAATATCTGCCCCAATTGCTCCTCCATCAAACCCAATCATCGCTTTATGAGGCAGAATAAGTGAAACAGCGTTATGGTTTGAAGGTCCTCTGCATGACGCTCTTGTCTCTTCACCAAGGCTCGCCATCACCAAATTTGTGCTGACAGATACCGCAGAACCTGAGCTTGAGCCGAGAGAGGCAGCCCTCGTGGTATCGTATGGATTAGATGGATTGCCGCCCCAGGTTGAACGTTGATATCCTAGCGTGGATGGAAGTATTGCATCAGGAGTATTTCTACCACCAGGGTCGCCCGCTCTGCCATTATATTCAGTATTTACGGCCTTCGCAAATATGATAGCACCTTTATCACGCAACTGTTTGACCAGAAGATGGTCTTGGGCAGGAAAATCTATTTCATAAGCAGCATCTGCACCACCCGTAGAACGAATATCAGAGGTATCAAATGGATCCTTGAATGAAAAAGTAACACCATACATCGGCATCGCATCTAGGTCAGGATCGCAGCCATATTTATCATCTAATTCTGCTGCCCTTTCAAGTGCATCAGGTTGCTGTCTGAATATTTCACAAACTTCAGGTGCACCCTCTGGAAGGGGTCCTTCAGAAGGATGTTTGTCAAACTCACCCCAACAGGTTACTGAGCGTTCGCCTCTAATATTGATTGTAGAAAGAGCATTAACCTGTCCTGCATTAGGAATTCCCGCAATCATTCCAAACTGCTGGTAAACATCACCTTTAGATGCTGTCTTTTCCATTCTGCCAAATTCCAAGGGGGGGCCTTTATAATTATTCCTATCAGGAAGTACCTTGTCTACATGTATTGTTTCTGTTGGAAATATTATCTCATGCCCACCACGTTTTACTCCGGGCACACTATCAACTGAACTACCGTTCTCTGTAACTAACATGCTCGAAACGCCATTATAAGCTCGAACCCTATCAATATAGCTCTGCGTTACTTCAACCAAGGTAGTTTCACCAGCTTTGATCGCAGCATGAAGGTCCTCAATGGATGCTTCTACAACGTTAAATTTTTTTTCCTTTGTAGGCATAAAAATTTTACTTTCAAGCTACTTTAAATAACGGAGATAACTTAATGGCGATGTATCTTCATTCTACATTCTTGTGATTATATTTCGTAAGTCTGTTGCTAAATTTTACTTTAACCTATTGCCGTCCAAATCAAATATAAATATATCCTTAGAATCAACACTTACAGATACTGATATATCATCAGTTATTTCTTTGGCAGCCTCACTTGTCATTAAAGAGACAAATTTTTCATCTGTTCTAGCATCAAGATATATTAATTTTTCTCTTCCTAGAGGTTCTATAACTTGAATTTGGTGGGCGTCTTTTCCCTTTGATTTTTTAATTTGTGTTTTTTCGGGACGAATGCCGATTGTCACTTCAGAAGGTAAATCTTTTGCTTCCTTCTTATCCAATTTTACCGTAAAATATTTCGTCGTTATAGTGTTGTCATTAGTTTTTCCATTACAGAAATTCATAGAAGGGGATCCAAAAAAGTCGGCAACAAAAAAGTTTTTAGGATTATTATAAATTTCATCTGGGGTGCCGATTTGTTCTATATCACCCTTATTCATTATTACAATTTTGTCTGCTAATGTCATGGCCTCTTCTTGGTCATGGGTAACATATATAAATGTTTTTCCAAGCTCTTTGTGAATTCTTCCACACTCAGCTCTTAATTCTCTTCTTAATTTGGCATCTAGACTAGATAATGGCTCGTCTAATAAAAATATTTGTGGTTCTGTAACCAATGTTCTGGCAAGAGCTATGCGTTGTGATTCTCCACCAGAGCATTGAAATGGCATCTTTTTAAGGAGGTGCCCGATTTGGACTAGCTCAGCTACTTCCTCAACTTTCTTTTCCATTTCAGTGTCGGAAACTTTTTTCATTCTTAATCCGAACTTAATGTTGTCTTCGACTGTTTTATTGGGAAATAATGCATGATTTTGAAACACCATTCCTATGCCTCTTTTTCCCGGTTCAATATCGTTCACCACGTTATCGCCAATAAGAATTTCACCCTCTGTTGGGTCCTCAAATCCGGCCAGCATTCTTAAAGTGGTTGTTTTTCCGCATCCAGAGGGACCCACGAGCACAACAAATTGACCGTCATCAATATCAAAATTGATATTTTTAACAGCATCTACAATACCAAAAGATTTTTTTAATGATTTTATTTGAATATGACTCATTTATAATCCCAATCTATTTTCTTATCATTCCAAAACTAAATCCACGCGCAAGATGCTTGCGGATAGTTATACCAACTATGATGAGTGGGATTGTAATTCCCACCGATAGTGCTGCCTGTCTGCCATATACACGACCCTCTGAAGACCCCTCATATTTTGCAAGTTCCACCGGAAGCGTGACCGCATCAGTTTTTGAAAGTATGAATGCGACTAGATACTCTGACCATGTGAGAATTAGAATGAAGAGAAACGTTGCAAGAAGTCCCGAACGAATTACGGGAAAAACCACTTCAGTAATGATGGTCCATCTATTTGCCCCCATAATTTCAGCAGCTTGCTCAAGTTCTATTGGGACTTCATCAATAAAGCTTTTTGTCATCCAAACTGCGTATGGGAGCGTTGTAATAAAATAGATAGCAATAAGGCCGGTGAGAGAGTCAATCAGTCCGATAGTTGTATAATAAAGTGACAAGGGGCCAACAAGAACGATAGGAGGCACCATCCTTAACATTAGTAATTGAAACATTCGCGTTTCTGATAACACTTTGTATCTGGAAACGCCATAAGCGATGAAAGCACCAAATGAAACAGACAAAAATGTTGAAATGAATGATATAATCGTTGAGTTACGAAGTGCTGTGAATGGTTTTTGAACAGATTGAGCATATTGCGTTTCTGCATGCTCCATTGCGCCCCCCCAAACATTATTATAATTGCTCATAGTTGGTTCTTCTGACCAATATACAGGTGGCCATGCTAGCCAATCTTTGTCAGGCTTGAATGAAGTAGCTACGATCCAGAATAGTGGAAATAATACAATCAATAGCCAAACTGTAAGAAGTGTATACCGTATTACATTATCTAAATTTTGTTTTTGAGATTTAGTCATGTCTAGTTTGCCTGCACTTGTGCTATTCGTTTATTTTCTTTTTGCAGAATTTTAATAGCTGTGAGAATTATTACTACCATCATCATCATAACAATGTAGCTCATGGCAGCTGCCTTCGACCAATCAAAGTAATACCAGGTGTTAAGATAAATTAGCACTGGTATGGTCTCTGTAGCGGTTCCTGGTCCCCCTTGAAATATTGCCCATGTTTTTGGGAACTCTGCCATGGCTTCTAAAAACCGTAAAACAAGAGCTAACACAATTATTGGTCTGAGCAGTGGGAGTTGAATTTCATAGAAAATCTTGAAGCGAGAGGCTCCAAGTATTTGAGCTGCTTCAATAGGCTCTTTAGGAAGAGATGCAAGTCCCGCCATCATTATTATAAAGCTAAATGGCGCCCAATTCCAAACTTCCATTAAAACGACTGTTAACAAAGCAATATCAGGATTGGTAATCCACATAATCAACATATCTCTGCCAACGATAGATGATAGTATGCCGTTTAGAGGACCCTTTTGATAAAGGATCATTTCAGCTGTATATGCGATAACGATCGGCACTGTAAGCATTGGGATAATAAAAATAATGTAATAAAACCATTGAAGCCGAAAATTTTTATACATTAATAAGGCCAGTCCAAAGCCGATTACAAAACAACCCACGGTAGAGGCAAGAGCAAATCCCAAAGACCTAACGATAGCTATATGAAATCGGCTATCAAAAACCACCTCTGAAAATATATCCAAAGCATACCATTCCGATGCCCACCAACCCTCTGAATAAATTGAGTAGTAATTAAATGAAAGGTATAATTGCAATAATAATGCAGGCCCCAAGATCAGCATAATTGATGCAATCAGGGGAAACAAAACCATTTTTTTATAACGCTTCGTGCGTTGAAGCATAATTTCGGAACGTGCCATTTAATACTCTTGATGATAATTAAAGGAACCACCTGGCTCAATCAGAGCCAGGTGGATAAATGTTTAAGCAGGAGCGTCAACTTTTGGCATTACCATTTTGTAACTCTCTAGCTCAGCTTTAAGCTTACGCTTTCCAGTCTTCTTAACGATACCAGCAAACTCTTCCTGAGTTTTCTTGATACCTTCGGATACTGAAATTGACCCAACATATGCCTCTGATAAGTTCTTGTTAAGAATATCAGTAAACTCCATATATCCAGTCAGATAAATTGGAGGAGCAGCAACTTGCAAGCATTGCTGAATTCCTTCTAAGCCACCCTTGGTGTAAGTTTTGGCAACCATATCACTAGTCATATGAGATTTAGCCCAAGGATCGTGGAAAGTATTAGCTGGGTCGGCAACAATTGCCTCACTCTCTTGTTCAGTTGTTAACCACATTGCTAAGTAAGCTGCGAGCGCTTTTCTTGGGCTATGTTTGTTAACTAACAGAGCACCCAATGGATCTGAGATAGACCTATATATCCGCTTACCGCTAAAATCTGAGCCTGGGACAAGCCCGTATTTCCACTGGCCAACTGTCTTGGATTTTTCTGGATTTTCGTTTAACGCAACAATACCATCCCAATATTGCCCAGAGAAAACCTTGCCTCCAGTCATTCGTGGAATCATTTGTGGTGTTCCCCAACCTGGTGCCTCTGGATGAGAAACATCTTTATATTTCATGTATGTTTCCCAGGCGTATACTGCTTCATCAGTATCCATTGTTGGGTTCATGTCATCATCGAAAGTAAAACCGCCTGCACTGTAAAGTTGCATGAACCACCACGTTGCACCATTGGCTCTGTTTCTTAAGTTCATGGAACCGTAATAATCATCAGCTGTCGCTTTTGAAGGAGGTGCAAAGAATTTCATCCATTCAATTTCTTCTTCCCAAGTTCCTGGCCATGTTGGGCTCTTTCCAAACTTGTCTTCGTAGGCTGCAGCATTTTTTTCTACTGTTGCCCAATGAATAAATTGGGTGTGAACGTTTCCGTCTGTTGGCATTCCATAAGTTGCTCCTTTGTACTTCATGAAAGTATCAAACGTACCAACAGCATTATAGTCGAACCCAACTTCATCCATGTATGAATCTAACTCTTCGAGCATTCCAATCGATGCTAATGTCGGAATCATATTTGAATTAATGTGGAATAAGTCAAACTCAGGTGATTTTGCAACGCCCTCCGCAACAACCGCAGGGGGTGCAACGAAAATTGATATGTCTTTTATGTCTTTAAAGTTTGTTCCTGTTTCTGCAGCAAACTTTTCACATGAAGCTTTCATTGGCGCATAATAAAGAGCCCATATAATCCCCTTTAAGTCGGCTGTCCCAGCACTTTTAGCAGCTTCAATGATCTTTTGATTTACTGCATTATGTCCACCAGCTGTAGCCATTTTTGGCAAAGCCATAAGGGCAGTAGTGGAAATCGCAGTATTCATAAAATCTCTGCGAGACAATAATTGTCCTAGTTTTAATCGCATCTTTTCCCTCCCGTAAATTTGCAATTTAATTTTTGTTTATCGATGACATTTAGTTCAGATTCATTAGTTGGTATTTACTTATCTAAATTTATCGATAATCTTATTGATGATGAAACGCAAAAATTCTATTGTCAACAGTTTGTAAAGATAGAATTCATACTTTGGAAAATATAAAATTTAAAAAAAGCTATTAAAGTGAATTTTATTTGATGTTTTAGGCGCTTTTGGGAGGAAGAAATGGACGACGTAACAAGTTTTAAATCTGAAATAAGAGATGGAATGATAATCGATTGGGATGTTCCGATTAAAATGGATGACGGATTAGTATTAAGAGCTGATGTTTATAGACCTGTCAAACAGGGCAAATATCCAGTAATCCTCTCTTATGGACCGTATGGAAAATACCTTCATTTTGAGGATGGGTATGAGACATGTTGGAATATCATGTGCAAGAATCAACCAGATGTACCAGCTGGGTCTACAAATAAATATCAAAATTGGGAAGTGGTAGATCCCGAAAAATGGGTTCCTGACGGGTATGCGGTAGTGCGTGTTGATTCTAGAGGATGTGGACGTTCTCCAGGATATATAGATTTATGGTCATTACGTGAAGCCCAAGATCAAGGATTATGTGTGACTTGGGCGTCGAAGCAAGACTGGAGCAATGGGAAAGTTGGAATTAATGGGATTTCCTATTATGCAATGAATCAATATCAAACTGCTGCTCTACAACCTGAGGGACTTGAGGCTATTTGTGCTTGGGAAGGTGCAGCAGATTTCTACAGAGATATGTCACATCATGGTGGCATATTATGCCTTTTCGGAAAGAATTGGTATGATATGCAGGTGAAATCAGTTCAATATGGGGTAGGAGAAAATGGCTATCAAAGTCGCATGAATGGCGACTGGGTCTCTGGTCCTGAAACTCTTACCGCGGAGGAATTAGGTTCTAATAGATGCGATTTTGATAAGGATTTGTATGAAAATGACCTCGTAAATACAGAATATTTTCAAAGTAGAAATCCAGATTGGAGCAAGGTAGAGGTTCCAATGTTAACATGCTCTAATTGGGGTGGGCAAGGACTTCACCCAAGAGGTAATTTTGAGGCGTATACTCAATCAGCCTCCAAAAATAAATGGTTAGAAGTTCATGGAAAAGAGCATTGGACGGAATTTTATACAGATTATGGTGTAGAGATTCAAAAATTATTCTTTGGGCATTTCTTAAAGGGTGAAGATAATGGATGGGACAAAAGACCAAAAGTACAATTGCAAGTTAGGCACCCTGGGGAGAAGTTTGTAGAGCGCTTTGAGCAAGACTGGCCATTGCCAAGTACAAATTGGTCAAAATTTTACCTAGATTACGAAAATATGTCTCTAGGAAATTCAAATCCTGGTGCTGAACAGACGGTATCTTATGATCCTATGGGTGACGGAGTTACCCTAACAACAAAGCCATTAGAAGAAGAGATTGAAATTACAGGCCCAATGGCGGCAAAATTGTTTGTTTCTTCAGAATCAACAGATGCTGATTTGTTTCTTGTAGTGCGTGCTTTTTATCCAGATTTTAAAGAGGTTGTTTTTAAAGGAGCACTCGACCCACATACCCCTATTGCGCAAGGCTGGCTTCGAGCATCTCATCGAAAATTAGATGAAGCATTGACGCGTCCAGATCGTCCTTATCATACGCATGATGAGAAACAGCCATTAACTCCTGGACAGGTTTATGAGCTTGATATTGAAATTTGGCCAAGCTGTATAACTTTACCCAAGGGATTTCGTATTGCACTTTCAATTAGAGGTCGTGATTATGTGTATCCAGGAGGAGCTGATAGTGGCTTGTCCAATATGAAAAATAAATTCACGGGTGTGGGGCCATTCCTTCATGATGATCCCAGAGACAGGCCTTTGGAAATATATGGTAAAACAGTCACTCTACATAACTCACCGTCACAACAGTCCTATTTGTTGCTGCCGGTAATACCAAAAAAATAAATAAATATAGAATTTAGTTTGGCCGGTGTAGCAGCAGAATTTCCCAGTCTGTTTCACCGGTTTTTTTAATTTGGAGGAAAGAAAAAAATGGAAAAATATAATTTTGATCAAGAAAAAGAGTTTAATCCGATAAAACATGTTGAAAAAAAATTAGGATTGTTTGGAGAGGGAGATGTGTCTATCGCGTGCTGGGAGCCAGGGCAGGTTAGCCCAAACCATTGTCATCCTGAAGCTACTGAAATATATTTTTGCTTTGAAGGCGGTGGTATAATGCGCACTTTGGATGAGCAAATTGATGTTGTAAAAGGAGGGCTTGTGGTTCACCCGCGTGGAGAATTACATGAATTTACAAATGGACCTGAGCGGACGATATTATTCCGAGTACGTTATGGTGATTCTATGACAACTAGAACAAAGAACTGGCCAACTAACCCAAAATGGAAACCGACTGAAATAGACTTAGAATATTTTTCATAAATACAGCAAGAATATTTGTGATTTAATTAGTTAAGCAAAATATAATATCCATTGTTAGAAGGGTATAACTTATGTCAAAAAAATTAAGACAATCAGATGCAAAAGATATAGACCAACCGGTAATTAAAACTGATATAGATGGTCATATAACCTATTTGATTTTAATCGAAACAATGGATGGGTTATACACCCCTATTGGGTTGGAGCTTCCAGATGGAGAAGGTCCTTTTCCAGTTGTTCTTCTAGCTAGCGGTAATGGCGGTGAAGGGATGAAATGGATAGAGGAAAATACTAAAAATAGGCGTTTTACTATTAATAAATTATTAGAACAAGGCTATGCGTGTGGCTGGATTCGTTACCGAACAGAGGTTGAACTTGGGTATAATGATGGCGGTAAATTAATTAGGGACCAAAGGCAAGGACGTGAAATGTTTAACCGTTCGCCGCTAGAATTTGAGGATGAAATATCCATCATTGAAGCAATTAAAAAATATCAAGAAGTAGATGAGGATAGGGTAGGTCTTTTAGGAATGAGCCACGGTGGAGAGATGATATTAAAATTAACAAGTGAATATCATGGTGTTTGCGCCGCTGTTGCGAGTGAACCTGCTGCTCATGAATTTCTAGCATTAACTCCAGATGATTCTGTCTCCATTAATCCTGAAACTCAGCTTCGGGACATAGAATCTATGCAGATGCAATCTGTGAATAAAGTTCGTAATAGAATAGATATGAAGATAGCCCGAGAAAGAATAGCTTCTATTAATACACCCCTTTTTATAATGGGAAGAGATCAAGATGAACTGCAGGGGATTTTCCGAGTAAGTTATGATTTGTTATCTGAGCAAAACAAAGATGTTATTTGGAAGAGCTATAATCACGATTTACATGGGTATGTTTATCCACTTTTAGGAGAAGATGGTAATTATATCGTTAATGATGTTCAAGAAGAAGCTATAAATGATGTGATTTCATTTTTCAAAACGCATTTTT
The DNA here is from genome assembly GCA_012269555.1 of Alphaproteobacteria bacterium. Taxonomy (GTDB): domain Bacteria; phylum Pseudomonadota; class Alphaproteobacteria; order Puniceispirillales; family Puniceispirillaceae; genus UBA5951. The sequence continues at coordinate 28,138 of JAAXKA010000207.1, forward strand.
CAGAAAAATGATAAACACACCTGCCGAAAAGAGCTTATTATTTTATCTCAAATCCTAGCCCCTGTTTCCGCGTCATATGCTTGTCTCGATAGTTGTGTTAAATCTTGGCCGGTAAGTCTGATCCAACTTGCTGGTGCCGTGGGGTGTGAAGCGCTATGAACAGAGCCGGGCGGAAAATAAATACCAATTCCAGGTTGCATCTCAATAGTTTGGTCTAACACAACCTTTGTTGCTTTATTGGCTGGTTTATTTCCATTTTTGTCTTTGTATATGTTCATAGTTGTAACACCAGTAACCTGAAAATATAAAGCCCATGAACTTCCATGATCGTGGGGTTTACCAGTATTAGGGGTAGAAGTTGCATGATATAATATCTGAAGCTTATTACTGTCTTCTCCCCAAATACAAGCATTCCCGTCCGAAAGGAGTTGTGACAGCTTTGATTTTATCTTTGGAAAATTAAGCAATCCATTAAGTAATGTATTTGCAATATTTTCAAAACTATTACTTGGTACATTATCATCGCTGATTTCTGCAGATAAAGCATGTGCTAGTGCAGAAATCGAAGGGGATAAATCATCATCTAACTGAATTACATGTGACATTAGCTTACACTCCCAAAGTTAGTAGGTATCCTTAACTTCTTATTTTATAATATTTTTTACAAGCCATTTGCTAACTATTTCAGTAACTTCATTCTCTTTATTTTTATAAAAATGGTCACAATTTTTTATTATTTCAACATCACATTTACCAGAGCTGGCAGCAGCAAAGGCTTCTGCCGGATAGGCTTCAGGAATTTCTAGATCGCCTCTGATAAACAAAGATGGACATTTTATCTTGGGTGCTGTTTGAACAGTATTTGGCATGGTTGTAAGCCTATCTATGTAGCTATTTGCAGTTGTTACATACCACCAACCCGGGAGTAACAATAGCTCACTTCCTTTTCCTTCTGAAATCATCTGAATTGCTTGTTCTCGAAGTTCATTAGTTTTACTCCCGCCTAACAACCCAGTTCTTGAAGCGAGTTTTTCTGCCACTTTTCCACCACCATGCGCTGATAATAATATTAAAGCAGGAGTATGTGGGTTTCTAGCTGCATGCTGAACTGCTAAAAATCCACCATTACTATGACCAATTAAAATTGGGTTTTTAAATCCCTTTCTTTCTAGCCATTTTGAAGCAAACTCATTATCTGCAATGCCTTCTCCTGTTGTTTGAAATGCCGCACCTACAGCTTTCCTTGAGTCACGTATGCTCATTATGTCGTGTCCTCTACGGTTGAACGAAAGGCATGCAAATCCTAGTTGACAAAGTCGAGGTGGTAAAAAACGTGGTGCACCAGTGTAAAAATTCATCGTATTTCCATGACAAATCATTATGGCGCCTTTTGCAGGCTTTTCCTCTGGTTCGTAAAATAAACCATCTAATGGAATTGTATCTGTTTTTATCTCGATAAGTTCTAGCTTCATATCATGAACAGTTTTAATATTATTAAACTTTAAAGAAATTTATAATAGAGAATTAGCTGAGTCTACAAGATATCCTAAGATGAAGGTCAGTTGAATTTAAAATATTTGATAAAGATCGGGTGATTTATAAGGTATCAGCAAGGCCCAAATGCCAATAAATAGAGTGGGGTAGCGAACCTTAAAAAATAAAAAATATCATTTTATAAATTTGATAGGACATCTGGTATTTTTAAAAAATTTGTAATTCAATACTTTATTCGATGGTTAGAATGTGGTGAGCTTAGAAAAGCAAAAATAGATTGATGAAATTAAAAAAGTTATCCAAGGAGATTGTTCGTGAAACCAATTCATCCTAATCAAAGACTGCCTTATTCTGCAATTAATGATAGAGCACCACTTAAGATGCCTGATAATGCAAGGGTAGTGATCTGGCCAATTCTAGCGTTGGAGGTTTGGGATATCTCAAGACCTATGGCAAGGATGATTATCACTCCCCCGCAAGGTGCACCGATGCTTCCCGATTTTCCTAATTGGAGCTGGCACGAATATGGTATGCGTGTTGGATTCTGGCGAATAAAAACCATGTTAGATAGACTCGGAATTAGACCGACTGTTACCTTAAATGCAAGAACCTGTCTAGAATATCCGCGTGTTGCAGAGGCTTGTCTGGAGGCCGGCTGGGAGTTTAACGCACATGCTTATGAGCAAATACCTATGCATAAGCTTGACGATGAAAGTTCTAGCATTCAAAAAACAATGGAGATAATTCAGAATTTTGCTGGTAAAAAGCCACGAGGTTGGTTTGGGCCTGGTCTCACACAGACTTATGATACAATGGATTATCTTGCTGATAATGGTGTGGAATATATTGGAGATTGGGTGCTCGATGATGAACCAGTATGGGTCAAAACAAAGACAAAACCTATTGCAGCATTGCCTTATAATTATGAATTACATGACATTGTGATGATGGCAATTCAGCATCATGAGTCACACACCTACAGGGACCGAACACTTGATTATTTTGATACTCTTTATTCAGAAAGTGAAGATAGGCCTAAAATTATTGCAGTAGCTATGCATCCTTACCTTTCTGGCTCTCCTCATCGTATTCGTTATGTAAGAGAGGCTTTTGAGAGAATGTTAGAAAATCCCGGTGTTGTATGTTGGGATGGAGAACAAATTCTTGACTGGTTTAGTTCGCAAAGTGAAAAGCCCTCTTCTATTTAGAGTTTTTGTAAAATGTAATGACATTTATATTCCAATAATCGTGTAATAAGAATATGCCTCTTAATAATTAACGAGCGTGATAATGTATAATAAGGAACAAGTCAGAGCTAATGTGCCTCACGATTTAGTAGCCTCTATCAATGGAACGGATACTGGCCCGCTAACAGGACTTACATTTATGGTAAAAGATTTATTTGAGGTTAAGGGGCATAAAACAGGAAATGGTAGCCCAGATTTTTTGAAACATAATAAAGAATCAACAAAAACGGCTCCTATTATTCAAAAGCTTTTAGATAGTGGCGCTAGTCTAACTGGCATGACAATTTGTGACGAATTTTTTTATAGCCTCACAGGTATTAACGCTCATTATGGCTCTCCGCTCAATGTTCGGGCAACAGGGAGAATGGCAGGTGGCTCTTCATCTGGTTCTGCTGCAAGTGTCGCAGCTTCATTGTGTGATTTCTCCATTGGAAGTGATACCGGTGGTTCTGTTAGAATACCTGCTGCTTTTTGTGGATTGTTTGGTATTCGTCCAACTCATGGTGAGATTGAATTAACTGGTGCCACTGCAATGGCACCTTCATTTGACACACCTGGTTGGTTTGCAAGAGAAGTTGATTTATTAGAAAAAATTGGTGATGTTCTTCTGCCTGATCTAGAAGAAGATATTTCTAAAACTAAATTGCATATTGCAACAGATGCATTTAACCAAGCAACGGATGAAGTGAAGGTTGAGCTGTTTTCAGTTTGCGAACGGTTGGAAGATAAAATGCCTTTTAATAAATCTATCATAATCAATAATGATGATTATTTAAAATGGCGTGAAGCATTCAGAATTATTCAAGCATACGAAATTAAATCGACTACCTTGAAATGGGTGAAGGCCTACCAGCCAAATTTAGGGCCGGGCATCAAAGAGCGCTTCGAAATGGCTGACAAAATTAATGAAGAAGAATATCAAAACGCAGAAAAAATACGTCAATCTGTTTGCAATAGGATGGATGAGATTTTAGGCGAAAATTCTTTTTTTCTGATACCCACCGCCCCAGTGATTGCTCCATTGATATCAACTCCAGCGAACGAACTTGAGACATTTAGACAAAATACTATGGCTTTGACTTGTATTTCTGGATTGACGGGGGTACCACAGATCACCATGCCGGTTTCGGAATACTCAGGATGTCCGATAGGATTATCCATTATTGGAAAAAGACAGACAGATAAAATGCTTTTAAAATTAGCATCAGAAATAACAAGAAAGCTTTAATTAAAGAATAATTATTGATATAAAATTTTTGAGTAATTTAGAAGGAATATGCCGATGCGGGATTTTCAGCAACCTGGACGCTCTCCTGTATTTGCCTCTAATGCAATGGTTAGCACTTCTCATCCTTTGTCATCTGCCGCAGCACTTGATGTCTTGAGAAGAGGTGGTAATGCTGTTGATGCAGCTCTTGCAGCAGTCTCTGTTCAGTGTGTTGTAGAACCCGCTTCTACAAGTGTTGGTGGAGATTGTTTTTGTTTATATGCACCTGTAGATAGTCAGTATCCAGTAGCAATAAATGGCTCAGGGCGTGCTCCAAAAAGGTTATCTTTGGATTGGATGATAGCTAATGGTTATGATTCTATACCACAACAATCTCCACATTCCGTTACTGTTCCAACAGCAGTTGATGCATGGGTCACATTGAATAAAGATTACGGAACAAAGCCTCTTGGGGACTTATTACAGTATGCCATTGAATATGCGAGAGATGGTTACCCTGTAGGTCAGAGAGTCGCTTTTGATTTTGCTAATACGTCTGATTTGATAAAACAAGACAAAGACTTATCTGAATTATTTTTGTTTAATGGGAAAACATTGCCAAACGGTTTTTATCATAAACAGCCCAACTTAGCTAAAACTTTAACTGAGATTGGTAAAAATGGAAGGGATGGTTTTTTTTCTGGTTGGGTAGCAGATGATATTATTAAAAAGTTAAATTCTCTAGGCGGCTTTCACCAAAAAGATGATTTTGATGATGCTATTGCAAATTATGTGAAGCCAATTAGTTCAGAATTTAGAGGATATAAAATTTGGCAATGTCCGCCTAATGGTCAGGGGGTAATAGCTTTATTGTTATTGAATATGGCATCAGAAATGAATTGCTTTGGAGATGATCCAATTAATCTTGAACGCATACATTATGAAATTGAGGCGGGAAAACTTGCTTATAGAGATAGGTCTGCTGTTTTAGCAGATCCCAAATTCCATTCAGTGCCTGTAGACCAACTTTTGTCAAAAAAATATGCAAAAGAGTTATTAAGCCAAATAAGAGCCGACAAGGCGATTTCTTCCCTACCAACATCTACGCTACCCAAGCATTCAAATACAGTTTATATCACTGTAATTGACCAAAATCGAAACGCTTGTTCGCTTATTAACACAGTTTATAATTCTTTCGGATCCGGTCTTCTAGCCCCTAAATCAGGAGTTTTGCTGCACAATAGAGGTATGGGTTTTGTTCTTGAGGAAGGTCATCCAAATTGCCTAGAACCGGGAAAACGACCATTGCATACTATCATACCTGGTTTAGTAACCAAAGATGACAAACTTGTAATGTCATATGGCGTTATGGGAGGGGAATATCAGGCGTTTGGGCATATGCAATTTTTATCTCGTTTTTTTGATTATGGACTTGATATTCAAAGTGCACAGGATAAACCACGCTTCTTTCCCGATCCTTTTTCTGAAAATATAGACATGGAGACGACAATACCGCGCAGTATTCAAAATGATTTAGTAAAGATGGGTCATCAGGTAAGAAAAGCATCGATACCAATCGGGGGCTCACAAGCAATCCACCTTGACCAAATTTCAAATGTATTGACCGCAGGCTCTGATCCTAGAAAAGATGGTTTGGCAGTAGGTTTCTAGCGTTTAATCTGAGGCTAAACCAGCATTAAACTTAAATCCCACCTTTTCAAATTGCTTAACGAGGTCAGGTTCGACTGAATTAATTTTATCAGCTGCTGCTGGAGTGAACGCGATATCGTTCATATCATGAACGCCACCAGATATTATAACCTGCAAGAGACCATCTGTTTTTCCAGAGTTTTTAAAAGAGCGACATACACCTGGTGGAACGGATATAGTATCAAACTTTTCCAAAATGATTGTGTCGGCCCCATCATCATTCCAACTCACTTCAAATTGCCCTTCTAGAACAGTAAAGGTCTCATAAGTATTTACATGATTATGTAAACCAGGCCCTTGTCCTGGGGGACACTTTGCGTGGGTCATAGTAATCCCACCAGCCCCAACAATAGGTGCTCCAGCATTAATAGGAGTATTTCCTTCTGCTGGGTCAAGACCTATTACAGATAAAAGCTGCCTCGCATAAACTACATCCCTTCCTTCTATAGGGATATTGGCGTCTTTTTGAATTGCGAGTGGCTCAAGTTCTTTAAATTTTGAAACTCTTTTGGTCATTTCTTCAGGCGTTATATGGTTTGTTTTCATTGCTCCCTCGCTAATGTGATTAAAACACTTTGACTCTAGTGATGAATATTATCTCAATGATATTTTCAATAATTTTATTCTATTTTGACAATAAATGGAAAATAATCTTTGATAAATAGAGACTTTAATAATTATACAATTTGAGTAAAATATAAGGAGAAAAATATGAAGTTGGTTAGATTTGGTTCAGAAGGAAATGAAAAACCAGGATTAATCGACGAGCAGGGGAATTTGTGTGATTTATCGTCTTATCTCGATGATATTTCTGGCCCAAACCTCTCTGAGGATAAGCTAGTAGAAATTTCAAAAATTGATACAATTAACCTTCCAAAAATTGATAAATCGACACGTTTAGGCCCGTGCGTAAATAATGTTGGAAAGTTTATTTGTATTGGACTCAATTATGCAGACCATGCAAAAGAAGCTGGTATGGAAGTGCCGCCGGAGCCAGTCATTTTTATGAAGGCTACTAGTGCTATTTGTGGACCAGCAGATCCAATCTTATTGCCAAGGGGAAGCCTAAAAACTGACTGGGAAGTTGAGCTGGCCGTTGTGATAGGTAAAAAAGCAAAATATGTCAATTTAGACGAAGCGATGTCATATGTCGCCGGATATGCTGCCAGCAATGATATTTCTGAGCGCACCTATCAGTTGGAAAGTACAGGACAGTGGACTAAAGGGAAATCATGCGATAGCTTCGGTCCGCTTGGTCCTTGGCTTGTCACCAAAGATGAAATACAGGACCCGCAAAACCTATCCATGTGGTTAAGTGTAAATGGTAAAAAAATGCAAGATGGTTCAACTAAAACCATGGTATATGGAGTTGCGTTTCTTGTTCATTACATAAGCCAATTTATGAGTTTGATGCCAGGAGATATAATCTCAACTGGTACCCCACCAGGAGTTGGTCTTGGTATGACACCACCGGTTTATTTGAAAGCTGGGGATGTTGTGACTTTGGGAATTGAAGGCTTAGGTGAACATAGACAATTGGTTGTCGCCGAATAGACCATTGAAACTGGAACAAAATAAAACAAAAACAAAGATTTTTATAAATTATCAGCGTTCTCTCATCAGGTGGTTTTTTTGTCTGTTGATATAGAACTTAATTTATTTCTTTCTAATTTTGGAATTGAGAGATTATTATCAGCTATACGGATATAACATTAGCTTCATTAAGTTCTAAAAATTTTGAGAAAAAGGTTACATGGGAATTGAGATATGGAAAGAAGGTTAGCGACAATACTTGCTCTAGATGTTGTAAATTTTAGTAAATTAATGGCTGAGGATGAAGTAAAAACTTTAGAAAATCTTGGTTCTGCCCGCTCTTTAATTGACTCATGTATTGCGGAACACGAAGGCCGAATATTTAACACGGCAGGGGATAGTGTGCTTGCAGAATTTTTTAGTCCTGTGAAAGCTGTTGAATGCGCCGTTAAAATACAAAATGCCACAAAGGTAAAAAATAGTGAGTTATCAGAATCCGATAAAATGGATTTTCGAATTGGTATCAATATCGGTGATGTAATGGTACAAGATGGTAATTTGTTCGGAGACTCAGTAAATATTGCTGCACGACTAGAATCGCAGTCTATAACAGGAGGTATTTGTATCTCTCAAAGTGTTTTTGACATGGTAAATATGAAAGTCAAAGTATCCTATGAGGATGCAGGTGAGTTGGAACTTAAAAATATTGGACGTCCAATCAAAGCATACAATGTATTAAAATGCAAAGGTGCTCAACGAGGCTTTGTAAGTTCAGAGGATAAGCCTAAAGTAGAAATAACTCTCAAGGAGCCTGGGTCGCTTGCGGTTCTTTTGTTTAAAAATTTGTCAAACGACGAGGAACAATCTTATTTTTGTGAAGGATTTTCAGAAGATCTAATTTCTGCTCTTTCAAGGTATCGAAAACTCCTAGTAATTTCTAGCAATGCTAGTTTTTCCTATGCATCAAAAGAAAAAAAACATTCTGAGATTGGTCAAGAGCTTGGTGTTCGTTATCTTCTTGAAGGAAAGGTTCGAAAGTTAGGTAATCGAGTGCGCATTAGCGCGAGTCTATTATCAACAGAAACAGCAGAAACACTATGGTCTGATAATTTTGATACCAATATGGATGAGATTTTTGACGTGCAGGATAGTCTGATAGAGACCATTGTATCTACAATTGTAGGAAACGTTGAAAGAGATGAAATAAAAAAAATCTCCAATGCAAAACCCGAAAATCTGAAGGCATATGACTTAGTTCTGCAGGGCCTTGAATATCATAAGAGAAGTTCCGTTTCTGCTGAAAATAATAAAAAGGCGTTGAGTCTTTTTACTCAAGCAACAGAGGTTGATCCATCGTATGCAAGGGCATTTGCCTGGAAGACCTGTTCGTTAGCAAATAATGCCGAGTGGTTTCAAGACGAAATGCCCGAGGGCTGGATGCAAGATGCTTTTGCATCGGTGAATAAAGCAATGGAATTAGACCCTAATGATCCTGAGGCGCATCGTATAATGGGAGCAGTAAAGCTAATGTTTGAGGGTGATATGGAAAAAGCGTTGTTCCATCACGAGAAGGCTATCGAGATTTGTCCCAGTGATACTTATCACATTGCCAGATATGCAATATTGCTTTGTTATCTAGGTGAGCCGGATAAAGGTCTCAAAGAAATTGAGCGGGCTATAAGAATAGACCCTTTTTGTTCAGAACTGATACTAGAAACTCAAGGTATGTGTTATTATTTGATTGGAAATTACGAAAAAGCAATTTCAAGCTTCAAAAAAATGCAAATTGATACTAGAACTAGCTTGTTTTACAAAGCTGCTTGTCACCAAATGTTAGAGCAGACTGATATGGCCAATGATATATTAGAGCTAGCTTTTAATGAAAGTGGTATGGATATAGATAAATTCATTACCACGCAGTTTTTTCAAGACGAAAGTATGAAAAATTCATTAGTTAATGTCTTAGAAGCAATTAATGCTTAAATGGAGCTAGGCTACCCTTAATTCACGTTTAAAAAAAGAGACGGTTTGACTTATTTATCTGTTGAGTTTTCTGCTTCGTTCATTATGTGTTTCATTTTTAGATAAACGTTTTCGAGGTTTAATAAGTCTTCTTTTCCGAAAGACGTCTGGTTTAATTCGATTTTTAAATGACTGGTATCTATTATTAATCGCTCTGCTTCTTCTGTTTGTTCGCTTATCACTTCATAATATTTTACAGGACGAGAAATTCCTTTAAGTTTTATTTCACCTACTTCTTCAAGCGCAAATAAATCGCGTACCAAAAGATAAGTTTCTTCAGATACAATAATTTTATTTGGTTGTGCTGAACTCTCTAATCGCGAAGCTAAATTAACGGGGGATCCAATGACTGTGTAATCTAAACGATTCTCAGAACCAAAATTTCCTACTGTGCAAAAGCCAGTGTTTATCCCTATTCTAATACTAAGGGCAGATTTAAGACTGAAAGTTTTACCCCAAAAATTAGTAAGCTCTTGCATTTTTTGTTGCATTTCGATTGCCATTTTCAGACAAGAGGCAGCGTCTTCAGCATAGCCTTTGGATTCTGGATCGCCAAAAAAAATAAGAATGGCATCTCCGATATACTTATCGATTGTTCCACCATATTTAAGTGCAATGGTAGACATTTCGGTAAGATAAAAGTTTATTAGGCTTGTTAATTCTTCTGATTCAAGGTGTTCTGTAATATCAGTAAAACCTACTATGTCAGAAAAAAACACCGTAAGTTTTTTCCTCTGACTTGTGACATTTGCATCTTGATTGCCTGAGAATATTTGCTCATAGATTTGAGGTGAGAGGTATCTTGATAATTTAGAGGAAAGAACTTCAAGTTCTGCAGTTTTTTCTTGTGCTTCCTGCTTCGCCTCATCAGCAATTTTTTTTTGTTTTTCTAATTGCGTAGATAATGAACGGCGCAAATTAGCCTCTAATTTCAGCTTGGAATTCTCTTTTTTTAATTGTGCAAATGCTTCAGCTGTTAACTCGATATCTGACATCTTAGACCTAGAGTAATGAAAGGTAATATTTATTAATATGATTATTACATTATTATTTATTAATATCTACTTTGTTCAAATATATTCACTTTATCCAATATTATAAGTTCATTATTTAAAATATTTTTAGATTTATAATTGAGATTGGTTTGAATGTGATTATAATTAGTGGAATGAAAAACAAAGCCTTAAATTAGGCCAAATTTCTTAATAAAGGGATTGTTCCTTGAAAAAACCTATTGTCATTTTGCTGGTTGTTTTTGGTATTTTCAGCGGTGGTTATCTTCTACTGCTAGATCAATCAAAAAGAGCAGCTATTGATGCATTAGAAAATTTTAATAAGACTCTCCAGAGAAGTTTAGGAGATGTTCAGATAACCTATGATGATATTAGGACAAACATATTTCAGAGGTCAGCTATAGCAGAAGAACTAGTTTTAAGTGTCTCTGATAATCAGATTATTAAAGTTGATGAAATGGTAATATCTGGTGAGGAGGGAAGTATAAGATTTGCTAATTTATCAGATCTAGAGCTCAGTTTTATGTATGACGAAGTACAATTTAAAACTGCTATAGGTAAACTCTTCATTGAAGAATTAAAACTTGGAAAAATTCAAAGTTTTTTGAATGATTATCGTGACTCTTTGGATGCTATATTATTCATTTTGGATGAGCTATCCATCAGCAAATTTGAACTTGAAGATTTTTCTCTGATAGGAACAAACATGAATGATGAGCCTATCATCTCTTTATCTGGTGGAGTTTTTGTTGATGACCTCTACCGAGGTTCTATAAATAATGTGAATGCAATTGAGTTAATTATTAACAATAGAGCATATTTCAATTTAAGTCCTTTCGATTTTGAAACAGATAACATTGAAATTTCAAATTTTGAATTGAAACCATTTGTGGAGGCTTTTAATTCCGAGCAAAAAGAAGTTTTTCGCCAATTAAACCATGCATTTGGTATCACAAAACTTGATATTGAAAAAAGTTCATTATTCCTCCCTGACAGAAACTTGAGAATGTTAATTGGCAAAGGTGACCTTGAAATTGAAAATAGTTTTCTCGAGACATTTACGCTGGAGGATTTCGTTTTTCAAGAAAAACCAGTTGATACAAATGTATCTATTGGAGAGATGAGTTTGAAAGGACTTGATTTATCAATTGATTTTTTGTCTCAAGAAATCCTTTACGAAAATGTTTCTCGTGTTTTTGGTGTTGAAGAATTTTTTCTAAAGGATGTTTCCATTCTTCATGATGAAATCCCGTTAAGGTTTGCAGAATTTGGGTTTTCTGAAATTGAAACAAAATTGAATCAGGTAATTAGTGGAAAGACTTTCATGTATGATCTCGAAATACCTTTTTCTGAGATAGAAGAAATTAATCAAAAACTTGTTGAAGAGATTGTCTTAACTACAGGTTTAGATAAATTAAAAGCCAGTTTTCAAACTGAGTTCCATTACGATGAAGACGATAAAAGATATTCTAACTCCATCAAGGCTGAGCTTGATCAACTCGCAGAAATAGAATTTTCATTAGAAATGGCAGAATTTGCCCCAATCTCTTTGAAAGAACTCGAAGAAGTTCCTTCCTCTATTTTATTAGCTATTTTTGGTGAAGAGATAGAATTTAGAAAAATAAAAATTGATTACAACGATTTTCAATTAGCAGATATTTTGTTCAAAATTTATCCGCAAATCGTTATGGGGATAGATTTCATCAAAGTACAAGCATCATTATTGCTTTATCAGTATCCAAATGAAAAAGAGTTATTAATTAATGCTCTAAACAATTTTGGGCGTGAAAGAAATAAATTTGGTCTAAATGTTTTAGCTGTCAAACCATTAAGAATGTCTGAAGTTTCTCAGCACTTTGCATCAGGACGATTGAATGAATACGTATCGATTGAAGCGTACGGAAATTAAGTAAATCAGAAATGAGTTTTAATTTAGAACTAAATTAACGTCCAAAATTAAATATTTTTAATTAACAATTTTTTTAGATTGCTGTATTAATTTCTCTAGGGAATTGAGAAAACGTGCCCTGTCTATTTTGGAAAATTGTTTATGAGTTTGCGTATGAAAGGGATTCGCAGCTCTAAGATCGGTCATTAAATTACGCATGGCAAGCATATTTCCTATATTATTTTCTGTAATTATTTCCCCATTATTTTTTATAACTAAGCACCCTTTTTCTAAAACTCTTGAGGCCAATGGTATGTCTGCAGTTATTACTATGTCGCCAAAACAGATTTCTTCTGAGATATAATTGTCAGCTTTATCTAGCCCTTGGTCTACAACAACTATTTTTATAATTGGGTTTATTGATGGCCTAATCCCACCATTGCTTACAAGGATGACATTTATCTTATGCCTTGTTGCGACTTGTTCTATTTCTTTTTTAACAGGGCAAGCATCCGCATCTACGTATATTTGCAAAACAATCATTCCCTTTTCTGTTAGATTAAGAAATCAATTTTTTGAGTACTTTTTAGCAACGACTGAAGAATTTCATTTGGAAATTTAAATTGTTTTTAGTTTCATTAAATTTTTATTTTCATATACTAAATTCTGACCTGGAGTAAAATATGTTTTCTGAATCATTTCCCACAGTATCTGTTCGTGGAGTTGAAATACCTTCTATTGGCTATGGTACTATGTTGTTTCCCGAGCCAGAGAAAGCTGTCTCTTTGATCTCCCAAGCAATTGAATCTGGCTACAGACATATTGATACAGCAAGGAAATATGGATCTGAAAAATGGGTAGGTGAGGCTATCCGGAACACTTCTATAGCTCGAGAGGAAATCTGGGTTACTACCAAAGTTACAGAAGAGAATGCTAAAGCAGATGATTTTGCGAGGTCAGTAGATAAAAGCTTGAAAACAATGCAATTAAATTACGTAGATTTATTATTAATTCATTGGCCACAACCTAAAGTGCCTCTCTCAGAGACGATTGGTGCTTTAATAAAGGCTAAGCAAGAAGGTCTTGCAAAAAATATTGGAATATCAAATTTTACCGTAGAACTGATACATAAAGCAGTGCAACTATCTTCAGAACAATTATTCACGAATCAAATCGAATATCATCCATTTATTAACCAAGATAAAGTTTTGCAAACATGCAGGAAATTCGGCATTTCAGTTACATGTCATGTACCATTAGCTAGAGGTGAAGTGCTCAAAAGCCCTCAAATTAAAGAAATTGCTAAATTTCATAAGAAGTCACCTGCTCAAGTCACTCTTAAATGGCTAATTCAACAAAAAGATATAATCGTTGTGCCTAGAGGTTTATCCAGAGGTGAAATAATAGAAAACATAAATTTGAGTGATTTTAGTTTGTCAGATGAGCAAATGAATATGATATCGAAGTTACGTAACAGAAATTTACGCCTGGTTGATCCAGAGGTCCGGCGGCCTGTTTGGGATTTGCCCTAATTATTTGTGACATGGTTGCGAATGAGCAAATATGATATTTATAAAATTCATTCTAATCTAATTTATTTTTTGTTTCGGGAATAACATTCATGAAAGATTATCATTCAACGTATGCTTTTGAAAAGCAGGATAGGGAAACTTTCTGGCTTGAAGCCGCAAAATCTATTGATTGGATTACTCCACCTAAAATTGCTCTAGATGATAGTAACTCACCATTTTCTAAATGGTTTCCTGATGGAAAAATGAATAGTTGTTTTAATGCCGTAGATAGGCATGTGCTTGCGGGACGCCGGGAGCAAACAGCTATTCAGTATGAATCCCCAATAACGGGGCGATCAGCCTCAATGAGTTATGGAGAGTTGAAAAAGCAAACTGAAAAATTTGCAGGCATGCTTATTGAGCAAGGCCTTAAAAAAGGGGATAGGGTAATAATTTACATGCCTATGATAAAGGAGGCAGTAATTGCAATGCTTGGTTGCGCACGTATTGGGGTAGTGCATTCAGTCGTTTTTGGTGGCTTCGCCGCCGCTGAATTGGCAAAACGTATAAATGACTGTAAGCCAAAATTAATAGTAAGTGCTTCTTGTGGGCATGAGCCTAATCGATTGGTCCTTTATAAACCACTTCTTGACCAAGCTATTCAGCAATCCAACTATAAGCCCTCGAAATGTATAATCTATCAGCGAGATGCAGCTAAAGCAGATCTTTTAAGTGGAAGAGATATTGAATGGCATGAGGCGTTGGCATCTGCTAACCCTGCGAATCCTGTGGCTTTATCGGCAACTGACCCATTATATATTTTGTATACTTCCGGTACAACAGGTCAGCCAAAAGGCATTGTTAGAGATAATGGCGGGCATGCGGTAGCACTTTGTTGGAGTATGTCGAATATTTATGATGTTAATCCTGGTGAAGTTTTTTGGGCTGCCTCGGACATAGGATGGGTAGTAGGACATTCTTATATTGTCTATGCTCCCTTATTTGCTGGTTGCACCTCCATTTTGTATGAAGGAAAGCCAGTAGGAACCCCAGATGCAGGTGCGTTCTGGGGCGTTGTTGAAAAAAATAATGTTAAAACATTATTTACGGCTCCAACAGCCTTTAGGGCTATAAAAAGAATAGATCCAGAAGGTTCATTTATAAAAAAACACGATATCAGCTCTTTGAAATATCTTTTTCTTGCTGGAGAAAGAGCAGACCCGGATACCATTTCGTGGGCTCAAAAACAACTTAGAGTGCCAATTATTGACCATTGGTGGCAAACAGAAACCGGTTGGTCGATTTGTGCTAACCCAGTAGGTTTAGATCAACTTCCAATAAAAATTGGATCTCCTAGTTTACCAATGCCTGGTTTTCAAATAGAAGTTTTAGATGATAGCGGAAATGTATTAGCTAATAACGTCTTGGGCTCAATCGTTATTAAACTCCCTTTACCTCCCTCTTGTTTAACAACTATTTGGGGTGCGAATAATACATTTATTGAGAAATATCTTACTCGGTTTCCAGGATATTATGAGACTGGTGACGCTGGATATTTGGATGATGATGGTTATATTTATATTATGGCGCGAACAGATGATGTAATTAATGTTGCAGGTCATAGATTATCTACTGGACAAATAGAAGAAGTAATATCAGAACATCCGGATGTTGCTGAATGCGCGGTGATAGGCATAAATGACGAACTAAAGGGACAAATACCTATTAGCTTTGTTTGTTTGTACCCGGATACGCAAAACTCAGAAACAAAAATTTGTGAGGAGATTGTGCAATTAGTTATTAATAAAGTTGGGCGCGTGTCTTCTTTAAAGAAAGTTGTGATAATAGATAGGTTGCCAAAGACAAGATCTGGTAAAATTGTTCGGTCAACGATGGTAAAAATAGCTAACCAAGAGAAATGGACGATACCAGCCACAATAGAGGATGCAACCGTGCTCGATGAAATTTCAAGAGCATTACAAAAGCAGTTATTATAAAAAGTTTTAGAAATTTTAGAAATTTTCTGTAAATTTGATGCAAATTGTATTATTTTTATTATTAATTTAAAATAATGAGGTTTTTTCATACTCTTTTTTTTAAAAAGCATTGCGTAAAATATGGAAAACCCTTAAATACCATCTTTCTACTTATAGTAAGTAGAAAGAAACAAATTGATACGAATAGCTAGTTTTTTAAAAGACCGGTTTTTTGTGTTAATAAAAACTGAGGATAAAAAATGGCTAACGGAAAAGTAAAGTGGTTTAATTCACAAAAGGGTTATGGCTTCATTGAGCCCGAGGAGGGTTCACAAGACGTATTCGTTCATATATCAGCTGTTAAAGCTGCTGGTATGGACGCATTATCAGATGGGCAAGCTGTTTCTTACGAATTAGAAACTGGTCAGAATGGTAAAACATCTGCAGTAAATTTAGAAGCATTGTAAGTTTAAATTATTCAGGAAAGCGTCAGATATTTTTTAGTATCTGGCGTTTTTTTGCTTCATATTAAAGATTTATAGGTAACAGTTTTTGATAAATGAATCGTAAACTTGTTTGCTTGTCTTTTTCTACAAATATTATTTTCTATTCTTAAATTTAGTAATGAATATCGGCATAGAAACAAATATAAAAAGTACTCTCACTAAGTGGTGGAATGCCACAAAAGCTACATCATAACCAAAAATTAGAGCTAAAATAGTAGCTTCATATAAACCACCTGGAACAAAAGCAAGCCAAATCGATAGAAAATTAACGTCTAATGCGAATACGATAAAAATTGCCATAAACAAGTAGGTGATTAAGATTAATCCGGAGGTCAAACAAGCATCAACTAAAGTTGTTCTAAGCTCGAACAGCGAAATTTGTGCTAGTCTTGCTCCGACTGAAGCTCCTATAGTCATTTGTGCAATTATTATTAATTCAGAAATTCTGGGTAGTTCAATTATACCGGCTAAATGTAAAATGCTACTTAAAAATATAGGTCCTAATAAATGAGGAATTGGAAGTCTTATCAATTTTCCTATCCAATAGCCACTAAAACATAAAAATAAGAAAATGATGATTTGTGATAGGGAAAGATCGACTAAATTTGGCATTTCATACAATATTTCATTAGATTGTTTGATAGCTAAATTTCCTCCGATGAATGCTAAGAGAAAAGGAGTGCTGATAAATACTATCGCCACCCTTATTAGATGAAAAAGAGCCACTACATAGTCTTTTTCAACTATTTCGCGCGCCATAACTACAGCTTCTGCTTGACCGCCAGGAATGCTGCATAGGAAAGCTTGTTTAGGTTCATAAAATTTAACTCTAGTCAAAAATTGAAAAGCAATAAAAGTCACAAATAATGTTGCAATTAGCATAATGCTAACGGAAAATGTCCATTGTTGAGCAGTTTTAAGGATGTCTGGAGTGAAATTAGTTCCAATCATTACTGATATTCCAATTATCACTGGAAAATAAAACCAATTTGCGATTATTAGGAATGGTTGCACTCGAGGGATACTTGCTCCAGTTAAAAATACACCCATAAGACTTCCTAGAAAATAAGGCGCAGGTACATTCAATAACTGAAATAGGTTGGCGCTCATGAAAGCTATTATTAGGGTAAATATAATTTTATATATTTCAGTAAATATATCATTGCCGAGAAACTTCATGTGCATATCCTTGAAGATGTTGAGCAGATCATATCCACATAAGAATTTGGCTAACAGGATACACTGAGAGAAGAACGTCAGCATAGTATCCTAAGTTTTTTTGTAAAGTAAATGGGGCAAGGAAGAAATAATTTGATTAAACAGATTTAGAAAAATATATAGATTTGGTTTGAATAAATTTTAATTTAAGGCATTTTATCTTGAGTGTTTGAGTTAAAAAAAACGATAAAATTGGATATAAATAATGGATAGAATAAAAGCTTTTATAAATGGCAGTTTTAAAACTTCGGATGGGGATGTGTTAGTAAAGATCAACCCAGTCAATGGTAGGCCAATCGCAGAGGTTGAAAAAACAACAGATACGCTATTACAAGATGCCATAGAAGCTGCAAAAATCGCACAACATGATTGGTCCTCTCTGACAGGTCAGGAACGTGGCCAAATAATGGCTAAAGTAAGCAAGAAGCTAGCTGATTCTTTGCATGAATTAACAAGACTAGAAGTAAAAGATGTCGGTAAAGTATGGTCAGAGGCTTTCTCATCCGATGTTCCCTGCGGTGCAGAGGCTTACGAGTTTTTTGGTTCTCTCGCAGCTACAATAACTGGAACTTCTCACAAATGGACTAATGCTAGGGGTTATGCCGAACGAGTTCCTCTTGGCATTTGTGCAGGTATAGGAGCTTGGAACTATCCTACACAGATTGCATGCTGGAAATCAGCGCCTGCGCTAGCAATGGGAAATGCTTTTATACTCAAACCCTCGGAGATGACGCCTTACACTGCAAATGCAATAGCAGAAATTGTAACTGAGGCAGGATTGCCTGCTGGTCTATTTCAAGTGGTTCATGGAGATTTTTCCGTTGGCCAGGCACTATGCAAACATCCTGATATAGCAAAAATATCCTTAACAGGTGGCCTTGAAACAGGAAAAAAAATAATGTCTCAGTCTGCTTCTACCTTGAAAAAAGTGACATTAGAATTAGGGGGAAAGGCACCCCTGATTGTTTTTTCAGATGCAGATTTCGATTTAGCTGTTCAAACAGCAATAGATGCAAACTTTTACACAGCAGGAGAAGTTTGTTCAAATGCAACTCGTGTATTTATTCAAGATAAGATTGCTAATAAATTTATTGAAGCAGTAAAAGAAAAAGCTGAAAAATTAAAGGTAGGGGATCCAATGCTAGAGGACACACAAATTGGTGCGATGATTTCAGAACAACATTTAGAAAAAGTATTATCTTATATCGCAATAGGTAAGTCTGAGGGCGCTAATTTGGTCACTGGAGGAGAGAGACAATTTCCCAAAAACTGTGAGGGTGGATTTTTTATAAGTCCAGCTATCTTTTCTAATTGCGAGGATGATATGCAAATAGTAAGAGAAGAGATTTTTGGACCTGTGATGGCAGTTCTTAGCTTTGATAATGAGGAGGAGGTTATATGTAGGGCAAATAATACTCAATATGGTTTGGGAGCCGGTGTGCTAACTTCAGATCTGTCTAGAGCTTACAGAGTGGCCGATAAGCTAGATGCAGGGAATATTTGGATTAATAGCTATAATTTAATTCCACCAGATTGGCCATTTGGAGGAGTAAAACAATCTGGATTTGGAAGAGAGTCATCAATCTATGCATTAGAAAGTTATAGTCAGATAAAATCAACCTATGTACAATATTAAAAATATCCTATCGTAGAAGCTTTTGTTAGAATATTTTTAATTATTTATTCAAATTGATAATTTTTC
>JAAXKA010000082.1 GCA_012269555.1 Alphaproteobacteria bacterium
GGTGAAACTGGGCTAGACTATTTTTACACAAAAGAGACTGAAAAAGATCAGAAGGGAAGCTTAGCTCTTCATATTCAAGCGGCACAAGAGAGTAATTTACCTTTAATTATTCACTCACGCGCAGCCGACGACGACATAGCCGAAATATTAGAAAGCGAATTTAAAAATGCTGAATTTACCTGTGTCATGCATTGTTTCTCTTCTGGAAAACAATTAGCAAAAAGAATGCTGGATTTGGGTTTCTACCTATCCATGTCGGGAATAGTCACTTTTCCAAAAAGTAATGAACTTCAAGATATTTTTGCGTTAGCACCCGTAGACCAAATACTTGTGGAAACTGATAGCCCATATCTAGCCCCTCCCCCTCATCGGGGAAAACGTAATGAACCCGCATACGTCGCCTTGACAGCGCAGAAAGGTGCAGAGATTTTCAGCATGTCATATAAAAATTTTGCTCTTCAACTTGAGAAAAATTTTGAAAGGCTTTTTTCAAAAGCTAAAATCCAAAGGCCGGCTGCGTAATGGATAATCTTTCTTTTACTATTCTTGGCTGTGGATCATCAGGTGGAGTTCCACGTTTGGGAGGAAATTGGGGTGACTGCGACCCCACAAATAGAAAAAATGAGCGCTCTAGATGTTCATTGTTAGTTGAACTTAATAGCATGCAGGGAACCACAAAAGTTCTGATTGATACATCACCTGACATGAGAAGCCAGTTACTTAAAGCCAACGTTGGAAAATTAGATGGAGTAGTATATACCCATGAACACGCAGATCACGTACATGGAATAGACGATCTACGCATGATTTTTTTTAACATGCGACAAAGAATAAACGTTTGGGCAGATGCCAAAACGCAAAAACAACTTTTACAAAAGTTTGGCTACACTTTCATTCAGGCTGACGGATCTCCCTATCCACCCATATTGGAAATGTCTACAATAGATGGACAATTTTCTATTCAGGGTGAAGGTGGAGAAATTGTTTTTCACCCTTTTGAAGTAAAGCATGGCACAATAACATCACTTGGGTTTAGAATAAATGACGTTACCTATATTCCCGACATATCCGAAATGAATGATAATGCCTGGGAGCAGATCACTAAAACGAAGGTTTGGATTTTGGACGCCCTAAGGCGAACACCTCATCAATCCCATACACATCTCAGCCAAAGCCTTGAGTGGATCAAAAAGTCTGGGGTGAAAAAAGGTATATTAACTAACATGCACATAGACATGGATTATGAAACTCTTAAAAACGAGTTGCCAGAGAATGTCGAACCTGCCTATGACGGGATGAAGATAACGTCATCTTATCCAAAAACAGATGAATAAATGTCTGCACTTTTAGACGTAATTATCCCAGTATTTTTGATTATTGGCTTTGGATATTGCACCGTTTGGACAAAGCTATTCTCGACTGATACGATTGATGGTCTCATGAAATTTACACAGAATTTCGCGATACCCGTGTTATTGTTCGATGCAATCGCAAAAGTTGACTTAATTAATGTATTTAACGTCAATTTATTTTTTAGTTTTTATCTGGGGGCAACCATTGGGTTCTTACTTGGTTTTTTTGGCGCATATTATTTATTTAATCGACCCCTTGAAGACTCTGTAGTTATTGGATTTTGCTGCCTTTTTTCAAATACAGTTATGCTAGGGCTTCCAATCACCGAGAGGGCATATGGAGAAGACGCTTTACGCCATAACTTTGCTATCGTATCCATACATGCACCTTTTTGCTATTTTCTTGGCATTACCGTCATGGAGCTGGTGAAATCTTCAGAAAAAGACCTGAAAAAAAATATAGTCACTATACTCAAAGCTATGTTTAGCAACGCTTTAGTTGTAGGAATTACGTTGGGTTTTATTGTAAATATTTTTGAAATTAAATTAGCACAATCTATTCAGGCATCTATCGATATGATTACAGCTGTTGCATTACCAGCAGCACTGTTTGGAATGGGTGGGATTCTCTACCAATACCGACCTCAAGGCGATATTGGACCAATTATAATGGTTTGTGCACTTTCATTGATAATCCATCCAGCCGTCGTTTGGTTTGCAGGACGAAATTTCGAGCTGACTGATACACAATTAAGATCCGCCGTTATTACAGCGGCGATGGCTCCTGGCATAAATACCTATGTTTTTGCGAATATTTATGGAAAAGCTAAGCGCGTTGCCTCTACAGGTGTTTTATTATCCACAGCGTTCTCGATTGGAACAATTTGGGTTTGGTTAAGCCTATTACCTTAGAGAATTTAACCTACTATTTCCCAAGAACCATCAGGTTGTCTACAAGCTCGTCCATAGCCAGTCTGTTTCTGACCACCAATAAAAATTTCCTGAGTAAATTCTCTGCAATATCGACCATTTTGACGATATGTCGTAACAGGAATTACTCGACCATAATTACCCGTATCCGGGTTCCGCCACTCCGCTGCTTTATCAGTAGGATTGTATTCAAGAGCCGTGTTATAAGCCTCTCCAGCCAGCAATCGATCTCTCTCGTCTAATTGGGCACCAATATTTTGACCGATTACGCCTCCTACAAATGCGCCAAGTACTGTTGCCAAACTTTTGTTTTTACTATCGCCCGCCATGTCATTTGCCAAGGCTCCACCAATAATCATACCGCTAATTGCTCCAGCTGACTCCTTTGGCCCCTGTTGCGTAGATGTTGTCTGCACACTAGGAGCACAACCCACAATGACCAATGTTAAAATTAGAAGGCTTACTTTTTTCATATCACTCTCACTAAAAAACGATATTCGATGTCTTTCATTTATGTCCTTTCTCTTTAATTCTCAAGAGTAGGTTAGAAAACTTTTTTGGTAGAATATTAAAACTTCAAAAAAAATAATTAATTTTAACTTTGCATACATGACTTTTAAGATTAATGTTGGCGCGATAACAGGGAGCACATAATGAAAAACTTAGTGAAATTTACTCTTGCTGGAATGTTATTAGGATCTCCAGCAATATCAGGCGGTTGGGAGGCTAGCCGGCTTGACACCTCTATGATGTACAACGACGGTGGCTATGCTGAAATAGGAACATCTTCTATCTCATATAGCATAAACGGAACTACTCAAGCTGCTGTTGAACATAAGATGGCGAAAGATCAAACAAGGACAGCGTTAGGTTTTAAGCAACAATTTGGTGATTTTGATGTTGGTCTAAGTCGTTACATGTCCGGCGCCATACAACTTGACGGCCAAGCAACAGCTGCGCAAGCTGCGGGCTGTTCTCCATTAACTCTTGTTGTTGCTCCTTGTTCAGTCGTTCCAAGCGCTGACGTAGAAGCAACCTCACTTGCACTGATGGCAAGATACAGAATTAACGATAATATGTCTGTGTTAGGTGGATTAAACCGCTACAGCGTGTCTGACGCAAACGTAACCACTTAATCCGGCTATTATGTTGTGAATGGTGACCAAATGGCTCCCGTTGCTGGTTCCGCATACGAAAACAAAGAAATAGCTCTTCGGGTGGAATTGTTAATGCAAGTTGAAACGGACATGGCGCTGACCGCTGCTTCTTCTATTGCGTCAGCGGTACCCACAACTGCAGTATCTGGGGCTACAATGGTCATCCCTCAAACCATTACACTAAACTTTCAAAGTGGTATTGCAGAAGATACTCTTCTGTTTGGTTCGGTGCACCAAGCAGATTGGGATACAGCGCAAATCGCGATACCAGAAAATACAGCAGGCATAAATCCAGCCGGTGGCACGTTGACAGTTGACGACGTCGGAAGTGACTTCTCATCCAGGACTGCCTATTCTATTGGTGTTGGACGAAAAATAAATGAAACCCTATCAGTTCTGGGCTCTTATTCTACTGAAGATGGTGGCGGAGCAACAAGCAATGACCCATTCACTCTACCTGATGGCTCTCAGACGAGCGGAGTGGGTGCAAGGTATACTCAAGATAATATGACTATAACTGGAGGGTATAGC
>JAAXKA010000144.1 GCA_012269555.1 Alphaproteobacteria bacterium
GTTTAGTAACATAACCTACAAGGATGAAACATTCAGAATTGCAGCCACAGAGATAATTGTATTTGTGATGGAGAAATCGCACGAATTAAAAATAGTGATCGCGCAGAGCCAGAATTTCCAAAAATCTGTCGCAACTAAGATTTCTTCAAATTTGCTTATAATTACTTTGTTATTTTTTATGATAGCAATTTTATTTGCCTTTTTAACAGCTAACTTAGCAATTAAGCCCATCGATATTTTTGCAGATGATGTAAAGTTGAGGGGGCCAAAAAACTTGCGAAAAGTTTCATTAGACGTGCCATCCGAGTTGCAGCCGCTTGCAAATTCACTGAATGAATTTATAAGCCGGTTTCGTTCTACTCTTAGGCAGACTGAAACTTTTATTGCTGAAGCAGCTCATCACATACGAACTCCACTATCTGTTGTAAAGACCGAAAGTGAACTAGCTCTGCGAAAATCTAAAACCCCAGAGAACAGGAAAAGATTAAGAACAATAATAAAATCTGTGGACCAAACAAATAGGTCTGCGACTCAACTTTTGGACCACGCAATGGTACTCTATCGTGCAGAACGTCCTGAAACTATGCGCTTTTCCATCCAACAATCAGTTAATGAAATAGTAAACCAATTTAAACCTGCCGCAGATCTAAAAGACCTGGATATAGACTTTTCAACAGATTTAGATATGAAAGAAACAGTCAATTTGGATAGAACATTATTCGAAACTTCCGTAAGAAACCTCCTCGATAACGCATTGAAATATGCAGTTAGTGAAACCACAGTAAAAGTTGAATTAACAAAGAAATTTAATAGTTATGCACTCACCATACAGAATAAGTTCGCTTCTGGTCCATTCTTAGACCAGAGACAGCTGTTCAAAAAATTTAAAAGAGGTGAAAAAACCAGAGAAATCATTGGATCAGGACTAGGGTTGAGTATTGTTCAAGAAGCGATAAATGCGATCGGTGGAACTGTGGAAATTAAAAAAAATAAAGGAGATATTATATGCGCTACTTTTATATTGCCTTGTTGATATTTTCATCCACTAGCTTTTTCAGCGATCTTTTTGCTAGTTCTTTGAACATAGAGGCAAGCCTATCTTATGGAGACGAGAAAGATGAACCGGATTTACAAATATTGGGGGCAATAGATATTGATGTATTTGATCCAGTTTTAAGTGCCTTTTCTAGAAAAAACCCAAGGATTTCCATTACCTATTCGATGGCTTCCACTGCGGATATTTATGATGCAGTGCGGCAAGAAAATCACAAATATGACCTAATCATGTCATCAGCCATGGATTTACAAATGAAGCTTGTAAATGATGGCTTTGCGAAACCAATAGATATACTCGAAGAAGTTGATGTACCCGCCTGGAGTCATTGGCAAGATAAATTATTTGGATTTTCCTTAGAACCTATCGGTTTGGTGCTATCCGCTTCTCATTTCAAAAAAGAAGATATCCCCATTACCAGAAGAAATTTAGTTTCATATTTAAGAGCTAATTCAGAAAATATGCAGAAAAAAATAGTAACATATGACGTAAGAACTTCGGGGGCGGGTTTTTTATTTGCCACTCAAGACGAACGCAAATCAAATAGTTTTTGGCGTCTTGCAGAAGTAATGGGTGGATTAAATGCACATTTATCCTGTTGTTCAGGCATTATGCTAGACGCTGTAAACGATGAAGAGTTTCTGCTAGCGTATAATATAATTGGTTCTTATGCAGAAAAACGCTCTAGATTTCAAAAAAATCTAAAAGTAGTGTATTTTCAAGATTATACACATTTACTTCTTAGAACCGCATTTATTCCAAAAACCGTTACAGATGAGACTAAAATTATTGAGTTTTTAGGATTTATCCTTAATGAAACTGGGCAAAATTTTATCGAAAAAGAAACAGATATGATTTCGCTTAGAAGCAGCATTTTGAAAGAAAACCCGCACTTTAAACCAATAAGACTTGATACAGGGCTTTTAGTTTATCTAGATAGATTAAAAAGAGAACGTTTTTTGGAGGAATGGTCCTCTGCTTTAATTCAATAAAAAAGAAGTTTTCATATTAAATTATAAATGGGCTGGGTCATCTCCAATTTCCAACATCTTTTTTTCTAAAAGTAAGGTTAATTCTGAGACTATTTCCAGATATTCTGGCTCCATATAAATATTAAATAACTCCAATGGATCTTTCTTACAATCAAATAGCTCCCATTCCTTATCTTCCCCTCCATGGTTAGTGCCAGGTAAATCAAACCCATCATTATACCAATATATCAATTTATACCTCTGTGTTCGAATACCATAATGAGAATAAGCATTATGGTCTGGGTCCTTATGCATCCAATATCGATGATAAGCGACTTTCTGCCAATTCTCTAAATCTAATTGATTTAAAAGCGGGCGAAGACTGACCCCTTGCATGTAAGTAGGAATTGGAAGTTCTGCAAAATCTAAGAAAGTGGGAGCAAAATCAACGTTACATGCTATCTCTTGGCATATTGTACTCGCCTCGACTTCTGCCGGAAACCGCGCCAGAAAAGGCATTTGAAGTGACTCCTCATACATAAAACGCTTATCAAACCAGCCGTGCTCGCCGAGAAAAAATCCTTGATCAGAAGTGTAGATCACAAGCGTATTTTCTGACATATCATTCTCATCTAAAAAATCTAACAGCCTGCCCACGCTTTCATCAATTGACTGTATTGTGCGTAAATATCGCTTTATATATCGTTGATATTTAAAATGGCTCAATTCCTCATTTGTATTGAATCTAAATTTCTCTCCAGTATCCTTATCTATTAAACATAGAGCAGATACATTCTTAGGGTTGGGAATTTTTCGCTTATTACTAAATGGTCTACTTTTTTCTCCAATTTCAGAACCACCTTCAGGTTGTACAAGACCTAAATCATCGTAAGTCAAATCATCTTTTATTCTCATTTTAGCTTCGGCTGCAGCGCGAGCTCTATTTTTATAATCATCATCAAAAGTTGATGGTATAACGATATCATCTTTAAACAATGACCTATTTTTGGGATGAGGCTCCCACTCTCTGTGAGGAGCTTTATGGTGACACATTAAAAAAAATGGTTTTTGGTTATTTGTTCCCTTCAGCCATTTAAGTGTTTTGTCTGTAATAATATCTGTCACATATCCCTTCTCTTCTATTTCCTTACCCATTTCAATAAAAACTGGGTCAAAATATTCCCCCTGTCCTGGGAGTACTGACCAAAAGTCAAAACCTGATGGTTCATGATTTTTCCCCTCTCCTAAATGCCATTTTCCTATTATTGCCGTCTGATATCCGCCTGTTTTTAGGTGTTTGGCAACATTAGGTATTCTATTATTTATAGGAGTCTCTAGTGTAGTGACTGCATTCACATGATTATAAGTTCCTGTAATTATGGATGCACGACTTGGAGTACAAATCGAGTTCGTAACATAACAATGGTCAAAACGCATTCCCTCATTAGCGATGCGATCAATATTGGGGGTATAATTAATACCTCCATCATAACTGCTTATTGCCTTAGAGGCATGGTCATCTGCCATAATAAACAAAATATTTGGCTGCTTTTTCATTTAATCAACTCATAATTATAAGTTATTTACAATTTGTATTATGGCACTATAAAAATCAAATTAACAAAGATTTCTCTTGATAATTTATTGATACAGATTGATTTGACTAGTTTATTTTACTTGCTGCACCATGTATTAGTTTAGATTTGTGATTAAACAGCGATAAAAAAAGAGAATATAATTTCTATGACAGAACAAACAAAACAGCCAAATTCATTTGAAGCAAGAGATTCTGCAAGCGTAGTGCACCCTCTTACTAATTTAAAAGAACATTTGGAAAAAGGCCCGGTTATAATTAATGAAGGGAAAGGAATTTGGGTTACTGACATACACGGAAAGAAATATATAGAAGGAATGTCAGGCTTATGGTGCCTTTCCCTGGGCTATGGACAAGAAAGACTTGTTGAGGCGGCAACAAAGCAACTGCAGAAGCTGCCATATTATCATTTGACAAATCACAAAAGTCACCAGCCTGTTATCGAATTAGCAGAAAAATTGCTCAAAATTGCCCCGGTCCCAATGTCACGAATATGGTTTTCAAACTCGGGGTCAGAAGGAAATGACAGTGCGGCTCGAATAGTATGGTATTACTGGAATAGTAAAAAGCAGCCAAAGAGACGAAAGATGATATCTCATTTACGGGCTTATCATGGCAATACAATTGCTTCAGCTAGTTTGTCTGGTATGCATTATAATCATGCTTCTTTTGGTTTGCCTCTAGATGGATTTTTGCACGTCACACCTCCTCACCATTATCGTTATTCTCAGGAAAATGAGGATGAGGATATGTTTGCGAGCCGGCTCGCTGATGAGTTAGAAGCAATGATCCTAAAAGAAGGTCCTGATACTATTGCTGCTTTTTTCACGGAACCTATAATGGGGTCTGGCGGTGTCATTGTACCACCCGATACCTACTATGAAAAAATACAAGTTGTTCTGAAAAAGTATGATATTTTACTCGTTGCTGATGAAGTAATCACAGCTTTTGGTCGAACTGGAAATATGTTTGGAACAACTACTATGAAGTTAGTTCCTGATATGATTGTATGTGCTAAGGGCTTATCAAGCGCCTATTTACCGATTTCTGCTCTCATGATAAATGAACGTGTTTTTAAAGAGATGTCAGAAAAAAGTGATGAGATTGGTGTTTTTGGCCTTACTTTTACATACTCTGGCCATCCCGTCTCAGCAAAAGTTGCAATCGAAACTCTAAAAATTTATGAAGAAAAAAATATCGTTGAGCATGTCAGACAAATGGAACCTTTTCTTCTCAATGGATTGAGAGAGCTATCTTATCATCCATTAGTAGGAGAAATAAGAGGCAAAGGATTACTAGCCGGCGTTGAGCTAGTCGCTAATAAAAAAACAAAAAAAGCCTTTGACCCAAAACTTGGAGTAGGAAAATTTTGTGCTGAAAGAGCAGAGCACCATGGATTAATCATCCGTGCAATCGGTGACACCATCTCATTTTGCCCACCACTTATAATCAAAGAAAATGAAATAGCTCTTATGATCTCTCTTTTCAAAAAGGCCTTAGATGATACATTAGTTATTACGAGTGAAACTTAATATTATTGCTAATACCCTTAAAATAAGATTTTTATAGCACATCCATTTTTTTTCCTTAAAATACTAACCTATAGACCTTAACTAATTTATGTTGCTTTAGAATGTTAGGTTAAATAGAAAAGTTTATCAGAGATAGGAAAAGTACCCTTAAATTTAAATGTAAAATTAGGAAATACTGAATATGACTAATCAATCACAATTAGAGATTATTGAAAAAGCGTTAAATGCCCGTAAACAAGCAGGTCAGAAACAAATTGGGTGGAAGCTTGGTTTTGGTTCCCCTGCAGCACTAAAATCATTAAATACCAGCAAACCACTTATCGGAGGTCTTTTTGACGCTGGCGAGCTTATCTCAGGCACTACAACAGATGTTCGTGAAATGTCAAAACCGAGTCTAGAAGCAGAGATTGCAGCATATATAGGTTCAGATATCCCAAAAAATGCTACTGAGAATCAAATAATTGATAGCATTGAAAGTTTGGTTCCTGCTATAGAACTAGTTGATTTTCATACTCCCCCAAGCGACCCAGAAACAATATTATCTGATAATATCTTTCAAAGAGGGTGGGTAATGTTTCCATCCACAAATAAAGGTTGGTCTGATGGAGCAAAAGGTCTTGAGATTCATATTCGTCAAGGGGATAAGACTTGGGAACCTGCAACGGATATAGAAGCTAAAATCGGGCCAATCATAGATGGATTAAATGAATGTAATAGGGTCGCCTGTGCTTTAGGTAGAGGAATCCTTAAAGGAGATATCGTGCTTCTTGGTTCGGTTATTCCTCCGCACCCATCAAATGGCAGTAAGTTTTCAGTTAGCATTCCAGGAATCGGGGAAGTAAGTCTCAACTTTAACCAATAAATCAAATTTAACTTTTTTGATTTCCTAAAGAATTATAAAAAATCTGGAAATAAATTGATTAGTTAAAAGCGAATTTGGAAAAGAATGCTATTCTGGCAAGCCTGATTTCCTCAACCCATCAATTATAAATTCTTCGGCTATTGCAGGAGCTACTTTACGATAATCCGATAAAGTTTTTATTTCAGGACGTTCATCCAAAAATCTCTTTAGATAGTCTGATGCCTTATCCAAATCGTCAATGTGAGCATACACACAAGAAAGCCAGCCTAGATACCTACTATGACTGTCTCTCTCACTCATTTTTAATAACCATTTTAATGAATTCTCAGTGTCGCGCATCGCCATAAATAATAATGGAAGAAAACCTTCAAACCTATCTTTATTTGCGGGGTCCATATCTATAGCTTTATTGATATAGATAAGAGCCTCATCAAATTTTTTCTCATTACATAAAGCCAAACCATAATCATAATTTGTTTGTGGATGACTTGGATTTGCATCTAAAGCTTTTTTTGCAAATTCGTTCCGCATAGCTAAATCTTTTTTTATGTTAAATGAACGGCTGTACATAACTAAAGCTTCAGGATTGTCGCTATCAAGTTCATAAGCTTTCTGTGAGTATCGATGGAAATCTTTCTCATTTTGATCCCTCTCATCCTGATATTCATGACTGAAAATCCGCTCAAAAAGTACACGACATTTTAAAACGTATGGATCACAAAAACTGGGGTCTAGCTCTATAGCTTTATTACAATAATCCAAAATAGTATTTCCACCTTCTCGCTTGTCAGAAAACGCCTGATAAGCTTGTCTATCATTATAGTATCCAAGACCTTTTAGGTATAAATCCCATGCACTAAAATTAGAGGTTTTTTTACTCAACAACCTCTTCTGTTCCTGTGATTTTAAAGTTGGTGATATTATATTAGCTACTGATTGCGATATTTCATCTTGAACTTCAAAAATATCATCAAGTGACCTGTCCCATCTTTGAGACCAAATCTGCATATCATCAACAGCATCAAGGAGGCTCACAGTAACCCTAATTTTGTTTCCACCTTTCCTGACACTACCCTCAACCATATATCGTGCGTTTAAATCTTTCGCAATCTCAGATGATTTCTTATCTGTATTTCGATAGCTAAAACTTGAGTTTCGAGAAATAACTGGAAAGGTTCTCCAAGAAGAAAGGTTAGAGATAATATCTTCCGAAAGCCCGTCTGCAAAATAGTCTTGTTCTGGGTCGTTACTTAGATTTAGAAAAGGAAGTACTGCAATGGTGGGGGGTTTACTTGCTTCTGCCTCAGTTAAAGTCTCTTCTTTTGGGACATCAGCTTGGTTTAATGTTGCTACATTCTCTTTGCCAGCAACTTCAAACGCCCTGACAATAGTATTTTTCACTTGCTGAGAGCCAAGATCTAGAAAGCTTAAGTCTACTTTTTGCTTTACAAAATCGTGAACATTATTGGAAAGGCAAACACTCCCAGGTTTACATAATGCCTCAAGGCGAGCTGCAACGTTTACACCCTCACCATATAAATTTGTTCCCTCGACAACCACATCCCCCATATTGATACCGATTCTGAAGGTTAATTGTTCAGATAACGGAACAGACCCATTGCGCTCGGAGATAAGTTTTTGGAACTCGCTAGCACAAATGACTGCTGAGACTGCACTATGGAATTCTGCAAGGACAGAATCTCCAGCTGTATTGAAAATTCTCCCACTGTGCTCTTTGAAGAGATTATCTAGAATTTGTCTGCAAGCCTTCAAATTCCTGAGAGTCTGTTCTTCATCCTGTTCCATCAACATCGAAAAATTCACAACATCAGTAACAAAAATTACTGCAATTTTTCTAAATACTTTATCTTCATTCATGATACGCCTTCGTTATTTGATACATTTAGCTTAATGCATCCGTAATGAAAAAAGCATAAAAAAATTATTAAAAATAAGTTTGACTAAAAATCAATCACCTGAATTAAAATTCACCTGTCTTTATTGCATATAAGAAAAAGATTTAATGTAGTATTCAGTTTAATATACCAGTATGTGGTTGAAGAAATAAATTAAAGGACTTCAAATCTGCAATGAGTGCTAAATTTATCGTTATTGGTGGTGCCAACGCGGACCTTTATGGTCAAATAACACAGGAAAAAGAAATCTTCGCAGATTCTAATCTAGGTGCTGTAAGTATTCATCCTGGTGGCGTTGGCAGAAACATTGCTGAAAATTTGGGGCATCTAGGTGCTGAAGTAGATTTTATTGGACATTTTGGTGGAGATGAATTTGCAAAAATGTTGAAGTTCTCATTAGAAAACGCAGGTGTTTCAGTGAATTTTTCATATTCAAATGCAAACAAAAAAAGCGATTTCTATTTGGCTATTCATGATAAACAAGGTGAGCTTATATCAGCTGTAAATGATATGTGTTTGGTTGAAAGCCTGCCAACAAGCTTTTTAAATGAAGATAATAAAATACAAGCCATTTATAATGCACAATTGATAATCCTTGATGGAAATCTCTCCGATGATTTGCTTGCCAAAACCTTTAATAGTTTTGGGGATAATTCTATTATCGCGGTAGATACTGTCTCCTCTATGAAAGCTCAACGCTTTATTCCATATCTATCAAAGATAAATTTGATTAAATGTAATAGAGCTGAAGCAAATATACTTATCTCAGCTGAGGAGCATTTATCATTGCAGCAAATTTCTGAAAAGCTAATATATTCTGGCATTGGTACTGCAATAGTATCTGATTCACTTGATGGGTTTATTGTCTCAACAAGAAAAAAATTTAAACTTTTTAAAGCCAAAAAATTTGAAAGTAGCAACAGCTCTGGGGCAGGTGATGCTTTGTTTTCTGGTTTCTTATATGCTATCTGCAAAGGTAAGACTTCTTTTGAAGCTGCAGAATTTGGTATTTCTCTCGCAGAAAAAACCCTTGAAATTAGTGGCCCCGTTAACCCAGAGGTTTCGGAGCTAGGTAAGACATTGAGATGATAGAAATAACGACAAACTCTGAAATCAAACAGGCTATTTTTGAGAAAAAACCAATAGTTGCATTAGAATCCACAATTATCTCACATGGTCTACCTTTTCCAGAAAATTACAACACAGCGATAGCTCTTGAGGAAGAAGTTCGAAGGCAAGGTTCAATACCTGCAACAATAGCTATAATAGCAGGAAAGATAAAAGTTGGCCTAGAGCAAGAAGACCTAAACATTTTATCCGATCCAAAATCATTAGTTGAAAAGGTAAGTAGGAGAGACATCCCATCAGTATTGCAGACCCGTGGCAATGGAGCAACAACTGTTGCAGCAACAATGATTATAGCTGCCAAAGCGAATATACCAATTTTTGCAACTGGCGGCATTGGAGGTGTCCACAAAGGTGCTGAAACTTCTTTTGATATTTCTGCTGACCTTCAGGAATTAGCAAAAACAAATATTTGCGTCGTCTGTGCTGGTCCAAAGGCAATTTTAGACCTTAATCTTACCATGGAATACCTAGAAACCCATGGTGTACCAGTTATCGGGTATAAAACTCATGAATTACCTGCATTTTGGTCGCGAAACTCTGGTATCTTTGGATTAAAATCGTATCAAACTGCTTCTGAAATTGCAGAATTTTTAAGTTTAAAATGGAAATTCCCTCTTTCTGGTGGAGTTTTGGTTACTAACCCTGTTCCAAGTTCTAACGAAATTCCAGAAAAACAAGTCAGAGAATGGATCATAGAGGCCTTAGAGGAGATAAAATTGCAAAAAATAATTGGCAAAGAAATCACGCCCTTTGTTCTCGACTACATACGAATTGCTTCTGATGGCAAAAGTGTAAGTTCAAATATCTCACTTGTAAAAAATAATGCAAAACTAGCTTCACAAATCGCAATTGAATTAAATAAAAAGGATTAAAGTTGCTTAGTTTCAAATGTCTTTGGACGCTGAAGCCAGTTATCAGACAAGTAATCTGCATTTTTATCTATCAAATGCATAGCGTATGCATAACGAGATTCCGATGACCTGTTTGGAGCTGAATAATGAGGTAAACGCCCATGCAAAATGACAAGTGTGCCGCTAGGCGCTGGCAAAGGCGTATCACATATCGGCATCGGGCTCCCGTCTAACGTAATCATTTCCATTTCTTCGCCATTTTTTCTAAACCGATATCTCAGAGATGAGGAATGACCTCCAGCAGCTGCCCACATACATCCATTTTCAACTGTCGCATCCTCAAGGGCAATCCAAAACCCCACGCATGTTTCAGGTTCTGTATATAAAAAAGTAGAGTCTTGATGTATGTTAACCTCACCACCTATAAAGGGTTGTTTACAAATAACCATCGATTGTATCATAGATGGTTTTCTAAGACCAACTCCACGTGCAAGCTTTTTAATATCACTACTATATGAAAAATTTGAAAATACCGGGTCAAGCTCATGTAATGCATGACCGATTTTATTTACCGCATGATGTTTTTTCTTCAATAAATTCCCTGAACCATCAACCGCTTCTTCTTCAAGAAAAAACGAAATATCTGTAGCCGACTTATTAAAATATTCAGATGCAGCATGAGTTTGTTCTGTAGCTGAAAAAGCAACTCTATGAGCTTCGACATTAAAATCATCAATTAATTTATCCGATTGTTTAAGAAGCTTTTCGCAAACAGAGGTAGTTACAAATTCATCAATAACAAGAAAACCATCATCCGCATATGCTTTCTGCATAGAAGACGTAAATTCACCTGACCAGTTAAATCTTTTGGGATTTTTAATTTCCATTTCACCAACTTATCACAACGTTCTTATTAAAGGAAATGTCTAGTTGGCTTTTTTAATTTAATGCAAGACTTTTCCTCTCCGAAAGAAATACTCCTTATTATACAGGAAATGTTAATTGAGTGGGTTTTATTGATTGGTGATTTTTTATTTTATCTACAGTTCTGCTTCTGAGTCCAGATTTTCTACTTCCATGTTTATTAACAATTTCCTTCGATATTTTGTTATGCTGTGTGTTATTTTTTCGCAACCCATATAACAAGTCTGCTGCTTTTTTTCGAGCTACTTTTTCTTGTATGATAGGCACGGGATAGCTCTTTATTCTGCATCTAAGCCAAGGCTCATGAATTTCACTTGGCGCTAAATGAGCAAGTTCAGGTACCCACTTTTTTATAAAGATACCGTCTGGATCATGATCTCTGCTTTGTTTAACGGGATTATAAATGCGAATACTATTTATTCCTGTTGTACCAGATTGCATCTGCATTTGGCTAAAATGAATACCAGGCTCAAAATCCACGAACAATGACGCTAAATAGGTGGCAGGCAGTCGCCAATGTAACCAAAGGTGATAACTAGAAAAACTTACTAACATAGCCCGCATTCTGAAGTTTAACCATCCAGTATGTATCAAGGAGCGCATGCATGCATCAATCATGGGATAGCCAGTATTTCCAGTTTTCCAAGCAAGAAAATAGTCTTCATTGAACTTTTCACTTCTCAAATTATCATAAACAGGATGCATGTTTTCAAATTCAATGCGCGGCTCATCCTCCAATTTTTGAATAAAGTGACAATGCCATCTTAGACGACCAAGGAATGAATTTAAAGCAGATGGCCAATTTCCACGGTCCAACTTTTCAAAACTTTGAATTTCTCTTTTTCGACTCTGTGCCGCCTGAAACGTCTCACGGATCGATACTGTTCCGTAAGCAAGGTGGGAAGATAATAATGAGCAACTATCAACAGCTGTGAGAGGTGAGGACATCTGTTTAGTGTAATTTTCTCCTCTTATATTTAAAAAATTATGCAAAAAACTGAGACCTTCTTTTCGCCCGCCTTTAGCTAGCATTTGTGTTTCTAAATTATGTTCTAATTTGTTATTAAACAGATCTATTTTATCAGTTTTTTCGCCTACCTTATCTAATGTTTGTGGTGCTTTAAATAATGGAACTGTCATTTGTGATTGCCAGTTTTTTGCCCACCCATTTCTGTCTTTAAGACTTCTTATAACGCCATTTTGCCTTGATTCATGCCATCTTATGCCCTTGGATTTAAGCCATCTTCGCACTTCTAAATCACGCTTATAAGTCCAACCATTCCAAGTTTCCTGGTGAGAATATAAACCTCGGATACCATGCCGTTTATTCAAATTATCAAGAATATCAACTGCATTACCCTTTTTTATTATAAGGCCTTGGCCAAGTTCTTTCAAAGCTAAGTTTAGTTCTTCGAGGCTTACTCTTAAAAATGCTCGCTTGGTAAAACTCATCTCCTCTTGTTCCCAGAGTGACGGCTCGTAAATATATAATGGTAATACAGGGCCATCCTTAGCTGCGCTTGTTAGCGCCTCATTATCATGAACACGCAAATCTCGCTTAAACCAAACGACATTTATCATTTTTCTATATCCCATGCGATTACAACTAACTCCATCTAATCTATATAGCTCAATAAAATCAGATCACTATGATTTTACAGTTTGTTCATAAGTTTTTTTATTTTTCTCCTGGTTTGAAAATAAAAATATTCTAACTATGTATTAAAACGGATAGGATTATGGAACAACTTTCTAAAAATTTTCAAAGTAGAGATGCTCTCATTAAATATGTAAAAAGTCTGTCTAAATGGGCGGAAGGCAGCGAGTCATGTATAATTGGTGGTACAGAGCAGGCATATAAAACCTTGAGCAAAATTGACCCAGTAGGTTACGGAAAAACACGTAATTTTGGGAATGGAAAAATAACAAAATTATCTCCATATATCCATCACGGTATAATCAGTTTAAACGAAGTGAGAAATTTTGCACTTAAATCAAACCCAAATATTAAACAAAACGAAAAATTTATTCAGGAATTAGGATGGCGAGATTTTTGGCAGAGAATAGCTGCTCAACATCCAGATTGGATTTGGAGTGATGTAGAGGAATATAAAACTGGTTTTTCTTCCTCTGATTATTCAGAAAACCTTCCAGAGGATATATTAAACGCGCAAACAGACGTTGCCTGCATTAACTTTTTTATTAAAGAGCTACTAAATACTGGTTACCTTCACAATCATGCACGAATGTATTTGGCTAGCTATGTTATCCATTTTAGAAGAATTAAATGGCAAACGGGTGCTTTTTGGTTCTTGCGGCATCTTCTAGATGGTGATGAGGCAAGCAATAATTTTTCATGGCAATGGGTCGCTAGCACTTTTAGCAATAAGCCTTATATATTCAATCTTGAAAACGTAGAAAAATATTTTTCTGGGTTGGTTGATACCTCGCCAGAAAACAATCAATCACTTGATGCAAGCTATGAGGAGCTCATTGAGCGGTTATTTCCAAATATGGATAAATACTAAAATGCAATTACTTTATATACATGATAAAGGATTGGGAGATAACCAGCCGATATTTTCTAGAATGACACCTGACTCAAAAGCTTTATTTATTTGGGATGACGCCTATTTTAAAAAAAGAAATTACTCGTTAAAACGACTTGTTTTCATATATGAAACTCTAATTTCAATGCCGGTTGAAATTGTTCATGGAAAGACATTAGAGATCGTGAAAGAAATTGCCCCCAAAAAGGTTATAACACCTTACACCTCTGACCTTGAGTTGAGACTATTAATAAGAGAGATGTCTGGGGAGTTTGAGCTCGAATTCGTATATCCTAAGGCATTTGTACATATCGATGATAAATTTCATTTCACCCGCTTTTTTAAATATTGGAACAAAGCAAAAAAAACAGCTTTTCAGGTTAACACCAAATAATAAAAAAACGCATCCAAAATATGCGCTGAGATGACTACCTATTATCTGGTGCTCTTTTTAAAACCCGAAGCTTACTTTCAAACTCACCTCTGTCTACATAACAGCCATGAAGATGTCTGTATCCTGTCTCTGGATTGAATGCCTCTCTTCCATGTAGAATTCGGCGATTATCAAAAACCACCATTTCACCCGCATCCAATTTAAGACTAACAAGATAGTCATTACTTCTAGTCATTTTCATAAATTGACAATATGCCCGATAATAAGATTTCATGATTTTTGGCTCTATATCTAAGAAGTCTGCGATATGAGCGTTAAAACAAATTTCATTTATCTCGCCGTCTATGTTAAGCGTGATTACGTGCTTTCTACTCCTAATATCTGTATTTTCATCATGAAATCTAAACGGTATTGATACTGAGGATAAAATGTCAAATGCCTCGGTATCATTTGAGCGTAAATCCATTGATATTGCTAATCCATCGGCAAATGTAGATCCCCCGCCATCTGCTTCATTAGCAATACAATGCAAAAACTGAAACCCAGGTGGAAGTTCTTGATTGGGGAGGTCCGTATGTGGTGGTAATGCGACTGCTGTATAAGCTAAATTATTAGGGTTTGGCTTTGATTGAACCTGAAAGCTAGTGCCAAAATTGGTTTCTCTCAGAAACCCAATTCGCTGCGCTACATCCATTCCAGCATCTGACCTATTATCTAAACTAGTTACCAGCGATAAACCGTAAATTTGTGTTTTTTCTAACCATGTTGCCAATGCATCATCATCTTCCAATAGATACTTAGCCTTAGCATTTGGTATATCTTCCCTTGAAAATTCTCCACGCCAACAATTTCTCTTAACTTTTGCAGGGTCAGGTGCTCTCTTACCTGGCTGATGATTGAACAACCATTCAAGATTATAATTAGTTTCGAGAGAATTATCACCCCAAATTAGGGTTAAAACATTATCTTTGGTAAAAGCTTTTGTAACAGTAATATC
The DNA here is from genome assembly GCA_012269555.1 of Alphaproteobacteria bacterium. Classification (GTDB taxonomy): domain Bacteria; phylum Pseudomonadota; class Alphaproteobacteria; order Puniceispirillales; family Puniceispirillaceae; genus UBA5951. The sequence goes on from JAAXKA010000144.1 coordinate 14,773, forward strand.
CTGTGATATTGCTGTGAGATCAGTCATTCGCTCATTTGTATCTTCGTGAAAGCCTGCAGGATCGTTTTCCCGAAGCCATAAAAACGGATAAGAGCTATTAGAGCCATCTGACCATTTAAGATGAATCATACCGAGGTTATCGTCTATAATTAATTCAACCATTAAGTCCCTTTTAATTTTGTATTAAGAGAAAATTATTATTTTTTACCCTCTGTAAGCCACAAATCATGGACGTTTAGATGGGCAACATAAGTATAGCCCTCATAAATGATTTTTATAAAATATCAGTTTCAGATTAGAATTTTTACTTAGCAAATATGCTAAACAATTATTTTACTCAATTAAAACTTTTTGAACATTATCCCTAAGAAAATAAGACAATAATAAGAATTCTTATTTAAAATTAGGGTAATCCTCCTTCAAATTTCAAAAAATCAACAAGTTCAGATATCCCTATCCCTTTTCTCATTGAACCAAAAATAAACGGAAGTTGGCCTCTATTTTGCCTTGTATCTCTGCGCATTTGATCAAGATCAACATTTACATACTCTGCAAGCTCGATTTTATTCACAACTAACATGT
>JAAXKA010000150.1 GCA_012269555.1 Alphaproteobacteria bacterium
ATAAACCGGTAGTGGTCCTGTTATCAGGCCAGAGAACTGAAGCAAGTGTTGAACTGCGAAAAAGCACAACCCTATCATTCGACAGTTACACGCTAAGCATAGCTAGAGCAAATGAAAAACAGGTTGCTTTGACCCGTGTAAAAGATTCAAATGAGGAGTCAATTAAAAATCTGTTTAAACGCGAGTTAGCTCTGAATGATCGTTATTGGCGACAAAGGTATGCTGAGGGTCATTACAGATTATCATCACCGCTAATCGTAATTTCTTTATCCATAACAGCAATTGCTTTATTTTTTTACCGTCTTTCTAAACAAATAAGTAACACCAAACGTTTGATGCTTGCTGGTATTCTTGGATTAGGTATTCAAATCATTTATATTATTAGTAAGTCAGTTGTTATTAATTATCCTTTTTTATGGCCTTCAATGTATCTCATTCCAATTGTACCAATAATTATTGGCTTTTTAAGTATTATTAGTAGTAGTCAGAAAGATAAACTATTACTGTTTCAATTAGCGGAGCTCAAGGAATGACCTGGTTTCCATCTCTAACTATCACCATTTATTTAGCTAGAAACTATCTAGCTTGGGTTAGTAGCACAGTAATTATATTATTATGTTTTGTCTCTCTGATTGATTTTGTGGAATTGTTCCAGAGAGTGTCTCGGTATGGTTTAGATGTTTCTAATTTTAAAATATTTCTACTAGGTTTATTGAATTTACCAACCCTTTTTGACGAGATTCTCCCATTCGGACTATTATTTGGTTCTACAATTTGCTTCTATTTCTGGACAAAATCTCAACAAATTATTGCAATTAGAAGTTTTGGTCAAAATATCTGGCAAACCTTATTACCTATAATATTAACTGTAAGCTTAATTGGCTTTTGTCATATTCTAATTTTTAATCCAATATCAGCTATAATAAGCCAACAACATGACTCACAGATTAATTCAGTTTTTAAAAATAAAAAGAATAATCTCGTGTCTATATCAGCTTCTGGGATTTGGCTCAGAGATACATTTTTAAATGATAAAGTAATTATCAATGGCTCAAGTATGGATGCTGAAAAGGCGATAATTTTTAATCCAATATTATATGTCCTTAATGATTCTGGAGGGCTAAAATGGCTAATTACCGCAAACTCCATGAGACTTGGCAGCGGATTATGGTTATTTGATACACCAAGCCGAATAACTCAAGATGGACAGGTAGAGGCTTTAAAAGATTTTAACCCAAAGTCAACTTTGGAAAAATCTATTATGGTTAATGCTGGAAGACCTCTGAGAACCATAAGTATATATGAATTATCTGATTATATAGATACATTAAAAACTGCTGGGATTCCTGTAGAAAAACTACGAGTGCAATTCCATAAAACTTTAGCGCTACCGCTTCAACTTGTTGGCCTTGCTCTACTTGCCGCCAGCTTCACATTGCTAAATTTTGGAAACCAAAAACGAATACGCATTATTGTTCTTGGACTGGCGGCAAGTTTTTTATATTATTTCATCTCAGATTTAATTTTTTTACTTGGTCATAATTCTAGGCTACCGGACTTTATTGCGGGATGGCTTCCTTCAATTTTAATTTTCACTATAAGTGGCTTTTTTCTTGCACGTGGAGATGAACATTGAATTTCACATCAAACATTAGAGAAAATTCTCTTAAATATAATAATTTGTCTATGGTAAAAATGATTAAGTTGATATCGTTGCCTACTTTTTTATTGCTAAGTTTTCTTGCGTTTGCAACATTGCTAAATCCTGCATATGCAGGAACAAAGGCTTCTATTGTTGCGGTTGTGAATGATGTTGCGATTTCCTCAATTGACCTTCAAAATAAAGTTAAATTGTTGATTTTCACGACAGGGAAAAAAGATAACCCTGACAATTTTTTTCAATATCGCCAGGAAGCCCTTGAAATGCTTGTAGATGAGGCACTAAAAATACAAGCTGGTGTCTCCATAAAACCAAGCTCTTTAAAAAATGCAGAAAATACTGCACGTTCATATTTTGAAAATATTTATAGAAGTGAAAATCTTACTGCTACTGAAAGATTGCAGGCTGCTGGCATACAAATTTCAACAGCACTTGACCAACTTAAAGCAGATATTATTTGGGCAGATGTTTTAACTACAAAATTTAAACGACAATTCTCACAAATTGAAACGCTTGCCAAATTAGAACAAAAACGACTAATGAGTGACTTGTCCGCACCACAGTATAAAATTTCTGAAATTGTTTTGATGCCTATTCCCTCAAGACCGTTAGAGCAAACCCGCAAGTTAGCTGCGCAACTAAAAGAGTCAATAGACCAAGGTGCTGATTTTAATGCGATAGCAGCTCAATATTCCATGTCAGCAAGTTCAAAAAATGGGGGAAACATTGGATGGGTGCAGGCAAAAAGACTTCCTGCCGATATTCAGAACGTCATTGAAAGTGGGCTACTTTCAAAAAAAAATATTGTTTCAGTTAGCTCCAATGATTTTTTTTATATTTTTAAATTAGAAGGCCTTAGAAATTTAGGTTTCAATGACCCCGTACTCGACAGAGTTTCTATCACACGAGCCGTGGTGTCGCTCCCGGAAAACCTCTCTGACAGAGAAATAGAAAAACAAATCTCTAAATTTAAAATAGAGACAGCAAACATCAATTCATGTTCCAAATTAAGAAGATTTCATGAAACCTATGGTAGCAATGTACCAAGTAAAATAAACAATGTTGTAATTGAACAGCTAGAGAATTCTTTCAAAGAATTAGTTCTTGGTTTAAAAGTTGGAGAAATAAGCGATGTAATACATACTTATGATAACCAGCTAGTGGTTTTTATGATTTGTGATAGAAGAAAGATGGATGCAGATATCCCATCATTAGAAAAATTGAAAGAAGCCGAATTCAACAAATTATATTCCGTTTTAAGTCTTCGATACTTAATGCGACTTAGAAGAACTGCAAGTATAGAACTTAAAATGTGATGAGTGCACAAAATACATCAAAAAAACCGGTTATAGTAACATCCGGAGACCCTTGTGGGATTGGACCTGAGATAACGTTGAAAGCTGCACTTAATTCCCAGCATCACTTCGTTGCAGTTGCTGACCCAAAACACATGGAAAAACTTTCTGCTGAATTGGGTTTAGATTTAAACATTCGTATGTGGCATCCTGGCCAAGATTTTGAACAAAACACATTATCTATTTTAGAAATTAAATGGCCTGCAGAAGTAATTGCAGGAAACCCGAATGATGCAAATAGCAATACTATCCTCAAGGCTATTGAAATTGCCGTTGAACAGGTAAAAATAGGCAATGCCTGCGCTTTAGTAACAAATCCCATTAACAAGTTTGTTTTATATCAAGCTGGCTTCGATTTCCCTGGTCATACCGAATTCTTAGCATTCTTATCAAAGCAAGAAAAACAACCTGTTATGATGTTAGCAAATAAATATTTAAGAGTAATTCCAGTTACAATCCACAATGCGGTAGCAGACATTCCGAAAAAGCTGACATCTAATTTAATCTATCGAACCATTGTGGTGGCAAGAAGAGACTTAATCAAATTTTTTGGTATTTCAGACCCAAAAATAGTGGTATGCGGATTGAACCCACACGCTGGTGAAAATGGAAGTCTTGGAAATGAAGATTTAAAAGTAATAAAACCCACTATTTTAAAGCTTCAAGAAGAGGGTGTGAGTATAAAAGGACCACTATCTGCCGATAGTCTATTTCATTCAGAAGCTCGCAATAAATACGACTGTGTGGTTGGAATGTATCATGACCAAGTGCTTCCAGTTGTAAAGGCTCTAGATTTTGCAAAAACGGTGAATATTACACTTGGTTTAGATTTTATTCGTACGTCTCCTGATCATGGCACTGCATATG
>JAAXKA010000105.1 GCA_012269555.1 Alphaproteobacteria bacterium
AGCTTTACCTATTTATGTAGGTTTTTCTCTTTTTGGTTTAAGAAATTCTGTCCTTGGAATTTTGATGATTTATCCAGTTACCACTATTCCAGTTGCCCTTTACATGTTGCAAGGCTACTTCAGGACTGTTCCTACAGAAATTGAAGAGTCTGGACTAATGGATGGGCTTTCTAGAATTTCTGTTATTTTAAAAATCACGTTGCCATTAAGCCTGCCTTCTATTGTTTCAGTTTCTCTTTATGTTTTTATGATAGCATGGAATGAGTTTCTTTTAGCATTTATGTTATTGGATGATCCCTCAAAATTTACGATTACGCGTGGAGTGGCGATGTTAGATTCTTCTGAAGTGCCACGACAACACTTAATGGCAGGATCGGTAGTAGCAACTATCCCAGTAATGTTAATGTTCTTATTGTTAGAAAAGTATTTAAGACAAGGCTTAACAGCAGGATCAATTAAAGGATAAAAATGAGTCTACAAAATGACATAAGCTTAGATGCAAGAAAGATTCTCTTGATCAATGATAAAGGCAATTACACCATTCCTACGAATGGTCTTTATCCATTCCAATGGAACTGGGATAGTGCCTTCGCAGCATATGGTTTTGCTCAATTTGATATTCCAAGAGCATGGAAGGAACTAGAAACCCTTTTCTCTGCTCAATGGATTAATGGCATGGTTCCTCATATTATTTATCATCAAGTTGACGATAGTTATTTTCCTGGCCCCAATATTTGGAAGGGGATTGGCCCCATACCATCCTCTGGAATAACTCAACCTCCTGTCGTTGCATCTTTAATGAAAAAGATTTGGGAATTAGATACAGATTACGGCAATGATCAAATAAGACTGCTTTTTCCCAAAGTTTTAAAATGGCATCGCTGGTTTATGCAATGGCGTTTTCAAGAAGGATTAGTGTTTATAAACCATCCCTGGGAGGCAGGTAGAGACAATGCTCCAGATTGGGACAGTGCACTGGCTGCAATTAACCCCACTGGCGTAGCTCCATATAAACGGCGAGATACAGAACATGTAAATCCCGTAATGCGCCCCACTAAATCAGATTATGACCGGTATATTTGGCTTGTTCAGCAGGGTCGCGAATGTAAATGGAATGCAGATTGGCTCAGAAAAAATAGTTCTTTTAAAGTAGCAGATCCTGCTATGCATTTCATATTACTTCGTGCAAATAGAGATTTACGTCTTATTGGGATCAATCTAGAAGAAGATATTAGCGAAATTGATAGCTGGATTGCTTCCTTAGAAAAAGGTGCTTCTAAATTATGGAATACTTCTATTTCAAGTTATGACTCCTTTGACCTTTTAAATTTTAATTTTGCTGGAAGCATTTCTAGCGCATCTTTTATGTGCTGGTATGCAGGGTTATATGATAAAAGAATGCTGACACACTATGATCGCATAATGAAAAAGGTTAAATATGGTATGCCGAGTTACGATCCTGAAAGCAAAAGGTTTGACCGAAAACGATATTGGCGAGGGCCTAGTTGGGCTATTATGAATATGCTAATTGGTTTTGGTTTAGAGGAGGTAGGAGAATTAAAACGTGCAAGCCTCCTAAAAGCGCAAACAAATCGAGCTATTTCAGAAAATGGGTTTGCAGAGTATTTTGACCCCATAGATGGCTCCCCTGCTGGAGGCAATACTTTCACTTGGACTGCGGCTGTATGGTTGGGTTGGGCAAAGACAATGGGAGGAGCAAATGGGTTCAATTGAACTTAAAAAAGTTAAAAAATGGTTCAATGAAGTAAATGTCATAAAAGGCATTGATTTAAAGATATATGATGGCGAATTTCTTGTTCTTGTTGGTCCATCAGGCTGCGGTAAATCAACACTTTTGCGTATGATAGGGGGGTTAGAAGATACCTCTATGGGAGATATTTTGATTGATGGACAAGTGGTAACAAATTTTCCTCCATCGAAAAGGGGCCTAAGTATGGTCTTTCAGAGTTATGCACTCTACCCGCATTTAACTGTAGAAGAGAATATGGGGTTCCCCCTAAAAACAGCGGGGGAGAAAAAGAATGTAATAAAAAACCGTGTTAATAAAGTAGCAAAAGTATTGAAGTTAGAAAATTATACAAATCGTTTACCTAAAACTTTGTCTGGAGGTCAACGACAGCGCGTTGCGATTGGACGTTCCATAGTTCGGAATCCAACCGCCTTTCTCTTTGACGAACCTTTATCCAACCTAGATGCTGCTTTACGGGTGGATATGCGGCTTGAATTAGCTAAATTACACCAAGAATTGAAGGCAACTATGATATATGTAACTCATGATCAAGTTGAAGCTATGACCTTGGCGGACAGAATAGTAGTGCTAGATTCTGGCTCAATTTCTCAGATTGGCACACCAAAAAATCTTTATGAAATGCCGCAAAATTTGTTTGTTGCTCAATTTATAGGTAGCCCAAAAATGAATATTATAAAGTTTAGGGATATCTATAATAGCTCAAATATTGATCAGGAATTGAGAGATTTTCTTCTTACTAAAAAACGGGTAGCTAATATAGGCATAAGGCCAGAGCATATAAAAATTGTCATGAATAGTAAGGGACATGTTAAAGCAACTACAGATGTTATAGAATATCTTGGGGCAGATACTTTTGTTATAGTGAATGCAGACACCCTAGGTGGAGTGCGTATAAGATGTGAAAGTAATAGCAAATTAGAGAAGGGCCTCAAGATAGGATTAAAATTTGAATTATCTAAAATCCACTTTTTTGATCAAGAGGGTATAAACCTTAATATATGATATTGAAGCAAAATAATACAATTTGGTTTAAGTTTTTCAGTGTCTCTGAAAGTATTTTCTAGCTTATCAGTGAGTAACATTTGTATTTATTTACTAATGAAGATAATTTAGTAGGACAAATATTGTTTTTAAAAGCTAGAGATGGAAAAGATAGTTTTAATTGGAGCTGGAAGCCAAAATTTTGGCTTAGGAATAATTAGTGATATTTTTAAATCGCAATCTTTGGAAGGTTGTGAGATTTGTCTGCATGATATCGATAAGACAACCCTTGCTAATACAAAAATTATATCCAATGACTATAAGGAGAAGCTTGGAGTAAATATTGCTATAAAAGCATCAACTTCTCGCAAAGAAGCGCTGGAAGGCGCAACATTCTGTATAATCTCTATTGAGGTTGGCAAAAGATTTGACCTGTGGGATCAAGATTGGAAAATCCCATTACAGTATGGTATCAGACAAGTCTATGGAGAAAATGGAGGTCCTGGGGGGTTATTTCATTCTCTAAGGCAAATACCACCTATTATTGAAATTTGTGAGGATATAAATCTAATTTGTCCTGATGCTGTTGTATTTAACTTTTCAAATCCTATGCAAAGAATTTGTCATGCAGTTACAACAAAATTTCCTGACTTAAAATTCATTGGTTTATGTCATGAAATTAAGTCTATGAATAGACAATTGCCAGATTTAATGGAAACCGAGATGCATAATATTGAATTCCGTGCTGCCGGACTAAATCATTTAAGTATTTTATTAGAAGCTCGCTATAAAAATACTGGAAAAGACGGTTATCCTATAATTAAGCAAAACTTTGATGCTTATTTTTCAGATTTAGTAAATAAACACGATGCTAAACCCTCAAAACCAGGAGCAGAAAGAGGTGTGTTTCGGAAGCTATTTAAAACCTATGGATATCTACCAATAACAACAGATAGCCATTTAGGAGAATATATACAATGGGCTTACAGCGTTGCTGATCATGACGCTATTTTGGACTTTTATGATAATTATAAAGAAAAGTGTTTAGCGTTTTATGATAACAAAACCTCTTACGATCATTATTTTGATCTCAAAAACCTTGATACTCATGAG
>JAAXKA010000168.1 GCA_012269555.1 Alphaproteobacteria bacterium
CATTATGTAAAAATTTGGTCATATTAAATTTGAAAACGTTTATTCAAACTAAAAGGAAAATAAATGGTAACTAGTGTATTAGAAAAAAATATGAGTGAGCCTATTATAAGAACAAAAATGGTCACGGCTGAAAATTTTGCAACGCAAAAAACTATTGCCGATTGCGGTGAGTTTGGAACCATTACCTTTGATGAACCAATACCGCATGGCGGAACTGGAGAGGGGCCATCACCTCTTCAGGGAGTGCTATCTGCGCTTTGTGCGTGTGAATCTGTTACATTTAATCGAACTGCAGATGAAATGAATTTTGAGTATGAGAAACTATCTTTTTCCGCTGAATATAAAATTGATATAAGAGGCAGATCAGGTATGCGAGGAATAACACAACATTTTAAAACTGTTCGTTTGGAAATTAATGTTAAGACAAATGAAAATGCACAGCGATTGCAGGAAGTAGTGACTGAAACAGAACTTAGATGTCCTGTCTACAATCTTATTAAAAATGCTGGAGTGGATATATCTTGCCAGTGGGTGAGGGTATAGGTAACTCATGGCAATCGATAATCTGGCGGGATAGGTTTGTGCAAATAAACTATTATAAAACTTTTTGAATTTTTTATTTTACGTTAATTAGATTAAATTTTTTACTGAAAGGAAATATACGATGAGTAAAGATATGGTGATTGGTTGGATAGGGCTTGGCCGTATGGGCGCGCCAATGGTTGAGAAGATCATTAAGGCAGGTTATCAAGTCAAAATTTGGAATAGAACTAAGTCGAAGGCAGACGCATTGGTAAGCGCGGGCGCTTCATTAGTCGACGCACCATCTGACCTTGCAAATGTAGATGTACTCTTCACCATGGTCTCAACTGGAAAAGATTTGAGACAAGTATATTTTGGTGACGTTGGTGTAATGTCGGGTGATGATACTCCAAAAATTCTAGTTGAGTGTTCTTCTATTAGCGCACCTGAGTCAGCTGAATTCAGACAAACAGCCATAGATAGAGGGGCAGAGTATCTTGCATGCCCAGTTTCTGGGAACGGAAAATGCGTCAAGGCAGGCAAGTTATCCGCTGTAGCTTCAGGTGATAAAAATACCTTTGATACAGTTAGAGAAATTATAGAATGTTATGCTATGCGTGGGGTTTCTTATGTTGGTGAGGGAGAGTTATCTCGCTTTTGCAAAATAGCGCATAATGTGCTTTTAGGTGTATATATTCAAAATCTTGCAGAAATTACCATACTGGCTCAAGCTGCTGGTGTTCCTAGACACGCTTTTCTTGAATTTATAAATAATTCTGTTATGGGGTCTATTTTTAGTCAGTATAAAACACCAGCATTGGTCAATTTAGATTGGACAACAACATTTACTCCGCCCCTTCTGCGTAAGGATCTAGATTTAGGATTGCAAGCAGCTCGTGAATTGGGGGTGAGTATGCCTGTTACCGCAGCGACTAGAGAGGCACTTCAATCACATTTTGGCTCAGCAAGTCTTAAAGATGACCCAGAAGGATATCTAGCAGCAGATTTTAGCGCTCTAATCGAGACGGTTGCTCTCCAGGCAGGAATTAAGCTGGTTTCTGAGAATAAAGATGTAAAAACTGGGCTTGAAGTTTAATATTTCATACGTTTTTTAGAAAAAATGGGGATAATTATCCCTACTTTTTTCTAATCAGATGAAACCTGATTTAGCTGTTAGTAATCCAACAGGTGTTTTTTGGAGACATAAAGCCCCTTCTTTTGATATTACAAATAAAGCTCCGGTTTGCACACCTCTCATTCCAGTTGAGTCCGTGATGTTAGGCTGTACAACAATAGCCATGCCCTCCTGCAGTTTAATGTCTGGAATATCACCCGCAGGTCTTGATTTTGAGCCCAATATTGGCGGTAGATATCCACCACCAAATCCATGAATAAGGTCATCACATGTAGTAAGACCACTCTCCTCAATAATGCTGGCGGCATCTAGTATCTCTTGCATTGTGCAACCACTCCGTAAAACTGAAGCTATTGAATTTAGGGCACTATTTGCAACCTCATGAAATTCGGTTACCCAATTAGCTGGTTTAGCGCGCATTGACATCGACCTGAGAACTTGTCCTGCATAGCCTCTAAAAGCACCACTAATTTCCATAACAATTAAATCATCTTTTGTTATTGCTCTGCTGGTAGCATTTTGTCTTGGAACCATCCCATCTGGTTTATCCATATTTGTTGATATAAAATAACGAATATGTGCCTGACCTCCTAATTGTAACCAACTATTTTCTGCAATTGAAACTAGGTCATGCTCCGTCATATTGGGTTCTATCTTCTCATAAATTGATTTAACTGCCAGATCAGAAAAATAGGCGCCGATTTTTAAACATTTAATCTCTGCATTAGTCTTGATTAGTCGAGTTTTTTCGTACCAACTGTCAAGGGGAGTAAGAAGATAACCTGCCTCTGTTATCAAAGTCATCATTTTAAAGCTCATTTTACCAATTAAACCAACCTTTCGAGCTTTTATCTGGTTAAGATGGTTCAACATTGTTTGTGCTGTATTTGGCCCACCCCAGGAAACAGAAGCACCGTATGCTGTGGATTTTGCTTGCGGTGTATGATTATAATACTGAACGAATAGTTTAGCCTCCGAATCAAGAGATATTATAAGTAGGGCCTCTGCCGATACTGGCCAGCCTGTGAGCCATGGGATTGCTGAACCCGCTCGCTCAGCACCATAAATAATAAGACTATCTAGTTTGGTATCTTCTAAATTAGTTATAACCTTATGCCATCTTTTTTGATATTCCTCATCACTAAAACATCTTCCCTTAATCCCCCTCAAATCCTGAAGGTCTTCATCTAGTTTTAAGGAAAATTCAGTCTTAGTTAACATGGTACAAATCCATTTTTGACGCCCCCATTTACGCTAATCTTTAAAAATTTGTAAGATTGGAGACTTATTCAGTCATTTTTTTTGCCATCCAATCAGCGCTAGCTTGACGGTACTTATAGGCTCTATTATTCACGACATGGCCACCATCTGCAACAGCAAGATGTTTTATTTCTGATGCATTTTTGGCAGCTTTTTCTAGCATAAATGCATGTTCACTTGGTATCACTCGGTCTAATGAACCAGACACAATAAATAGAGGGCATTCTATCTGTTCTGCTACATCCTTTAGTGTCATGCGGCTTGCTATCTCGCGAATTGATTTTTCGTCAACACCACCAGAGCGATAATTAAAACAGGTTCTTGTTAATTCAGGCAGACTGTCATAGCAAAGTGCAAGATCAAATGGACCAGATAAAGCAATGCACCCTTTTAGGTTTTTGCAGAAGGCAGCTGCCCTAGGAGCATAGTAACCACCCATTGAAACCCCCCATAAGCCAATACTACTTGCATCTAAATCTTTTCGCGTCTTTATAAATTCTATAACTGCTAGAACAGGTTTTTCATATTCAGGGCAAATGGATAGATCATATTCAGCTTCCCCTTGTCCTGGTCCGTCAAAAGTAAGAGTTGCCATGCCTCTGTCCAAAAATAACTGTTCATTGTAAAACATTTCTTCTTTTGCACTATCTAAACCCATAATCAAAATGACAACTGGAGGTGTTTTAATACCGTTTGGAGCGCGCAAATTTCCGTATAGTGTGCTACCATTATAGGGGATTGATACGCGTTCGCCTGGTGGGTTCAAATAGGGGAGCGCTTTTGTATAAATATCAACGGCCTTTTTATGTGTTGATTTCATCTGTATAGGGTTGTTTACAAACAAGAATTTTCCAAAATGATAGCAGATTGCTGCAGTCACATAGTGTTCACCCGCGCTTAGTAAAAACCCCCTTTCTTCTGATTCACTTCCGAGATCAGCATGAATGTCTCCTCGGTTTGAGAGAGCTATACACCAATCATCCCATCTCTGGGTTTGTGTTGTTACATCTTGAAAATCTGCGAGGGGCATTCCATTGCTAACCATTCTGCCTGACCAATGCGCTTTTGCAGCTTGAATTTTTTCATCTGTCATTTTATTTCCATAGCCTAATTACCGAAGATTTAAATAATTCATTATAATAAATATTAAACACCAGTCCAGATTAACCGAACGCCTAGAGCAAAAATTGTTATGTAAACAATAATGAAAAATATTCTATCTGTAAGAAAGTGATTAATTATTCTTCCTACAAATAATCCTACAAATGAAATGGGAATAAAAAGACTTGTAAGCCCTATTAAGTCAAAATTAAAAATGCCTAAATACCAATAGGGAACAATTTTAAGAAAGTTACAGATGCTAAAAAATACGGCCACAGTCCCTAGGAAAGCTTGTCTTGTAATATTTTGTGGGAGTAAATAGGCGGCAATAGGGGGTAGTCCAGAATGAATAAGAAAACTAGAATAACCTGCAAGAGATCCAGATAACAAACCCCAAATCGGTCCTAATATTCTTGGTTCAGTAACTTTTCTAAAATGCCGCATTAAACCATCACCAACTAAAATTAATGCTAATAGTCCAATAAAAATTTTCAATGCTTCAGGTGTGATTAACTTAATGGTAATGGCGCCTATTAACATACCAATTAGGCCACCAGCTAACAATATGTTCATGCTTCTCCAAAGCACATGTTTCCGGTATAACCAATATGCAAAGGGGTCTGTTACTACTAATATAGGAAGCAAAAAGGCAGCTGCAGTCAGCGGGGGCATTATTTGAGCAGCCAATAAGACGCCTACTAGTCCAAAACCTCCGCCTATTCCGCCTCGTGACATCCCCATAATGAAGCTCGCAAAACCCAGTGTTAGTAATTGGTAGCTGCTATAAGATGATAGGCTCTCAAACATTTTTTATAAATTTCATTAGGTGCCTTGTATTTATTGTACAATGGTCATGTTCTGGTCAAATTTTAGAACCGTTTAAAAATTCAGATTTAGTAATTTTCGAGCGTTTGAGTGAGTAATTTTTTGATAATCATCTGGTGACAATTTAGTTCTTTTTATCCAGCTTGTGGCATCTTTGTTATTATTGTAGGGCCAGTCTACTGCGAATAAAATCTTATCTGAACCCATCTCCATTAATGAGCATAGTAATGCTGAGTCAGAAAAATTTCCACTTGTTGTAATATAAAAATGTTTGCAAAATGTATCGCGAAATGAAACTTGGCGTTTATTTGGGGACTGACGTGTTGTTATACCCTCATGGGTTCTGTCTATTAAAAAAGGTAACCCTTCGCCTAAGTGTCCTAAAATAATTTTAAGATTTTGATGTTTTTCAAAAATACCTGATAGAACCATTCTGACAGCAGCTGTTGACATCTCGATACCAAATCCCCATCCAGCAGTTCCGAATACCTTAAATTCGTCTGTATAATCTTTATAATAAGCATCGCTTACTCTTTTATCTGGAACACCTGGGTGAAGATAAATTGGAACATCGAGTTCTTCAGCCTTGGCAAAAACAGGCCAATATTTAGGTAAGTCAAAAAACTCGCCCTTTAGCATACCATGTAACATGGCTCCACACATTCCCTTTTTCGTTACACACCTCTCCAGTTCTGAAGCAGCGATTTCAGGTGCTTGCATTGGCAGGCTAGCAAAGGCTGCAAATCTTTTGGGATGTCTTGATACGATTGTTGCCAATTCATCATTTAGTTTCATTGCAAAATCGGCGGCTGTTTCAGGTGAAAAGATTTGAGCGCCAGGGTGATTGTGAGATAACACTTGTATATCAATCCCCGCCTCATCCATTTCTTTAATTCTGAGATCAAAATGGTCATTTAATCTAGAATGTGTTTGCGCTGGCATAGAAGAATAATTGTCTATTAAGCTTTTAATTTCGTGAGTAATATAATGTTCTTCAATTGCGATAATTGGACTCATTTCATTTTCCTTAACTATCAATCAAATGGTTTTTTGAGGTAAACTAGAAACAGACAAAATATATTAATTTACCTAAAATAAACAGTCTGTTTTTAAGATTTCTATTTGTTTGTTTTAAAAAATTGATTAATTAAAATTAATTTCAAAATGTAATATAAGATTGAATTAGTATTTGTAAAATAACTTTTTTAGTGCCTGAAAAAAAAAGTACACTTGATTTACTTAATAAAGAGATGATGGCTTATGAATAACAATGTTAAAACAGATTTTAAATTATATAATGCACCTCAATCTACTTGCAGTCAGCGTGTTCGTTTTGCTTTACATACTAAGAAATTAGGATTTAGTGAAGTTTTGCTTGATTTATTTAGTGGTGACCAGCTGAAGCCAGAATATCTCAATATCAATCCTAATGGCGTTGTTCCAGCTTTAGATCATAACGGTAAAATAATACTAGATAGCGCTGTGATACTTGAGTATTTAGAGGATATTTGTCCAAAAATTTTTCCTATGCGTTCAGCTGATCCTGTTAAGGCAGCGGAGATGCGAACTATGATGCGCTTTATTGATGAGGTGCCAACGCCTGCTATAAGAGTTCCATCTTACAATCTTGCTTTTTTACCTCACTTTCAGAGTATGAGCAAAGAAGAATTTCAAGCATTAGCGGACTCAAAGCCTCTAAGAAGAGAATTTTTATTAAAGATGGGACAAACAGGATTTTCAGAAACAGATATGAATGAAGCTTTGTCACGTTTGAAGCGAGGAGTTCAAAGAATGAATGAGTGGATTGAACACTCAGGTGGTCCATGGTTTCAGGGAAATGATATTAGTTATGCAGATATTGCTATCATGCCAGTAATTATAAGACTTGAGGATATCAACCTGTCTCACTTCTGGGACGATTTTCCAGGCATTTCGAATTGGATCGAACTGATTAAGTCATTGGATGCTTTTACTAAGACGTTTTATCATGGTTCGCTTTTAACTCAAAAATATCCCCATTTAAGTAAAAATAAAAAATAGACCTAAAGTGAGGTAATAGAATGACTAATTTAGTAATAAAAAAACCACTCAGTGTTTATTTGCCAGTAGCAGGGAGTGAATCTAATTTTCCAGTTAGAAGGGTATATTGTATAGGAAGAAATTATGCCGAACATGCGCGTGAAATGGGTCATGACCCAGATAGAGATCCCCCTTTCTTTTTTCAGAAAAATCCGGATAACATAGTATTAGATGGGCGTTTTAAATACCCTACTATGTCCTCTGATGTTCATCATGAAGTCGAGATGATTGTAGCGTTAAAATCTGGCGGGAGTTCTATATCTGTTTCTTCTGCAAACCAGCATATTTTTGGATATGGTATTGGTTTTGACATGACTAGACGAGATTTACAACATCAAGCCAAAAAAATGGGTAGGCCATGGGAGGTGGGTAAAGCATTCGAGCAATCTGCTCCATGTAGTGAATTACACCCAATTGAAACAACTGGGGTTATAGAGAAAGGTAAAATTTCGCTTCACGTAAATGGTGAAATTCGCCAGAATGCAGACCTTTCGGACATGATTTGGTCGGTCCCAGAAATGATATCAATATTATCAGAGTATTTTGAGTTATCAGCTGGCGATATCATTCTAACTGGCACCCCGGCAGGTGTTGGCGCTGTCAGGCCAGGTGATAAAATGAACGCTTACATAGAACGACTTGGCGAATTTGTTGTTATGGTTTATTAAATACATTTTTTTAATTATTTTTAGGTGTTTGCCTGTTAAGTTTTTCTTTTAACCAACGAAATGATTCAGGGGCCCAATCAGAGAAATATTTAAATGCACAATGGCCAGCATCTGGATAGATCCTAGCCTCTCTTCCGAGTGCAGGGCCGTTTTCTAGCATAAAATAAATATTACCTATCGGAGCTAAGTGATCTTTTTTTCCATTTATCATTAAGATTGGCATAGTAATGTTATCCAGGACTCCTTGTTCTGGAAGCGCCCATTGCGTGTATAACTCATTTTCCTTTTCAACACTCCACTCAGGAAAGGTTAAGGGACCATTTTTGGGTCCAAATTTGTACTGAGAACGACTAGACCTAGCTTCCACATAATCTAAAAGCTCTTGATCTGTCATTTGATACCCAAAATGATGCCCCGCAGATGCTACAACAGCTTTCACCATTTTAGGGTAATGTCCAGCAAGTTGCATAACGGAATAGCCGCCTCTGCTTATGCCAAATGCACCAATTCTCTCAGGATCAACGCTTGGCAGTGATGCCAAATAATCTATTGCAGCAATCCATGCTGAGACGGATTCAGGTTTCCAAGGCATCAGATTATCTCCAGTGCCAGGTGCGTCCATTACCAAAGCGACCATGTCATTTTCAATGCAAAAATCTCCGGCCCATCCTCTGTCCTCTTTGAACATATCAGCTCCACACATTATGAGGACTGCAGCATGTTGTTTTTTTTGACTAGGAACGCGCAAATGACATTTTATCTCATGTCCTTTATGCTCGATTATGATTTCTTGAACTTTTGGCTCTAAATGAGTGCACGATTTTTTATATGCTCTGTTACAATCGTCACTGATAGATTTTTTCATATCTGAAATGGAACCGGGAAATCTGCCAATAGAGTAATATGTGCGCGCCTGCAGGAAGCATTTTCTTGCTTCTTGAAACTTTCCTTCAGTTTCAAGCTTATCACCTTTGCTTTCATAGTTCTCTCCAGCTTCTCTCCATAGGGGCACCCATTCTTCCTCATTAGTACCGGAAACTCGATCGACATAAGATTGAAGGTATTTCATATCCTCTATCATAGATAGCCAGCGTCTATAGAAACCAGCGTGATCAATTCTGGTCGGGTTCTCATCTGGAATACTGACGTACGAGGCCATTATTCAACTCCTGTATCAATTTTTATAAGTCGAAGAATTTCATCTTGAGCATCTTTGACTTCAATATCAATTATTAGTTTAGCTTTAGAAATATCCTTTTGTAAAATAGCTTGATAAAGATTTGACAAATTTTTAAGACTTCGTTGTTGTCGCTTTGGATCCCGATTTGGATGCATGAGCCCAAGAGTGCGCCAGCGCCAAGACTGACAGGTAAGAGTGTCAATCAGACCAGATAAAACTTGATTACCTGCATATAAATAAATAATTTCAAAGAATTTATTTTTCTGCTTTATGATTAAGTCTGGCGAACCTTTTTTTAATGATGTTTCAAGTTGCCTAAAACTATCTTTTAATTTTTTGAGTGTTTTTTCGGATTGATTTTCAATAAAAAGACTAACAGCTAATTTTTCAAGAGTCGCACGTATCAAATAAATCTCATAAGCCTCTGAGGCAGACATTATACGAACTCTTGGTCCAACTTGAGGTTCAACTGTGATAAGCTTTTCTGTCTCAAGTTGTCTTATTACTTCACGTATCACCGTCCGAGAGACACCTAAAGTTTCAATTAGCTCTCTTTCTTTAATGCGAGCGCCTGGTTTATAATCTCCACGAATAATTTTATCTCTAAGGTACAGATGTGCCTGTGCTCTCAATGGTGCTGCATCTCTAGCGATAAACGATGTTTTTTTTTCATTTTTTCTTGACAAAATGATCATCCAATTAGACTTTAATCTCGTCATACGATATTATTGTTTGAAGAAATTGAAAAGAAAAAAATTGGAGTGTTAGATGAATATTCAATCGCCTGTAAAATTAGGAATTGTAGGACTGGGCAGGTGGGCCAAAGTACTTACCAACGCAGCACAAAAGTCAGATAAATTGCAGATTATTGCAGGGCACTCACGTTCTGAAGAAAAACGAGATGCTTTCACACAACAATTTGGCATTAATACATATGGAAGCCTCCAAGAAATTCTGGCAATGCCAGATATTGAAGGTGTAATAATTACTGTTCCAAATGAACAGCATTTTTCAATTGCCAAACAGATTGCAGAGGCTGGCAAGCATGTTTACACGGAAAAACCAATTTCTAATATTTTAGCTGACGGTCTTAGAATGGAAATGCTACAAAAAAAACACAATATAATAATGACTGTTGGCCATAGTGCAAGACTGCTTAAAGGCATACAAATGATGAAAGAACATCTTGATGATGGCTCTCTTGGTAAACTAGCTTTTATAGAAGCTAATTTTTCTAATGAAAGAGCGCTCGAACTAACACCTGATACATGGCGATGGTATCGTGATAGGGCTCCAGGTGGACCACTATCTCAATTAGCTATTCATATGTTTGATATATTGCACTACCTTGGAGGAGATGTAGAAGGGGTCTCTTCTATAGCGTCAAAGTTATCACCGGTGGGAGCAGAAGTTGACGACCAATCTATGTCAACCATTCGTTTCAAGAACGGAGTTGTTGGTTATGTAGGAAGTTGTTGGACATCTCCAGGAATATTCTCTACCCGGGTATTTGCACAGGCGGGATTAATGCATTTTGAGCTAGATTTTGCCTCTTGGGATGAACCAGAGAATCTGCATAAAAGTTCTTCTCTTTATATCCAGCGTGGAAAAGATGGCTATGGTTTACGGGAGGATTTAAAGATTTTTTCAGGAAACATGTTTCAAGACGAATTGGAAATTTTTGCAGACGCGTGTCGTTCGGGTTCCGCTACAAAGCTCACAGCTCATGATGGGAATGTGGCTGTCGCTATGGTTTACGCAGCGCTTAAATCTGTAGAAAACAATGCAGTAATGGTTTCAGTTGATGAAGTTATGTCAGAGGCATCGGCTGAGATTTAATTCTTATATTGTCTTAGTTGTATAAGCAGATAGCATAGAATTTTTTAAATTAAACGTTACTATCTTTTTAAGAAATTTTGATTGATAGTGGGATATTAGTTGTAGATTACAAGGAACTATGAAGTGTCATTACATAGCAGAAAATTAGAGTTACTCACTCAGCCAGAAGTGGCAAGACAACTTGAAAATAATCCTTTGATAATTTTACCGGCAGGAAGTGTTGAACAGCATGGACCACATTTGCCCGCTGGAACCGATACTTTCGCTGCCTATATTATCGCAGAACGAATAGCAGAAAAAATGGATGGTTTAGTCGTGCCAGGTGGACCATTAGGAGTTACCCCATTTCATATGCCTTACGAAGCTACAATAACGTTATCTCATGAAACTTATATTCGCGTAGTATACGAAACATGTCAGTCGCTTGCTCAGCATGGAGCAAAACGTCTTATGATTGTAAATTGGCATGAGGGCAATTCATCATCTCTTGCCATTGCTGCCGAGCGTTTGCACAGGGAATGTGGCTTGAGTGTATTGACTGTTCAGGCCTGTTATGTAGCATCCGAACTATACGGTCCAACTTCAGGTGGTTTAACTCACGGTGGGGAAATCGAAACGCTTGCTATTTTGGCGGCCCATCCAGAGCTTGTTCACCTTGATAGAATAGAGGGTTCGTCAGACCATAAACATGGGTCTAGGATGGATAAGTTAAGAAGAACACGCTCGTATCAGCCAGTTTTAACAGACATACGTACAATCGCTCCAACTGGTTGGTATGGTGATCCTAGTCGGGCTACTATAGAAAAAGGAAAGCAAATGCTTGAAGATCTTGGAAATGCTATTTCACAGGAGGCTAGTGAAATTTTTACGCTTCTTGATGAAGTTAATGGAGGCATTGCCACTTTAGATAAAATGGCAAAAGAGGGATAACGAATGGCGCAAAAAATAAAGGCTGGAAATGCTGAGCGTCTATTTTTGCCAGGTCGGGTATCTCATCAAATTGCAAGCGCTGGCGCAGGAGCAGATAATATATGCGTTCGGCTAGTTGAAATTGAGCCAGAACATCAACAATCATTTAAACGAAATAGACATTACCATCCCGATGTTGAGGAATGTATTTATGTTCTTGAAGGAGAGGGGTGTACGTATGCAGATACGGGTGAATATTCAATGTCAGTGGGTGATACTCTCATTATGCCACCTAATGAGCAACACGTAACACGTAACACAGGTGGGTCTACATTAAAATTATTATGTTTTTTCCCCACTGGTAAGGTAACCATTATAGGTGAGTAAGAAATTAGAGCTGGAACTAGTAATGTCTTCAATTGATTTAAAAGAGCACATAATTTGCCTTAGACCAGAGTCAGATTTTATAGAGTTTGATGCTGTTGCACCGGCCAGATTTTCGGTTGAGTATTTAAAGCCAGATGATTTTTCTTTAGCTCGCTATGCGGAGCAGACGAGAGCATTAATTATTCCAGCAGTTGGTCCAAAAATACCTAACGAGATATTCAAAAACTCAAACATTGAGATGGTTCAGGTTACTGGGGCAGGGATAGATAGACTCGACTCGGAGTATTGTCGTTTTAACAAGATTGCAGTGTGTAACGTTCAGGGTGTGAGCGCGTTTGCAGTTGCTGAATATTGTATTGCTTCTGCAATTACTTTATCAAGGCAGTTACATCTCGGAAATAGTGCAATTAAGGAAGGAAAATATGCTTCCATCCGCTTAAAGATGTTGGAAAAAAAAATGGTGTCTCTTGCAGGACAAAACGTCGGAATTATCGGATTTGGTAGTATAGGTAGAGAAACTGCTAGGTTATTCAAAATGATGGGCTGTGAGATTTCATGTTTTGATCTTTTTCCGCCGGACCAAAAAGAAACAGAAAAAGTTGGAGCAACAATTTGTGATTTGTCATCATTATTATCACAAAGTGATATTGTATCTCTTCATGTTCCATTAACAACAGAAACAAAAGGCCTTATTTCAAAATCCGAGCTTAAATTAATGAAAAAAAATGCAATTCTTATAAATGCTGCAAGAGGGGGAGTTGTAAATGAATTTGATCTTGCATCCGCAATTGAGTCAGAACAAATCAAAGGTGCTGTTGTAGATGTATATAGTCAAGAACCGGCATCATCTGACAATCCCTTGTTAAACATCTCAAAGGCTGCGATGGACCGAGTATTATATTCACCTCACATTGCTGGCATTACAAAACAATCTTGGACAGAATTATTTCGTCAATCCTGGAGTAACCTGTCTTTATTTTTTGATAACAAACCGCTTAATAACAGACAAATTTAGAATCATTTACCCTTACGTTTTTAAATTAATTATCTTGGTTCCAAATTTTTTCAACGCGCTCAAAAGCCGCGTTTCCTTCGTCTCGTCGTTTCTCTTCTGTGATATCACCCCAATCTATTACAGCTGACTTATAAGCTGGACGAGAAATAATATTTTCAAACCAGTTATTTAATGCAGTCATTTTTGACCATAACGGGGCCATCTGGAACGAGCTTAAGCGCGTGAGATAAACAACAAGTGATATATCTGCCAGCGAATAACTATTCCCTGCCAACCACTTATTTGATTGAAGATGTTGATTCATTTCAGAGAAAAGTTCTTTAAACGCTTGGACAGACGGAGGTAGAAGTGGGCTTTCTAAACCCATCTCAATGTTAATCTTGTCGTTATTCTTTCGAACGCCATCGCGCATTTTTGCATAATAATCTGCCAACTGTTCTTTGTCTGTTTTTTTGTAGATATGACGATTTACTATACAAACACCTATGGTTCTGCTGGCAACATGAATTCCATCTTCTATTTTCCGCATCCACAATCGCATTTTGGCTACTTCTTTTGGGTCTTTTGAGCGAAGATTGATGTGATTTGGATATGCATCTTCTAGATATTCTAAAATGAGAGTTGATTCCGGAAGCGTAAACGCCCCATCTTTTAAGAGTGGTATAAGACCTTTTGGATTATACTTATGGAAATCATCAGGCCTTTGGCTGGCATCACCAAGCGCTGTGTCCACAATCACGCTTTTCCATTCCAAGCCTTTTTCTTCAAGGCCTAGACGCACCCTTTGTGCGGCAGTGGAGCGGTCATAATGATAAAGTGTAAGCATTCAGCAAACCCCTTTGTTATTTTAATCACAAATCTGCAATATTATAAGACACTCCTACCGGTATAATAGCATATGGATTTATTTTAAGGTGTGAAAGGTAGTAATGATCAATTACGTGGTCAAGCTTGATTGTAGACAGAACTTTTGGAGTATCAAGTAATCGATGCATGTAGCTATGAACGTTTGGATAATCACGCAGTTTTTTCTTATTACATTTAAAATGATAATAATAAATTGGGTCAAAACGAACCAATGTTGGAAGTAGTCGCCAATCTACTTCACATGCTTCATCACCAAGAAGAAAAAGATTTTCATTTAAAATTTTCTCTAATTCGTCGAGTGTTTTAAATAATAAATCAACTGCTTTAATATAAGCTTCTTGTGATTTTGCAAAACCCACACGGTAAACTCCATTATTCAACCCGCGATATATTAAATCATTCATGGACTGAAGTTTTTGATTATCATAAAATTTCGTCATCCGGTTTTCATCTTGGCCAGTAAGGGCACAGAACGGTCCATCTAGCATTCTGATTATTTCAGAGGATTCGTTATTCACAATTGTTTTGGTTTTTTTATCCCAAAGTGTTGGAACTGTTACTTTACCTGTAAATTTATTATCCACGTGAGTATACAACTCATGTAAGTAATCTATTTTTAGACCAGTATTATTACAAACGTCAGAATACTCTTTAAAATGCCAACCATCCGGATAGCTAATAGGATGCACAATTGAGACACCGATTATGTCTTCAAGATTTAAAAGCGCACGGTACAGTAAAGCACGATGTGCCCATGGACATGCATAAGCAACAATTAATTCATATCTTCCAGCTTCTGCAGGAAAGTCACCTTTGCCTGGATCAGTAATAAAATTCCGATATGGAGATTCAGGACGAATAAAACTTCCATCGGGCGCCTGTTTGCCTTCAAAATTGGCGCCCCAAACGCCGTCCACTAGCATACCCATCTTAAATTTTCCTATTTATACATAAAGAAGGCCAGCAATTTGCCGGCCTTCTTATTTATAGCCAATTTATATTTACGCAGGTCTCTTTGCAAGGCCAAGAGACTCTTGTGCTGCATGTAAGAAACGTAAATCAACTGCATTGCGCCAGTCAAAATCTGAAGGCACTTGACCTAGGTCACGCACACCTTGTGCGAAGCCATCCATTGATTCTTCAGTAAATCCACCATCTTTGCAGATTTGGTCTAATTCAACTTCATACTGAGCTTCAAATTCAGGTGGAATATCGAAGCCTTTTGCTCTCATTTCAGAATAAGCAGCTGACTTATTTGCTGGGTCAAAAAGCCATTGTCTAGCCTTTAATTCAGCATATTGCCATGCGTAAAGAGCATCTTCGTTTTTATCGCCCCACTCCATATTAGTAATAAAACCTTCTTGCGGTACTTCATATTGAGTTGCTGAGATAAATTTTCCACCATTGTCTTTAAGACCTTTTT
>JAAXKA010000237.1 GCA_012269555.1 Alphaproteobacteria bacterium
GCGCAGTTGTATGGGCAAAAAGGAAAATAGTAAAAATTAAAGTCACAAAGCTTTTAAATTCTCTAATACAACTATTCATTTTCATTGACCTCTTACAATTTTAATATCAGCCAGCAAAGATCATGCCAAATCCAGAATATTTATTAAGATCAGGCAGTGCGTTTCTTTTTTGACATCAAGTCATATTGCATATAATTTGATACTGCACGTAATGAGGTTGGCAAATGAAGGTTACCGCTGAGGTCAGCAAATGAAAGTCATCGCGGAAGTTAACATTGCAAATGGAACATTTGAGGAATGGTTTAAGTTTTTTGAAAGCTATAAAGCAGACCGTGAGAAGTTTTTAATCAACGAAGTTATTGAGAAAACATCCAATAATTCAGCATTGGTATCGTTTGAAATACTTGATTTGGATGGTTTAACGAACTTGTCGTCTAGGGCTGATATCGTTGAAATGGAACAAAAACTTCACGTGACCACTTCAATTAAGTAAGACATAGAAATTGGCACATTCTTTGCTTTACCCCCGCAGAGGTTTAAAATGTTTTTAGTCCAAGCTGCAGTGCCAGCGTCATTAGTATTTATTGTTTTTATAGTAGCACATCTCTTTGTGGAGAATGAAGGTTCTGGCATTTATTTGCCTGAAACCAGCTGGGATGGTGACGAGGAAGAGGTTTTCCCAGTACCAGAAGAGGAGATAGATTTAACTCGTATCGACCCTGAGACGGGAGGTTTGCTTCCAGATAAATACAATTACCTTAAAGTAGAAAATGTTTTTTCTGGCAAGATTATTGGTTCTGAAAAATTATTTAGTTTAGAGGTGGCTCTGCTGACGAAGCAACCGTCGATTGCCTCGGATCTTTTTATTTCGGCACTATTCGAAATGGAAGCCGACATAGTTAAAGAAATAACAAACGTAATTCTTGAAGTGGAATTAGGTCAGTTAGAAAGTGTCGATGGTAGAGAGAAATTAACTGGAGACATTCGTGATTACGTAAATGAATATCTAGAAGGTGAGGGAATGTTTCCTGGGATAACCGAAGTTTTTATAATAAATTATAACGTAATTTAGACTTGGTACTAATATTGCTCTGGTTACTGGAGGAGATCAAATATGAAACATCAACTACCAAAGCATGATGAAAAGTCAGGTCAAACCATTTTTGTCTTTGAATGCAACTATTTTGACGAGCAGGGTAATCAAAACTCCTCTAAAAAATTTACAAAAGAAGTGACAGGCGTAAAGGTTGAGAACCTCAATCATCATGTTTTCTGGAAAGCCGGAGCGAGAGATTTGGTAGTAAGTAGCGTTTAGCAATAACACAAGCGCCTAAAAAAATAGTTGCAACTGACGGTATAAATAACAGTTCGTCTACGGTTACTGAAGCTAATCCAAAGTACTTACGTGCCGCAAAGTTTAAAACTATAAATCCGACAAAAAAATACAATAAACCTAATCTCGATTTTGCGCAATATCGGCAGTTGTTTCGCATGTTTTAAATAGAATTGTTGCTTTTCTGCAAGATACGCTTTAAACCTGCTGCATGCAAGTTGCGTTCCACAGTGAAAATATATCTGACAAAAACTCCGCGGTTTCTACCAAGGGGGCCCACTCGTTAGGCCTTTTGAATAGTAGTTCAAATTTTAAAACCGGTCAGACGAGTATTCAAACCCATAAGTCTCAGAATGAAAATTATTCTAATATGAGGGTTTATAGTCCATATCTTTCACCATCTAGTGCGGTTGTGATGGATATGTTCACAAGACAAACAGCGGTGGGGCCAACTTACGTTCACAACGAAGCTCGGACAAAATATTTCAACGTCTCTAAACCAGCAAAGCCCGCCGATCACGTAAGATTAAATTTATTTGCATAAAATCTAGAAAGCCCTAAAGTTAGTTTAATCATTAGAGAATCTTAAACGCAGAGTATCTTTTAAGTATTAAATATGATCATGAATTCCTTCCCATCCCTCCAAGATGGTTTGAGCGAATTCAATGGAACTGTCTAGAGTGTCCTCAGCACCTTTCACAGATACAGCTATTATTTGATTACGGCAGTATTCGTAAACTTTGAAAAGGTTTTTTGCTAAATCGCCGCCTTGCTCGAAGTCCAAACATTTTTGGAGGAAGTAAATGCAAGACAAGGCTCTCTCAAAATGATGTTCCTTTTCCTGCGTAGGTAATTCCGAGTTTAGTTTTTTCATACTTGCAATCACTTGTTGTAATGCAAATTGAACTGCTTCATAACCGTCTCCCTTTGCCAACTCTTTGGACACTTTAGTCTGGTTATAAGAATTTAGTGCAAATGCTAAGTTCATTTTAATTCCTCCATGGCTATTTAAACGACGCCATAGAGAAAGTTTTAGTCTCAATGTCAAATTTTTGAAAAAAAATCCAAATTCAATTTTTACTTAAAGTTACTAAGGCGAAGAGAAACGTAACCTATTGAAAGTAATATAAAATAATAAAATGGCACTCTGGTTGCAAAAATGGAGTGGAGGATTTTACAATGTACATTATCGATGATTTGAAATCTACATTTTATAAAAAGCTTTACCCGTTAATGAACGGTCGAGGTATCGATTTGTGTTTGTTGTCAGAGATTGAAGAACCAACCAATCCCAAAGCTGTTAGTACCTTTATTTCAACTGTTGAGAAAAATTTTGACTGTCTAAACGACAAAGTGTTCATTGATACATTTAAGAAGCATAAATTTAAAAGAGCAGTATTACTTAAATCAAACAGTAATGAATTTCGAATAAAGACTTTCTTTAACTCTGCCGTAACAATTATTGAAATACCCTTCGGCTTAGAGAGTGATTCACCATTAAATGCATTTTATATTCATGTATTTTTGGAGCATGTATTGCGAGATGAGCCGAATTTACCTTGTGCCTCCGAACAGTCAACGAAGCTTGTTAACTTAGTTCGTAAAATTTCACAGTCAGACGCCACCGTTTTAATTAATGGACCCACTGGATCGGGTAAGGAGGTTCTTTCCTCTTTGGTTCATGCATTTTCCAATCGTAAAGATAATCCTTTTATTGCTTTGAACTGTGCAGCAGTACCTGATCAAATGTTAGAGTCTATATTATTTGGGCACGAAAAAGGTGCTTTTACTGGAGCAGTTCAAGCTAATAAGGGTTTAATGCGAGCAGCAAGTACGGGAACAATTTTGCTGGATGAAATTTCTGAGATGCCATTGAATCTTCAAAGTAAACTACTGAGAGTTATCCAGGAGAAGCAGGTTCTTCCGATAGGTAGCACCTCTGAAGTGGAGGTTGATGTCAGAATTATAGCAACCACAAACAGGAATATGTTTGATGAAGTCAAATCAGGAAATTTTCGGGAAGATTTATTCTACCGCTTAAATGTTTTCCCACTAAACAATCTGTGCTTGGCTGATAGAAGAGATGATATCGTCCCAATAGTTGCGCATATGTTGTATAAGTCTTTCGGAGAAAACGGTGAAATTTTATCAATTACTGAAGAAGCTCTTTTATCTTTAATGCAATATTCATGGCCTGGAAATGTAAGGGAATTAGATAATATTATACAAAGGGCAAAGATTTTATCATCCGAAAATAAAATCACGCTAGCCGACTTAATTTTTGATAATAATGAAAATGGCGAACAGCTAAATACTGCAGAGATTTTGGCTGCCAAATTTAAATCTGCTTCAGCTGATGAGGTTGTCTAATGAAAATAATAGCGTCAAACACTCAACAAGTTAATCAAAATCTTCAAAGGGTCTCAGATTCTATTACTAAAGAGAAACCTTCCAGTTCTGAAAATTTATCCTTCCAGGAACGTCTGGGTGATGGACTGCG
>JAAXKA010000014.1 GCA_012269555.1 Alphaproteobacteria bacterium
GTATCCAAATTGTCTAAACCTTTGGACATCAGCGATATAATCATTGAGGACAACACTCAAACAAACGCAAAAATGGCATTGGGGCCAGAGGCTAAACCTATCGAAACCCAAAAAGAAGCGCCATACTCCCAGAAGTTTAACGAGGTGGATGGTCAATTCTCGATGTTTTCTGATGAAAGTACGATACCATTCACAAAAGAAGCTGGACCGGCAGCCACATATAAGTCTATTTCGGACTATATAAAAAGTAACGATTTAGCAGATCAAAACAGATCTAAACTTGAGGATTTATTAAAATCCATAGATCACGCAATAAAAAAAAGAGCTTAATCTTAGTAGGATGAAATTTCTTCTTGTTCTAAACTGAAAATCAAGAAATAACGAAAACAAGTCGGGCTATGGCGCAGCCTGGTAGCGCGTCCGTCTGGGGGACGGAAGGTCGCAGGTTCAAGTCCTGCTAGCCCGACCAAATAAATTGTGAAGTCTCACGATTATTTATTTGATTATGGAGTCAACTATGGTGGGTGTCTTACCAAGCCAAGCTATTAGTAAACTACTTTCTGAAAAAATTATAGATTCCCCTCAACCGATAGAGAGAAACCAAATACAGCCCGCTAGTCTTGACCTACGTCTTGGGAATGTAGCTTGGCGTGTCAGAGCATCTTTTTTAACTGGTAAAGACAAAAATGTATCAGATTGGCTAAACGAGTTTGAAATGCATCAAATAGATATGTCAGAAGGAGCTGTTTTAGAAAAAGGCTGTGTTTATTTAGTTCCAATCTTAGAGCAATTGAGACTAACAAAAAATTTAAGCGCTGTGGCTAACGCAAAGAGTTCAACTGGCCGTTTAGACCTTTTGACCAGAATTATTATAAATAATGGGACAGAGTTCGATAGAATACCGGCTGGCTATGAAGGGCAATTGTTTGTTGAAATATGTCCGCGGTCTTTTTCAGTTTTAGTACGGCCTGGAATGCGTTTAAACCAAATTCGTTTTAGATATGGACAATCTATTTTGTCTGACGAACAGTTAATTGAAGTTCACAAAAAAGAAAAACTAATAGATAACGAACCGAAGATTGATCAAGGTTTAGGATTTTCAGTAGATTTGAAACCAAAAAAGGGTTCCTTGGTTGGTTACCAGGCAAAACCACACACGGGCATTATAGATCTAGATAAAATTAATACTTATAAACGCGAGGATTTTTGGCAAGAAGTTCATAGCACAAATGGACGAATAATACTTGATCCCGATGCCTTTTATATTCTTGTCAGCAAAGAAGCAGTACATATTCCACCTGCTTATGCAGCAGAAATGGCTCCTTATATAGCGATGGTAGGAGAATTTCGTGTTCACTACGCAGGCTTTTTTGATCCAGGTTTTGGTAATGCCAATGCAGGAGGATTAGGTTCACGCGGTGTCTTAGAAGTTAGATGCCATGAAGCACCCTTTGCTTTAGAGCATGGACAAATTGTTGGAAGATTAGTTTACGAAAAGATGGAAGAAATACCAATAGAATTATATGGTGAGAATATTAATTCGAACTATCAAGGCCAAGGGCTTAAACTATCAAAACACTTTATTTAACCTCGTCTTGATCAAATAATTCAGTTTGCGATTCATCATTTTCAGCATCAATTTCATCAATTAATTCATGCGAGCCCGGAGGAGGTCTACTTTCAAGTAAACCTGCAGATTTCAATTCCTTCAAGCCTGGAAGGTCTCGAGCACTTTCGAGACCAAAATGGTCAAGAAATTTTTGAGTAACAGTAAAAGTGACTGGTCTGCCAGGAGACAATCGTCTTCTTCCAAGCTTAATCCAATTCAAATCCATTAAAAGATCAATTGTTCCTCGAGATACACTAACTCCTCTTATCTCCTCAATTTCTGCTCGAGAAACAGGTTGATGATATGCAATTATAGCAAGTGTCTCAATCGCAGCTCGAGAGAGTTTTCTAACTTCAATTGTTTCTTTTTGCATTAAAAACCCAAGATCTGCTGCTGTACGTAAAGCCCAACAATCACCAACTTTGACTAAGTTTACTCCCCTGCTCTCATATTTTGTTTTCAAGTTTTTAAGCGCTATTTCCGGCTCAGAACCATGAGGCAAACGCCCAATTATTTCCTTAACGGTCACTGGTTCCATACTAGCAAAAAGAATAGCCTCAACCATACGCTCTTGTTGCTCGATTGGGGGAGCTTCAAAAAGTGTTTCAGTAAGTTTTTCTTTTTCTATCATCCATCTGACCCCTTTGATCTGAGTTGTATCGGCCCAAAGCTATCGCTCTGCCGCAATTCAAGATCACCACTCTTGGCCAATTCTAAAGTCGCCGCGAATGTAGAAGCCGTAGCTGCACGAATACGACTTACTGATGAAGTCCACCCTTCAGGTAAAAAAGTTGAAATATCTATCCAACCAATACTATAACCAATCAATCCTCGCATTCGCTCTAATGCCTGCTCGAGCGTGTAAACATCATCGCGATCCATAACAAATGGCCTAAATTCATCTTTTGTCTTTATTCGAGCATAAGCCTGAATAAGGTCTAAAAGTGAAGCTTCATAATTAATACGCTTAATTTTTTCCACCTTTTCCTCAAAACCTCTAGGAAAAAAATCACGTCCAAGTTGGTCCCGTGCCATCAACTTTGCAGCCACATCTCTCATGGCTTGTAACCTTTCAAGTTGAAAAGCCAGGTGTGCAGCTAACTCTTCCCCAGTTGGTCCACTTTCGTCTGGATCTGGAGGAAGCAGTAACCGCGATTTCAAATAAGCCAGCCAAGCAGCCATAACTAAATAATCTGCCGCAAGCTCTATTCGTAGAGAGCGCGCTTTTTCAACAAATTCTAGATATTGCTCTGCAAGCTGCAAAATCGATATTTGCATTAAATCCAGTTTTTGAGTCCGAGATAAGGTTAAAAGTAGGTCTAATGGTCCTTCAAAACCATCAAGATCAACAATCAATTCACTCGCAGCAATAGACTCAGACGAACCTATATCAAAGCTAAGACTCCCATCTGAATTTGAACTATTAACTACCATGGGGCGTGCGCATTCACTTACGATTCCAGAAACTTATCTTTATTATGTTCTATCTTTTTTCTTTCTTCAACAACTGAAGCCATGCGAAACAACGTTGAATTTGTAGGGTTAACCCCTGAGCCAATAATTTCTTCCATTTCTGATAAGTTACCATTGCAATGGAGGACCACATCATTTCCTGCCTCTAATAAATCCTTGGTACGTTTTTTCAAAGAACCAGAAAGAGCTGACATCGAGATATCATCACTGATCAAAAGACCAGAAAATTTAATATCCTCACGAATAATTCTCATAACTTTTTTTGAAGTGCTCGCTGGGAATTTAGGATCTATAGTCTCGTACAATACATGTGCAGACATTGCTATTTCAGCATTAGCAAAAGCTTTAAATACTTCAAAATCATTGTCATAAAGTTCATTTTTCTCTGCTTTTACGATAGGTAATTCCAAGTGGCTATCACCTAACGACAGGCCGTGACCTGGCATATGCTTAATTATAGGTAAAACGCCTCTCGATTTTAAAGCGGAACATACTACTTTTCCAAGGGAAATAACATCAGTCTTATTTATACCATAACATCTATTACGCAGAAATGCATGTGTGTTGGGCCTTGCTATATCGAGTGTTGGTGCACAATTAGTATCTATACCCAGCGATCGCAATTCTTTAGCTATCGATATAAAACGGTTTCTAAACACATTTGGTGCATTACGTCCGGCTTTAATAGCCTCTTCCAGTGGTGGCAACCTATCTTTTACTAAGGGCGGTTTTATGCGCTGCACTCTTCCC
>JAAXKA010000134.1 GCA_012269555.1 Alphaproteobacteria bacterium
ACCTTAATGTATATACTGTGGTGAAACAACTAAAAGCACCAGCATTAGTCACTTAATCAATACGATTTGCTAAATCTAATTTAACGTTATCGCGCAAATTTGCCGCGCATTTTTGCAAATAACTGACGAAATCTATATTTACAAAGTCAGCGATCGTGTTATCTGTTTTTTTTTGAGAAAATACCGGAGAAAACCACATGAAAATAATACTTGCCGCTACGGCGGCTTTAGGCATCGCAATATCAGGCAATGTGCTGATGGCCGCATGCGACGACGGTGAAATGGTGATTAAATTATCCCACGTCACCAATACCGACAAGCACCCAAAGGGTATTGCCGCGTCACTACTTCAACAGCGTGTAAATGACGAAATGAACGGTAAAGCTTGTATGGAAGTTTACCCAAACTCAACACTATATAATGATAATCAGGTTTTGGAAGCAATGCTACAAGGTGACGTACAAATGGCTGCACCATCGCTCTCAAAGTTTGAGCAGTTCACGAAAGTTTTTCGTATTTTTGACCTTCCATTTATGTTCAAAAACATCAATGCAGTTGATGAATTTCAAAATTCTGAAACTGGCCAAGCAATGAAAGAAAGTATGACACGTCGCGGATTACTGGGGCTTGCATTTTGGCATAATGGAATGAAGCAAATGTCAGCTAACAAACCACTTGAAATGCCAACAGATGCGAATGGTCTGAAATTTCGTGTTCAAAACTCTGAAGTTCTAAAAGCACAAATGGCTGCACTTGGAGGCTCACCTCAGCCAATGGCGTTTTCTGAAGTGTACGGCGCATTACAAACTGGCGTTGTGGATGGCCAAGAGAATACTTGGTCAAACATATATGGCAAAAAATTCTTCGAAGTTCAGGATGGAGTCACTGAAACAAATCACGGTATCATTGACTACATGCTAGTTACATCAACAGATTGGTGGGATAGCTTGGATGCGGGAATGCGTGATCAGCTTTCTAAAATAGTTGATGAAGTCACTGAAGCTCGTAACTCGGAGTCCACTGCTGTTAATGAATCAGCAAAGCAAGAGATCATTAGTTCAGGTGGTGTAGTTCGCCAATTAACTTCGGCACAGAGAGATGCATGGGTCGCTGCCATGATGCCAGTATGGGATCAATTTAAAGATGATGTTGGAGAAGAAAATATTGCTGCTGCGCAAGCAATAAACGCTAATCATTAAATCGATGCAAATAAATGCCGGCCATTCGTAAAATGGCCGGTCATAAAATCTTATAATTAGCCATCAATAATATATTTTAAAATGCAGGATACAGAACATCATAACGGAAAGTCGAGAGTTTCGCGCTTTATTGACGAAATTGAGGAAACTATTATTGCCATCATTTTGGCACTAATGGTGACAATTACATTTATAAATGTCGTATTACGCTACGGGTTTAATTCAGGTTTGATCTGGGGTCTGGAAATGGTCACCTTCCTTTTTGCTTGGTTAGTATTACTTGGAATTAGTTACGCGGTGAAGAAAAAATTACACCTTGGTGTAGATGCTCTGTTAAACATTTGTTCAGCCCCAAGTAAGCGTATTTTGGCCTTAACAGCAGCAATTTTATGTATTTTGTACGCCCTATTATTATTTAAAGGTTCTTGGGATTACTGGGCAAATTTTGCAAACTTACCGCAGACTACTGGGCGATGGTTTCCAACAGGGTTTGAAGAGATGAAAAGAACTTCGTACCGTTCGTGGTATGAGGTTATTGATATTCATATGCCAGACTGGTTGCGATGGATAGAACCGCTTATAAATTCTGGCGATTCGTATGAAAAAATACCGCGATTTATTCCATACGTAATGTTGCCTGTCGGAAGTGCATTATTGCTCTTAAGGTGTATACAAGTAATGTTTAAAATAATTGAAGGCAAACAAGATTCACTAATAGTAAGTCATGAGGCAGAAGATAGAGTTGAAAAAATAAGCGAACCGGAAGTTTAGAGGCAAATTAATGGAAGTCGCTATTTTATTCCTATTAGTAATTGCAATGCTAATAATCGGCGTTCCTATTGCAATATCTCTTGGCTTGTCCTCCATTTTTTTTCTTTTAACATTAAGTGATACTTCACTCGCCTCCATCGCCCAATCCTTTTTCCAGGCGATGGCTGGACATTACACACTATTGGCCATTCCATTTTTTATTCTTGCATCATCATTCATGTCCACTGGGGGTGTTGCCAAAAGAATTATTCGCTTCTCAATTGCGGTTGTAGGACATTTCCCTGGGGGGCTTGCAATAGCGGGCGTTTTTGCTTGCATGCTATTTGCTGCTTTGTCCGGATCGTCGCCAGCTACCGTTGTGGCTATCGGTACAATCGTTATTGCGGGAATGAGGCAGGTTGGGTATTCGAAAGAGTTTGCAGCAGGCGTAATTGCAAACGCAGGCACACTAGGAATATTAATACCACCATCTATTGTAATGGTAGTATACGCGTCCGCTACAGATGTGTCAGTAGGCAGAATGTTCCTTGCAGGGGTGATACCCGGTTTGTTGGCTGGTATCATGTTAATGGTGACGATATACATAATAGCCAAAATGCGTAACTTACCCAAAGGTGATTGGTTGGGTTGGAATGAGATTTTTGCTTCTGCAAGAGAAGCAGTTTGGGGGCTTTTTCTCATAGTTATCATTCTAGGCGGTATATATGGTGGAATTTTTACCCCTACAGAGGCCGCCGCAGTTGCATCCGTTTATGCATTTTTCATTGCAGTTTTCGTTTACCGCGATATGGGACCACTTGCAGCGAGGGAAGGCAAACCGCGACAAAACTTAATACAAAACCCATCAGCATTAATAACGGCTTTTTTCCATAAAGACACTAGAGATACTTTATTCGAAGCTGGAAAACTGACAGTTACATTGATGTTTATAATCGCCAACGCTCTTATCCTTAAGCATGTTTTAACTGACGAACAAATACCGCAACAGATTGCTAGTGCAATGCTTTCTGCGGGGTTCGGCGCTATTATGTTTTTAGTGATCGTAAATATAATTTTACTGATTGGTGGTCAGTTCATGGAACCATCAGGATTAATAGTAATTGTAGCACCATTAGTATTTCCAATTGCAATCGAACTGGGGATTGACCCTATACATCTTGGAATTATCATGGTTGTAAACATGGAGATAGGTATGATTACGCCACCTGTTGGCTTAAACCTATTTGTTACATCTGGTGTAGCCAGAATGCCAATGATGTCAGTTGTAAGAGCGGCTCTACCATTTTTGGGTGTCTTATTTATATTCTTAATTTTGATAACTTACGTTCCAATAATCTCTACATTTTTGCCAACGTACTTCATGGGGCCTGAAATTATCACCAAGTGAAATTATTGCCACGGCTTAAGAACTATTTTGGGCGCTGCAACTTTATTCCTACGAAGATCTTGAAAGGAACTTTCACCTTCCGAAAGTGGGCGCTTCTCGATCCAATCTAATGTACCTAGACGCCCAGCAAATAATGCTTCTGCAGTATCTTTAAAATCTTGTGCAGTATAGGTGTAGGTCCCGATAAAGGTTATTTCCTGAAGGGTCATACGCCTAACATCAAGACCATTAGTGTTGTCTCCTAAACCCACGTGTGCAATGACCCCACCAGGGGACACAAGTTGTGATGCCACAGCACGAGTTGAGCCAAAGCCCACTGCGTCAATAACGATTGGAAATGAACTCTCAGTTTTTTCCACAACTTTAGCATCTATATGTTCAAGCAAATATTGTCTGCGCAACGGATTAAATTCTGATATTGTCAGTTCAGAAATACCCATA
>JAAXKA010000214.1 GCA_012269555.1 Alphaproteobacteria bacterium
ACTTTGGGCCATCCTTTTTATGAAAATACAAAGCGTTACGCAAAGGATGAGACGGCCAAAGTTGTTTTAGACGCAATGAATAAATTCAAGCAAAAAGTTTTATAAGCTTCTCAAGCATGGATACTGAAATCCGCAGCCTTTCAAAGAAAGAATCATCTCTATATTTAGATTCCATTTATAAGCTTAATCAAGAGAATACTCCTGAAGTTGGCAGTCTAGAAAATATTGATCACTTAAAAAGTTTAATTTCAATGTCCGACATTGTCATAATTGCTGCCGTTGAAAAGAAAATAGTTGGCTTTATGATTTGTATGTCTGAGGATTCAGAATATGCATCACAAAATTATTTATTTTTTTTAAAAAAATATTCATCTTTCACTTACATTGACCGGATAGCAATTAATAATAAATTTAGAAACTCCGGACTAGGTTCTAAAATATATAGATACTTACAAATGCAAGACTCCACCAGAAATAGAGTTTGTTGTGAGGTAAATATAAAACCCTTAAACCAACCTTCGTTAAATTTTCATCAAAAACATGGATTTGTTTCAGTTGGTGAAAAAACTTTTGAAGATGGACATGCAGTCAGATATTTATTAAATGAATTTTTCAAAACCAAGAATTAAGAAACATTGTTGTTTGTGGCTAACATTTAAAAATGATGAAGCTTTGGAGCATGCCATAAAGCACTTTGCAATTAAGTACGACACCCCATTATTTAAACCCCATATTTCAATATCTAAAGAGCATGGTTTTTTAACAGAGTGGGAATTTAAATCTCTTGATGGGATAGCAAGATCATTTGAGCCTTTTGAAATTGAGACCGAAACTCTCCTCACTGGACACACATACTTTCAATCTCATTATTTTAGTATCAAGCAAAGTGAAAAGCTTGATCTAATAGTTTCAAAAATTAATTCTATCCTTGGCCTAACCTACGCAACTCTTTTCCCACATATATCATTGATCTATGGACAACTAAATATTGACCCTAAGAGTGAACTTAATCCTCTACTAAAAGAGAGTTTTAAATTAACTGTTGATGCAATTCAGATTATGGAAATCGTGAACGAAATATCTCATTGGCGACCTTTAAAGACTATCCTCATTTAAAAGAAACTCTCTTGCAAGGGCTATAACTTTTGGGGCCAAAATTATCGAAGATATAAGAGTTGGGATTGCCATCATCGCAAACGAACCATCAATAATATTAATTGCAGAATCCAAAGAAATAGAAGCAAAGAAGATGATGGTTGCTATAAAGATGTACAAATATAACTTTTGTCCTTTTGGGCCAAAGAGAAATCTTGCACACACAGAACCATAATATGAGTAAGTAAAAATAGTACTAATTCCAAAAAATACCACGCATAAGAAGACAACAATAATGCCTGTGTTTCCAAGGAAAAACTCAAAAGACATCGCAGTTAGACTTACTCCTGAGTATTCATTACTTGTCCATAAGCCAGAGAGAATAATTACAAGAGCAGTTGCTGTACAGATTAGCAATGTATCAAAAATTGGACCAATCATTGCAACAAAACCTTGCTTAATAGGGCTATTTGTTTTTGCTGTGCCATGAATTAATGCCTCTGTTCCAATTCCTGCTTCATTGCTGAAAGCGCCTCTTTGAATGCCATACATAATTACGCCCATTAAAGTGCCGCCTGCAACAGAGGTGCCTGAAAACGCATCCGTGAAAATTATTTGAATTACTCGTGGCACATCACCAAGGTTGAGAAGCAAAATAAAAGTTGCCGTTAACACATATAGCCCTCCCATAATAGGGACAAGCCAAGAAGATGCTTTAGCTATTCTAGTAAGGCCACCAATAATTACTGTTCCAGCTATAACAGCAATTATAAGGCCGCATAACATGTTAAAAATTAACTGACTTTCTATTGATAAAATCGGCAAGGCAAACTCACTAATTATTTGAACCATTTGATTGCTCTGAACTGCTGGAAGCCCTCCTATCATTCCAAAAAACGCAAAGAAATATGCTAAAAATGCCCACTTGCTAGACAACCCATTTTTAATTACATACATGGGACCACCCAAAATAGTTCCATCACTAGCTTTCTCTCGATACATTACAGAAAGCGAGCAGGTAAAAAACTTTGTAGCAATGCCAAGGCATGCTGTCACCCACATCCAAAAAACAGCCCCTGGGCCTGCAAGCTGAACAGCAAGTGCAACACCCGCTATATTTCCTAAGCCTATTGTTCCTGAAAGCGCTGAACTTAGAGCTTCATATTTAGAAATGCTTCCCTCTGAGGAGTGATCCCTTTGGAACATATATTTAAACCCTTTTTTAAGATTTAAAAATGGGATAAATCTTGAGAAAACAGAAAAAAAGATTCCTGCACCTACTAATAAGAAAACCAACCATGGACCCCATGCAAGTGAAACAAACAAGTTGGTGATTTCTGCAAAACTCATTGTATTAAAGGACTTTAATTGATTGATATTAAAGCATAAAAATAAATTGTTTGATGTTAATTTTTCTTTCGCCTAAGATACCTAAAATTTATATTCATTATGAGTAAAATAGATCAATTAAAATCCCAATTAAAAATTCCAGTAATCGGCGCCCCGCTTTTTTTAGTATCAGGGCCAGAGCTAGTAATTGCTCAGTGTAAAGCAGGTATTGTTGGCTCATTTCCTGCATTAAATGCAAGACCTCAAAATGTTCTCGATGAATGGATCATAAGGATTAAAGATGAACTAGCACAAGCAAAAGAAGCTGATCCAGAAAAAAGGATAGCACCCTTTGCTGTTAACCAAATTTGTCATGGTTCGAATGATAGGCTGTTTGGCGACATGGAAATTTGTGTTAAGCACGAAGTTCCAATCATCATCACATCTCTAAGACCACCAGAGGAGATAGTACAAGCTGCTCACTCTTATGGAGGAATGGTTTTCCATGATGTAATTAATGTTAGGCATGCGAAGAAAGCTGCTGAGCAAGGAGTTGACGGTCTAATTTTGGTTTGCTCTGGAGCAGGAGGTCATGCTGGAACGCTATCTCCATTTGCCTTAGTTAGAGAAGTAAAAGAGTGGTTTGACGGTGCCGTTATTCTTTCTGGTGCAATTAGTTCTGGAAGTGCAGTTGCATCGAGTTTAGCTTTAGGGTCTGACTTTGCTTATATTGGAACGCGATTTATTGCTACCGAAGAAGCAAATGCCGATCAAGGATATAAGGAAATGCTCATTGAAAGTGCAGCTGATGATATTGTTTATTCATCATTATTTACTGGTGTCCATGGTAATTATTTAAAAGGCTCAATTGAAAAGGCAGGCCTTGATCCAAAGAATTTACCTGATGCAGATAAATCCACCATGAATTTCGGCTCAGGTGGAAACACAGAATCAAAAGCTTGGAAGGATATTTGGGGTTCAGGTCAGGGAACAGGCTCTATAAAAGATGCACCCTCGGTTGCAAAACTCGTAGATAATTTAGAGCATGAATTTAAATAGTCCGTTCAAGCACTTAAAAAATCATCAGAACTATAGATTATTATAAATTTATATTAGTAATAGAAAAAAAAGTAAAGCTATACTCGATCAAAGATCTCCATCTTTTCTGTGTTCGCTTTTTTCAACTTTAAACCCTTTTCCGTAACGTGCT
Source organism: Alphaproteobacteria bacterium (assembly GCA_012269555.1). Lineage (GTDB taxonomy): Bacteria > Pseudomonadota > Alphaproteobacteria > Puniceispirillales > Puniceispirillaceae > UBA5951. The sequence goes on from JAAXKA010000214.1 coordinate 3,635, forward strand.
TCAAGTTTTGACTTATTCTCATTGATCACTTCATAAGGGTCTAGATCAAGAGCCATACATGCTGTGGCCCAATACCAAATAATGTCACCCAATTCTCTTTTCATATGAAAGACATTGTCTT
>JAAXKA010000115.1 GCA_012269555.1 Alphaproteobacteria bacterium
ATATATAGTTCATAAATTTTTTGAAAACTGTTTTATACTTTATTTATAGATGACCAAAAATTAGTAATGTTATGTTTATTAACCTTTAGGCAGTGATGTTGGGTCTTATAATGAACTTTTTTTCAATATTAACATACCTTACTTACTTTACTTTTATTTTTATTTTTGGTTTTGGTATCAATACTGAAGTTAATGCTCACGATGCAAAAAAAGTGCCCTGCATGGTAGATATCATATATGGTGACGATGATGTTGGAGTGGCTTCTTATTTTGTTTTAAAGTTACAGTACAAAAATCAGACTGGTAGGAAAATATCTGGAGTATCTGTCTTTATAAAAGATAAAGATGGAAATCTCATTGGTAATTCTGATGCCAATTGTAAAGTAAATTCAGACGGCATAAATTCAGGTAGCACTGGACAATGTGAGAAAGTACTCCAAAAAATTTCAGGAAAAATGATGCAAACTATCGGCTATGATGTATGGATTAAACTTTTAGAGGAACAAAAAAAAGAACTTCAGAGAGCAAATAGCTGCGATGTCATCGGGTCAAGTTTTTACAAATGATCATTTAAGTCGATCAATTCTTTCCCATTTGTCTTTTTCAAAACATATAAAATTTTTGAAACTCCCGATTGCTTCCAATTACATAGATGATTGACAGCTCATAACGCAGATAATAAGGCTATTAAGTAGGGGGGTACAATATGGATTTTAACATAAGCGATAGTCAGATTAAATGGCAAACAGTTGCACGAGAGTTTGCAACTAAAATAATAACTCCAGAAGCGATAGAAAGAGATAGAATTCAACTTGCTGAAGACAGAATACCTTGGGATTGGATAAAACTTGCAGATGAGGCTGGAATAAGAACACTTGGAGTCCCAAAAATATTTGGCGGTGCTGAGGAGTCCATTCTTACTATGTGTATCGTTGGAGAAGAATTAGCCGCAGGTGATTTAGGATTTGCTGTTATAATGGACCAATGCTGGAAAATGGCACATCTGTTTAAAGACGCCATGACACCTGAACAACAGCAAAAATTTATACCTCCATTTGTAGCAGATAATCAGGCAACAACAGCTATTGGCATTACAGAGCCAGAAATCGGCTCTGACCATCAAGGATATTATGATGGCGCTGATATTGGAATGAAAACGACCGCGGTGCGTGATGGCGATAGCTATATTCTCAATGGTACTAAACGCTATATCTCAAATGGGTGTATGGCAAAGCTATATTTTATCACTGCTAGACTAGATACCAACAAACCATTAAGTGAATCTGGAGCAGTTTTCATTGTTCCAAGTGACACACCGGGCTTTAGGCCAGATTTTTTTCATGAAAAAAGTAGTCAGCGCCTTGCTACCAATGGTTGTTTTCATCTCGAGAACTGCAGAATACCCGCAGAAAACATAATGCTTGGAGAAGGCAAATTAATTCAACTTAGAAGCCAGTACATGCCTGGAAGCAAAGCTGAGGCTGCAGCTACTGTTTTAGGAGTAGGAAGAGCCGCTTTTGACTATGCAATGAGCTATGCAAAAAGTCGAAAACAGGGAGGAAGATATATTATTGAGCACCAAGCAATCTCACTAATGCTCGCGAGAATGGCAATGCTATTAGATGGCGCGAGACTGCAGATTTATAAGGCTGCATGGCTCGCAGATAATGGAAATAAGGATGCTAGAGTGCAAGGCTTAATGGCCAAAGTTCAGGCCTCTGAGGTCGCTTTTGAAGTTTGCAAACTTGCAACAGAAATTCTAGGTGGTGCAGGTATTATGTACGACCACCCTGTAGAAAAATACTTAAGAGATGCTGCAAGCTTTCTACATTCTGATGGTACTAACCAAATTTGCTCATTGCGGGTCACAAACGCTTTAGCAGGATTAAACAGAGCAGCGCTTTATGGCTTTTAACCTTTATGATAATAGAGAGTTTTATGGCATGCAATAATGGTGACAAATCAATTTTAGAACCTGTTCTGGTAAAATTAGAAAGACAGGGATTAATGGAGTCTGTGCATCGCGGCTCTGCAATAATTTTTCATTCAACTGAAGGAATTCTGGCAGCCTGGGGCCATCCAGAAAAAATCATTTTTCCGCGCTCTGCGATGAAGCCACTTCAAGTATTCACAGCACTCTCATCTGGACTTTCGCTCTCTAATGAACAGGTTGCCTTTGGCTCAGCCTCCCATTACGGAGAAGAAAAACACCTATTAATAGCAAAAAAATGGTTATCACAACTCAGCCTTTCACCGGAAACCCACCTAGCCTGTGGACACGCTCTTCCAAAAAAAACTGAAGATCTCATTTCAATCCTTCAAGAACCTTGGGATAAATCATCAAGTAAAAACACTCTTGCAAAACGTATTTATCATGGTTGTTCGGGAAAACATTGCTGTCAACTTGCATTTTGTATCCACAATGGATGGGATATAGATGGATATTTTGATGAACATCATCCAGCACAACAAGCTTTATTTCACTATCTAGAAGAGTTGTCAGAATGGCCACTTCAAAGAATTGGGATAGACGGTTGTAATCTGCCCGCACCTGCAATGCGATTAATTGATTTTGCTAGAGCATTAGCAAAATTGGCTGACCCCAAAAAATTGAGTATTAACGAACAAAAAGCAGCATTACAAATTTTTGAGAGCACCACCAGTTTCCCTTTTTTAACTGGTGGAGAGTCCGCTCCAAATAGTATAATGACAGCCAAATCTAATAAAACCTTTTTCGCCAAAAATGGATCTGAGGGAGTGTATGGATGCATACTTCCAGAAGCAAATTGCTCAATTGTTCTTAAAATAGCTGATGGAACAATGAAAGCAGCTGATACGGCCATTGCAGGAATTCTAACCACTTATGCTAAAAATTTAAAAATAAATGCTTCTGGTGCTTATTTTTATTCTAATCAAATATTAAAAAATACCGTCGGAAAAGAAATTGGAAAATGTTATTGGACGGGAGAAAAATTTAATTTTTAACTTGGTGATAATTGCAGGAATATACTAGCGTTTAAGAAAAAGTGTTAACTGATGACTCTGGAGGATAAATGTTAGCTCTATATCACTTCGCGCAATCTACGTGTAGCATCAAAGTGCGACTATTACTGGCAGAAAAAGAACTCGTATGGCAAGATAATATGCTTGTTTCCTCAGAGCATAATCACCTCACTGACTGGTATTTAAAACTTAATCCGAATGGAGTTGTTCCAACTTTACTCGATGACAACTCACCTGTTTTTGAATCAACATCTATTCTTGAATATCTCGAAGATAAATATACTGAAACTAGCTTTAGACCTTTTGACCACTATATGAGAAGCCAAATGCGTGCTTTTCTTGTGTTTGTTGATGTTTGGCCTACACCTGCAGTGCGGACACCCTCATTTCAGTTTGGAGGTTTATTAAAAAAATTTTCTGCCATGTCCGACCAAGAATTTTCTGAACTAATAAAAAAAAGACCCCTAAAGGCTGAATTTTATCAATCGTTTAATAAAAATACCGGTTTTACACAGGATCAAATTTTTGACTCGTTAGCAGTAATATCGAGAACTGCAAAACGTATGGATGAAATGTTAAATAAATTTGGTGGTCCATGGTTACTTGGAACTGATTATTCCCTCGCGGACATAGCCGTACTGCCATTGATTGATAGAATAGAAGATTTAGGGTTGGATGGATTATGGATAGAGCCATATCCATCTGTTTCAAAATGGCTATATAATGCGCAACAACGAACAGCAACTA
>JAAXKA010000212.1 GCA_012269555.1 Alphaproteobacteria bacterium
TAGCATAAGTAAAAAAAAAATAAAAAGATTTTGGTAATAAACTTTTAGTCTTTTTCTTTCTAGCTATCCTTCCTAAAAACCATTTCCGTGTTAAGTCCCTGCACTATTCTTGGAAACAGGTAATGATATTTCAGATCTAAAGGAATTCTTCTGGTGAAATAGTAATAGCCACCAAGGTTAAATGTATAAAAAAAATTTTCGGGCTGCATGATGATCAACACTCCAGCTTAGCCATAAGGCCTTGTAATTAGATTTACTGAGTGTTGTCAGAAACTTAGATCACATTAGCACTGATATTTGAGCTCTTTAGTGGTGCGGGTGGAGGGACTTGAACCCCCACGCCTTGCGGCGCCAGAACCTAAATCTGGTGCGTCTACCAATTTCGCCACACCCGCTTGTAACTTTTAAACGTTTACTTAATCGTGCTTATCAAAAGGATTGGCAGGTTTCGAGTGCAAAACGACATTTTTTAAAAATTTTTTTAACTACAAATCACAAACAAATTAAATTTTTAATTTGCTTAAAATTTAATCGTTATGATTAAAAATTAGATTTATGCCTAAAGTGCAGGTGTTAAAAATATAGAAGACACATTTCAACACTGTGAATTCAAAATTAAGCGTGCAAACCACGGTGGTGCCGTGGTTGTAAGGAGAAGCTACCATGAAAAAAATTGAGGCTATAATAAAGCCATTTAAACTAGATGAAGTAAAGGAAGCTCTACAAGAGTTGGGCATTCAGGGTCTGTCAGTAATAGAGGTAAAAGGATTTGGTCGACAAAAAGGCCATACAGAACTTTACAGAGGGGCAGAATATGTGGTGGATTTTTTGCCAAAGGTTAAGATTGAAGTTGCACTTGATGATGACCAAGTAGAGTCAGCAATCGCAGCGATCATCGACGCAGCCAAGACTGATAAAATCGGTGATGGTAAAATATTCGTAAGTACTATTGAACAAGCAATACGCATCAGGACCGGTGAAAGCGGCCCCGAAGCACTTTAAACTAAAGGAAGGACACAATTATGAGCTCAGAAAAGTTGCTCAAACTTATTTCAGATGAGGATGCTGAATACGTAGATATTAGATTTACCGACCCGCGAGGAAAATTACAGCATGTAACAGTTATGTCTGATCAAGTGGACGCAGATTTTATCGATGAAGGTTTTATGTTTGATGGCTCATCAATCGCCGGTTGGAAATCAATTGAAGCATCTGACATGAAGTTGATGATGGATACCGATAGTGCGTATATTGATCCATTTTACGCAGAGAAAACAGTTTGCGTGCATTGCTACGTAGTGGAACCTGACACCGGCGAAGCATACAACAGAGATCCTCGTGGCACTGCTATGAAGGCTGAAGCCTATCTTAAATCATCAGGTATTGGGGATACATTTTTCGTTGGCCCTGAAGCAGAGTTTTTCTTATTTGACGATGTGAGATTTTCAAACTCCATGAATAAGGTAGCATTCGAGGTCGATGCTCTCGATGCAGCTTGGAATACTGACACGGACTATGAAATCGGAAACACAGGTCATAGGCCAGGTGTAAAGGGTGGATATTTCCCAGTTAATCCAATTGATGATGGCCAAGATATACGTTCTGAAATGCTATCTACAATGAAGAGGCTGGGAATGTCAGTTGATAAACATCACCACGAAGTCGCATCATGCCAACATGAGTTAGGACTTATTTTTTCAAGCCTTACCAAGCAAGGTGATGAACTTCAAAAATATAAGTATGTAATACACAACGTTGCTCAAGCTTATGGTAAATCAGCCACATTTATGCCTAAACCGATTGCCGGCGATAACGGCACTGGCATGCATTGTAATATGTCGATTTGGAAAGATGGCAAGCCACTTTTCGCCGGCGATAAATATGCAGACTTATCTGATGAAGCACTATGGTTTATCGGCGGTATTCTTAAGCATGCTAAGTCGCTAAACGCTTTTACTAACCCATCAACTAATTCTTATAAAAGACTTATACCTGGGTTTGAAGCACCTGTTTTGAGAGCTTACTCTGCCAGAAACAGATCTGGTTGTGTTCGAATTCCTTGGACAGAATCGCCAAAAGCTAAAAGAGTTGAGGCACGCTTTCCTGACCCATCTTCTAATCCATACCTCTGCTTCTCTGCTCTACTTATGGCTGGCCTCGATGGTATCAAAAATAAAATCGATCCCGGTGAAGCGATGGACAAAAACCTCTATGATCTTCCAGCTGAAGAGTTGGCAGATATTCCAACTGTTTGTGGCAGTTTGCGAGAGGCAATCGAATGTCTTGAAGCCGATCATGAATACTTGCTAGCTGGAGATGTTTTTACAAAAGATCAAATAGATGGCTACATCGAGCTGAAAATGGAAGAAATTGAGACGTATGAACATACGCCACATCCAGTTGAATATGGAATGTACTATAGCTGCTAATTTCTGCATGAAAACAAAAACGCTCCAATAGTCTATTGGAGCGTTTTTTTATTTATCTTATTCTTTTTCTAAGGTTTGCATTTTGACTACAAAAGTGTGAATACCAAAGACGATAGCCATTGTTTCAGGTAACTTAATCAACGTCTGTCTTTCAGATCGAAAATAATTAACCTGATTTGGTGCTGGCTTTTTGCGAGGCTTATTTACACTTCTTGGTTGGAAAAGATGTGGGTCTTCATAGTAAAGTGCATTAAAACGCCAAACCGGGCGGTTAACTTGCAAACCGTCAAATAGTCGCTGAACTCTTTTTGCAATTTCTTCGTCATATTCTTTTACAGGGATATGTATATCAATAAGTGGTTTGAGAAATTTTTCTTCCAATGACCAACTGGCAGGAAAGCAAAGGGAAGCAGCTGTCAGTACATGCTCGTCGCCTACTTTTTGCAAAATACAAAAATCATTTTGAACAAGACGCCCAAGGAACCTCATCGGATCACTTAAATCGATTTTGATGGAAACTTCATCAGGCCGAATAACTTCATCATTGCTCTTCTGATAACCTAAACTCTTGATGGAAAATTCTAATGCCATCTTTGACAACTCTACCGCTGCTTCATTTGCTTGATCAGAAATCGCTAAAACTTTATCTCTTTTTGTTTCTATAAGCTCATCTCGCAAAGCCATTTGCTGCGAGAAGGCATCATCGCAAATAATCCACTCATCTGGAGAAATTGGTCTGGTACCTGGCAACTTTGGATAAGTTGTGTCGTAAGGGATACTTTTTTGAAAGATCAAACTAAACACTCAAACTCTTGGTAGGCTAAATAACGACACTTATAGTAGTCGGTTTCAAAACTGACATATTCGAAATCTTATGTAAATCTCAAGGAAATAGTGGAGTTTTCAATGAATAGCCATTTTAGAGATAATCGCAAAATAGATCCATCCCAAGGCACACTTCTGGGTGATAATACACCAAATAACAATAATCGGGTCGAAATCGGCCCAACCCAACTGGCTTTTAATGAATGGCGAAAATCGGGTCTTAAATTACCAAACTTGCCACGAATGCGGGAATATAGATGGAAGCGCCTAACTGATCATATTGTGCAAAGGGGATATGGCGGTTTACTTATGTTTGATCCTTTGAATATTCGATACGCCACAGACAGCACGAATATGCAACTTTGGAATACTCATAATCCTTTTCGAGCAGTTTTACTTTGTAGCG
>JAAXKA010000140.1:0-1470 GCA_012269555.1 Alphaproteobacteria bacterium
AAAGCCACACTTTTGCCTTGTTTAATTAATTCTATTATTTTCCCTCTTGTATGAGCTGAGCTATGATCGTGATATGAAATTATAGACTTTATTGATTTGCTAATTTTCAATAATTTAAATAGTGATCTTACACTTCGAGTATCTTCGCCAGCTACGTAATCAGAATTACTTAACATATGTAGTGCTCTAAAACTGATATCACTTAGACAGCCCACTGGAAGTGAAACAAGATATAAGCCGGACTTAATTTCTGGATACACAAATTCGTTCATACTTATTCAAAATCTCGCAATTTAATATAACTTCTCAATCTAAAGCTTTCTAGACTTTGTAAATTTTTTAATAATTCTCTCGTGTAGTCTAACTAAATATAATATTACTCTAGTTTATGCAGACAGCAAAGAAGACCATAATCGAATTGGATAGTTACAGAGAAAAGTTAAATAAGGAACTTTTAGATTTAGCTATTCCCAATAATCCAGATGTAAAGACAAGAGCAAAGATAACATCCATTCTTAGAGCTTCTAATGAGCTCATGACCCAAGTTGCTTTTGATTTTCTAAACAAATGCCCTTTTTTAGGCAACGAAGCGAAAAGCCTTTTTTGTAAAAAAACAGATATATTGGTTACTACTGTTTTTAATCTAGTCCATAAAAAATTTCATCCGTTTACTCACCCTTCTGAAAGTCAAAGCTTATCGTTAGTTGCTGTAGGAGGTTTCGGAAGGGGTGAAATGGCTCCTTATTCCGACATAGATTTATTATTCCTGTCCAATAAACGTCAGACAGGTTGGGCTAAGAGTGTAGTGGAGTCAGTATTGTATCTACTTTGGGATTTAAAATTTAAAGTAGGTCACTCATCTAGAACTATATCTGATTGTGTTCAACTAGGTTTGGATGACTTAACAATACGAACCTCAATGCTGGAGAAGAGATACTTATGTGGAAGTAGAGACTTATTTGAAGAATTAGAGACTACGCTAAAGAAAAAAGTTTTTTCAAAAAAAGCATCGAATTTTGTGGAAGGAAAGCTTTCGGAGAGAGCAGAAAGACACCTTAAGCATGCTAATGCGCGGTATATGCTGGAGCCAAATATTAAAGAAGGTAAGGGAGGACTACGAGACCTCCATACCTTATACTGGATATCAAAGTATATTTATAAAACCGATAACATCCAATCCCTTATAGAGAAAAAGATCTTTAAGAAGAGCGAGCTAGAAATATTTACAGAAGCGGAAAATTTTCTTTGGTTTATAAGGTGTAAAATTCACCAAATATCAGGTTACGCTAATGAGAAATTATATTTTAACATTCAAGCTGATTTAGCAAAAAGCTTAAATATTGAAGATGATAACTCGAGAAGAGGCGTAGAGATATTTATGCAAAAATATTTTCTGCAGGCAAAAAATGTTGGAGATCTTACGAGAATATTCTTAACTGCAATAGAAGAGAATTATTTGGCAAAGAAAAA